>JAZNBF010000014.1:0-83481 GCA_045586905.1 Clostridia bacterium
TAACGGATTCATGAAGATTTGTTGTAACACTTTCCAGATATTCAATATGTTCATTTACACCAACATTAACAGCTCCCTCTGCATTAGTCGCAGATACCAGAGAGTTCTTTGCTATAATCAACTCACTTACCAGATTCATAAGAACATCCAGTTTTTCAATATCTACACGTACGGTTCTGTTAACAACCGGTTTTCCTTTTTTCTCTCCTGCTGCCCCCGCTGCTACAGGTGCTTTTGTTTCCTTTTTAGCTGCCGGAGTTTCCTTTGCTGCCGGAGCCGGAGTTGCTTCTTTTACTTCTTTTACTTCTTTTACTTCTGTTACTTCTGTTACTTTTGCCTCAGCTTTTGCTTTTGGAGCAGCTGTTTTGGCGGGGGTTGTTTTTTTCTGTGCCATTTATATCACCTTATTTATTAAAGAGTAGGTAATATTTTTTCAACATCTGAGTGAGGTCTGGGGATTACGTGAGTTGCGATGATTTCACCAAGTTTTGCTGCTGTTGCGCCACCAGCCTGAACTGCTGCGTTAACTGCACCAACATCACCTCTGACCATAACACTTACAAGTCCGGAACCGATTTTCTCTGTTCCAACGAGTACTACGTTTGCAGCTTTGAGCATTGCATCTGCTGCTTCAATTGCGGCTACTAAGCCTCTTGTTTCTACCATACCTAATGCTTCTTGTACCATGAGTGATAACCTCCAAAAAATTAATTTTTATATTTTATTTCAAATCATTGATTATTGCTATCTTAAGACCTTCCATTTTGAGATTGGTCTGATGAGCTTCATTGATTTGTGAAAGCGGATATTTGTGAGTGATGAGTTTCTTTAAGGGAAGACCGATTGCCTGAGCACGTTTGAGGAAGTCAAATGTGGTAGCATAGTCTCTTAAAGTGTATACCCATGAACCAACTGTTGTGATTTCTTTTGAACAAATATCGAAATGGGGATTGATGGTAGCATCGCCACCGTTGATGAAGAAACCAAGCTCACAAAGACCGCCGCCGCGACGGATGAATTTGTAGATGTTGGAGTGAGCTACGGGTGAGCCTGTGCACTGGAACGCGAAGTCTGCTTCGTAGCCGCCGAATGCATCTTTTACTGCATTTGTGAGTTCTTCAATGCCATTGTGCTCTGTGAAGTTTACACTTCTGTCAGCACCCATTTCTTTGGCAAAGTCAAGACGTTTTGCCTGACCGTCGAGAGCAACGATGTTTTCAATACCCATTGTGCGAAGTACTGCTATACAGATGAGACCGATAGGTCCGCAGCCCTGAACTAAAACGCGGCTGTTGAATCTCAGAATGCCTGTTGTTTTAGCTCTTTCTACTGCATGGATGAGTACTGCGCAGGGTTCGATGAGAATTCTGCTTTCGAGGTCGAGATCGCTTACGTTGAATACCGTGGAACCGCCTCTGATTACTATGTAGTCGGCAAACCAACCGTTTAAGTGAATGTCGTCATCGGGAAGAAGTCCGTATACATCGGCTGCGCCTACGTTTTGCTTGTTGAGGTCGAACATTGTGATGTCGGGGCTGTCTTTTAAGATAACACTAGTAACGATTTTGTCACCAACATTCAGGGGTTTACCTGCACTGTCAACCTTTACATTCTTGCCCATTTTGACAATTTCGCCTGTTCCTTCGTGACCGAGAACTACGGGAATGAGACCGAAAGGATCGCGCTTGAATTCGTGAGCATCGGTACCACATATGCCGCAGCCTTCAACTTTGACGAGCATGTCGTCATCGCCGAGCTCAGGGATTGGGAACTGCTTTATGTCGTAATGTTCAAGAGATGTGAGCATTGCAGTGTTTGCTGTGGCAGGAATTTGTGCCGGGGATTTTGAAGCTGTTTTGGGGGCCTCGCCTGCCATAACACCTGCGATGACCTGTTTAACAATAGCTTCGATATCATTACTATTCATGCTTTGTCATCTCCTTTATTGTTCTATTATATCTTTGAGGCATTCGGCGCCATAGGCAGAAAGAAGAGTGTCCTCTTCTTCGGTGCCGCCGCTTACGCCTAAGCCTCCGATAATCTGAGAGTTGTATATGAGGGGATCGCCACCACCGAAAATGACTATTTTGCCTTCGTTGGTAAACTGTATGCCATAAAGAGATGCACCCGGCTGACTCAGAGGCTTTAATGCTATGGTGGACATCTTCAGGGCAACCACGGTGTAGGCTTTGTTGAAAGCTACATCGTAGCTTGCTATGTAGGAATTGTCCATACATTCTACCGCTACGGGACGGGCATGGGCATCGGAAACAGCAACTACTGCATTGACACCCATCTCTCTGGCTTTGTCTTCAACCTTGGCAATGAGCTTTCTGGCAATGTCGAGTGTGATTGAACGTATGCCAGTTCTCTTTTGCACCTCGTTGGCAACAAGATCGGCTATCATATTGATGTTGTCATTGGTCAAAATAACACCACCTTATTTAGCGAGCTTTTCCATTACTTTCTTGGTGATTTCTGCAATCATTTTTGCATCGGCATCAGCTGAAGGAACGGTGGACTCGTTTTCGGAAAGTGAACAGCCTACAACGCCACATGTGTGACAGCTCATTTTGCCATTTCTTGTGTTGGGGCAAAGATTTGCAGGGTGTTTACCGGGAAGACCGAACTGTCTTCTGATTTCGTAGAGCTTTTTGATTTGCTCTTCGTCAAATTCCTGAGGACCGTTGCCGATTTTCTGTGAATGGAAGAGGAGCTCAGCATAGAACTCTAAAGATTCCATTTTGTGATATGCAGCAAGGAGAGAATCGGAATATGCAAGCGCACCGTGGTTTTCGAGAAGAACTGCATCAAAATATGGGAGATATTTTTCAACAGCATCGGGAATCTCGGGGGTTGAAGGTGTGCCATATTCAGCAATCGGGACACAGCCAAGAGCAATAACTGCTTCGGGCATGATGGGCTGAGTGAGGGGAACACCTGCGATCGCAAAGCTTGTTGCATAGATGGGGTGAGCATGAACAACAGCTTTTACATCGGGTCTGTGTTTGTATACTCTGAGGTGCATCTTGATTTCTGATGAGGGTTTGAATTTGCCATTTGACTGCAACACATTGCCTTCACCATCAATTTTGCAGATGTATTCGGGAGTCATAAAACCCTTACTTACACCTGTGGGAGTGCAAAGGAATTCGTTGTCGCTGATTTTAACGGAAATGTTACCGTCATTTGCCGCAACCATGCGTCTGTCATAAATTCTTTTGCCGATGTCGCAGATTTGTTTTTTGATTTCAAATTCTGAAGTCATTTTGACAGTCTCCTTTATAAGATTTTTGTTTTGTTTTTTTGATTTTTGTTTTATTTTGTTTTGATTAATTATATAATATCATATAATTAGCCAGATGTCAACAGATATTTGTTGGTTTTTCTTTGATTTTATCTGTTTTTTGTTGCTTTTTGACTTTATTTGCTTATGTAGTCCAAAAGTTCATCTATTCCCTGCTTGGTTTTGGAGCTTACAAAGAATATCTTTTTGCATCCCGCAATCTCAAGCCAAAGCTTTGCAAGGTCTGTTCGCGCTTCGGGATGGTCAATTTTGGTGACAATACCTATGACCTCACGGTTTGCCATGGGGGTGACATTGGGAGGGAAAAGGCAATATGGCTCTGTGGCTGAAACCAGAAGGCCGCATATGTCGGCTTCGTAGGAGTACAGCGCGAGCGCTCTGCCAAGCTCTCTGTTTTCGGCATATTCGCCTGGGGTGTCGATGAGGAAGGAGTGATAGTTTATGTATTGGGTTTTTTCATATTCTATCTCGAGTCCTCTGAGAACCTGTGTGAGAGTGGTTTTGCCTGCTCCGCTTCTGCCAACGAGTATCAGCTTTTTCATGTGCGCGTTATCTGGCAGACTGTGAATCCAAGGGTGTCTCTTACATAATCGGTGAGGGCAGTCATGGCTGATTCAACCTCGGAGACTGTGCCGGTGATTATGAGAGTGCCGCTGAAGCGATCGACAAAGCCGAGTTCTACGCCTGATGCTTTGGTCGCTATGTCTGCTGTGATGATGGCAGTTTCGGCAGGTGACATTGTTACAATGCCGATTGCCGCTTTGGAATAGTCTATGGCAGGGTCAAGACCGAGTTTTTTGTAGAGAATGCGATCCGGATTGGCTATGATGTGAGCAAGGGTAACCTGCTTACCGGGAACGAGCTCCTGAATGATGCGAAGCTTGTCGGTGTTTGACGGAATACCGTTTACTATGTCTTTGAGAAAATCGGATGTATTCATATCGTTACCCTCCTATCTTTACAATGAGTCCGCTTTTTTCGGCGGCCATCTTTAATTCTGCAACTTTTTCCTGTGAGAGAAGCGGAACATCTCCCATGGTATATTCTCTGCCAAGGCCTATATATTTGTCATAGCCAAGACGATGATACGGAAGAAGATGAATTTCTTTCACGCCGGGGAGAGAGGCTGCAAAGGTTGCAATGTCTGATATCTCACCGGGAGTATCGTTGAACGTGGGAATGACGGGAACTCTGATGATGAGTTCTTTGCACGCTTTGGCAATCTCGGGTGCATTTCTTTTAATGATGTCATTTGGCACACCTGTGAAGGCTTTGTGCTTTGCACTGTCGATGTGTTTTATGTCCATTAAAAAGAGATCTAAGTTTTCGAGCAAAGGCTCTATCTTATAGAAATCGGAAAAGGCAGTTGATTCTATGGCAGTGTTGATGCCTTTTTCTTTGCATGCCTTTAGAATGTTTGCTGCAAACTCGCTCTGAAAGAGACACTCACCACCCGAAAGTGTGATGCCGCCACCTGAACGACGATAGTAGATACGGTCTTTTTCGGCGATTTCTAAGAGTTCGGCTACAGTAACATCGCGTCCGACGGTTTTGGTGTTGCCACCAATGGTCATCTGTTCAATGTCGCCCGATTGTGATTCGGGGTTGCAGCACCATCGGCAACGAAGGAAACAACCTTTTAAAAAGAATATTGTCCTTATGCCGGGTCCGTCATGAACAGAGAAACGCTGGATGTCGAAAATTCTGCCCTTGCTGCTTAAATAATCCTGATTGTTCATGTCAGTTTAAAATTTGCCCTGCTGAGTACGATTGATGATATCGTCCTGCAGAGATTTGGAAAGTGTGGTGAACATTGCACTGTAACCTGCAACTCTGACCACAAGTCCCTGATAGTTTTCGGGGTGTTTCTGAGCATCGATGAGGGTTTCGCGGCTGACAACATTGAACTGAATGTGGCTGCCCTTTCTGTCGAAAAAGCCTCTTACGAGTGCTACAAAGCTTTCGATGCCCGATTCGCCCTCGAGTGCTGAGGGATGGAACTTCATGTTAAACAGCGTACCGTTTGATGCGATGCCATGGTCAAGCTTGGAAACAGAGTTGGCCGAAGCTGTGGGGCCGCTGACATCTTTGCCGGCTGACGGAGATACACCGTCTGCCACAGGGGTGAAGGCAAATCTGCCATCGGGTGTGGCACCGGTCTGTGCTCCAAGAGGAACGTTGGCAGATACGGGATAGAGACCTGCCTGATATGTACCACCTCTGGGGTTTTTGTATTTTTCAACGGGACGTGTGTAGGAATAGGCTGCTTCTCTTGCGATGAGGTCGACCTCATCGAGATCGTTGCCGAATTTGTCGAGTTTGTTGATTTCATCTAAGATTCTCTGATATTCGGGATTTGCCACGCCAGACGCTGAGCCATTGACTGTTTTATAAATTTCGGCGATTTGTTCTTCTGAAACCTTGGTGCCTTTTTCAGCAAGTGCTTTAACTATGCCGACTGTTATTTCTGCGGCACCGCTATTGTTTGATGAAGTCGCTTTGCCAAAGTTTGCATCGAGAGCTGCTTTGAGCTCTGAAAGGCTGAATTTGCCCTGCTCGAACACGAGCTTTTTGATGGTGTAGAGGGAGTCGGCAACGTTCGCTATGCCAAAGCCCTGAGGACCAGTGAAGTTATAGATGGCGCCACCTTCCTGCACACTCTTGCCTCTGCCTATGCAGTCTTCTATCATGGAAGAAAGGAACGGAAGAGGAGCGCGCTCCATGTGAGCCATGTCGACTGCATTGTCGGCATTTACCATAAGAGCAATGCAGTATTTCATTTGCTTTTTATAGGCTTTGAGGAAATCTTCAAAGGTTTTCATTGAAGAGATGTCACCGGTTTCGATGGTGACAAGCTCACCGTTTTCGTAGCCATTTGAGAATACGAGCTCGAGAGGACGACACATATTGAAGAACGCTGCATCGTGCCAACCGTCTGTTTTGCCCGATTTCTGAGGTTCAACACAGCCGATGATGTTGTAATCACGGGCGTCTTCCATGGTGAGACCTCTTGAAACAAGAGCAGGAACAATAACCTCGTCATTGTAATAAGCAGGAAGACCAATGCCTGTGCGGGTGAGTTTGGCTGCCCATACTAAAAGGTCATGAGGAGAACCGTTCCACACACGGATTGAAAGTGAAGGCTGAGGAAGCATGGTGTGGAGTGATGCTGTGATGCACATGAACGAAAGGTCGTTGGTGGCATCTACGCCCTCAGAATTCTGACCACCGCAGATGAGGTTCTGGAACATGGAGTAGCCTGCAAAGCCTTCGGATGACGCGAGGTCACGAACTTTGCTGAGATCGTTGAGCTTGATCCAGATGCAGTCAACAAGCTCCTGAGCAAACTCACGGGTGATTTTGCCTTCGTCGAGATCCTTTTTGTAATAGGGATACATGTATTGGTCGAAACGTCCGGGGGAAATGGAATGACCGTTGGACTCAATCTGAATGAGAAGCTGAACGAACCAGAAAGACTGACAAGCTTCATAGAAGCTCTGAGCACCGTTTTCCGGAACATTTCTGCAGTTTTTGGCGATGGTGAGAAGTTCAGCTTTTCTTGCGCTGTCAGCAGTAGATGCTGCAAGCTGTTCAGCCTTATCGGCATAGCGATGAGCAAAGTCGATGGCTGCCTGAGCTGAGATGATAACCGATTTCAAAAATGATGCTCTTGTGTTGTAATCGGCAAGGGTAACGCAAAGCGATGCAAGCTCCTGAGCTGCCTCGTGCATTATGCCCTTGTAGCCTATTTTCAGCACTTTGCCATAGTTGGCAGTAACATGGCCTATGCCGTTGTAGTAGTAGTTGCCAACTGTGAAGATGTTGTGCTTTATAGCTTTGATAGCTTCGGGAGCCATGTAGGATGTGGCAAGATCGAAGGTGGTTTTGCCATGCCAGTATTTGTAGGCTTCGGAAAGCTTGGATTTGGTTTCTTCGGAAATCTCGAAAGGATCGGCCGAGCGCGTTGCAATGGTGGAGAATTCATCTTCAAGCCATGTGAACGAGAATTCGGGGAAGGTCTGAGAGCTTCGGGGAAGAACTGTGCTTGCACCAACAACAAGTTCATTGTCACGAATTGTGATGGGGAGATTGTGAAGAATATGAGAAAAAGCCCTTGCTCTTCTTTCTATAATGGGAAGATTCTCGGTAGCTTTATAGCTTTCGGTAAGAAGAACAGCTCTGTCGGCCTCTATGCGAGGTTTGGTAGCAAAAAGAGCTTTTTTCAAAATATCAATTCTCGGAGATTTTGATATTTCTTTGCTATAATATTTTGCCATAATAGTCAACTCCTGTATCATATTCATCAAAAACAAAGATTTTAAAACAAAAACAAAACTAGTTATATTAAATATACAACATTTCTCACAAAAAGTCAATAGTAAAACACAAAAAAATAAAAAACCAAAAGCAAACCCAAAGAAAAACCAAAGTTTTCCACAACTTGCGCCCTAACGAGTGGATTTTTAAACATAAAACAAAAAAGACTGCACAAAAAAGTGCAGTCTTCCCAAAATTCAAACATAATATTTTTCTTTTACATAATTAACATCTTTATTGATTTGCTTTTTGAGCTTATCGAGAGAATCGAAGCGAATCTCCCCTCTTATCATCTCAAAGAATTCAACTTTTATGCTTTCGCCATAGATGTCAAGGTCGAAATTCAGAATGTTAGTTTCGATGGTTTTGTCACTGTTGTCGCTGACAGTTGGATTAGAGCCTATATTGGTTATCGAAAGATATCGTTCCTCATCAACTGTTGTACAGGTGGCATATACTCCGTCAGGAGGAAGAAGCTTACCTTTTGGTGGAATAAGATTTGCAGTTGGTATGCCAAGAGATGAGCCAATATGTCTGCCATTTGTTACAGATGCGGAAATTTCATACGGTCTGCCCAGAAAACGACTTACATCTTCCATCATGCCTTTGGAGATGAGCTCGCGGATATAGGTGCTGCTCACGGTGCAAACCTCCGAAAGAGAATTTTCGAGACGGATTTCTTCTATTATAATACATTCTATGGAGTTTTCGTTGCAAAGTCTTTTAAGTTCGTTTGCATCGGCACTGCGATTTTTGGAAAAGCGAAAGTTGTCGCCAACAACAACACACTCACAATTGAGACGGTCTGAAAGGATATCTTTTACAAAGCTTTCTGCCGAAAGAGAACGAAATTCCTCATCAAGCTCCTGCCTAAGTGCGAGGTCAATGCCAAACGAGCTGACAATGCGTCCGGATTCTTCTTCGCTTATTATTTCGGGCGAATGAGACCCTATGAACAATATGAGTGAAAGTATATCTTTTTCTTTCGCTATTTTACAGGCAGTGCGGATAAGCCCGGCATGTCCCACGTGAAAGGAGTCGAACTTGCCTATTGCCGCAACTGTTTTTTTATTGGTAAGTTTTGGTAGCATTATATCACCATTAAAAAAATGCTTTTGTCATTTTTATTACATTCTTTTTCTTCTCTGTGTCCTCATAAACCTCGGCAATACACAGGAATTTGCCCTCTTTACTGTACAGTCTGTATGTACCGGGGGCAAAGCCGACAAATGATACTGCCCCATTGCAAACTCTCTTTTGCAGAGCATCTGATATGACGAGTTTTTCATAGTCTTTGAAAACCTCATCGGTATCTATGAGAGCGGACATATGCTCGCCTGATTCTTTGAGAGTTTTTAGTTTGTCGAGTGTGATGGCATCATCTATGGAAAATACAGATGAAGCTGTGCGACGAAGCTCAGCCACTGCCGCACCACATCCCAATGTCTTACCTATGTCATGACAAAGAGTACGGATGTAGGTGCCCTTTGAGCAGCGCACTTTGATGTTGAACCCGGTACCGTCAAAATCTGAGACCTCTGCCGAGTATATTGTCACGGGGCGGGGCTTTCTTTCAACCTCTATGCCTTTACGTGCAAGGTCACATAGCTTTTGACCATTCACCTTCAGTGCCGAATACATCGGAGGGATTTGCATAATTTCGCCAACGTGGTCTTTAACTGCGCTTTCAAGCTCATCTATTGTCACATCAACCCGACTTTCGGATAGAACCTCTCCCGAAAGGTCCTGAGTGTCGGTGACAATGCCGAGCCTTACCTTTGCGATGTATTCCTTGTCGGAAAAAGTGAGCATGTCGCAAACCTTGGTGGCTTTTCCGATGCATATGGGAAGTACGCCTGTGGCATCGGGATCGAGGGTGCCCGTGTGGCCAACCTTGCGGGTACCGTAGATTTTGCGGATGACATTTACTACATCGTGAGATGTGAAGCCTTTGTCTTTATCTACTATTAAAATGCCATTTACATTATCCTGCATTTATCACACCAGCTTTGCAAGTTCATCCAAAAGCTTTTCTTTTGCATCTTCCATGCCATCATAGAAGGTGACACCAGAAGCTCTGACATGACCTCCGCCGCCAAATTTGCGGGCAACGGATGACACATCGACATATTTGTTGGATCTGAGACTTACACGGATTTCTTTGTCGGTTATGAGTTTAAACATAATGCCAACCTCTACCCCATCGGAAGAACGGGTGAGTCCGATCCAGGCATCGGCATTGTGCATTTGTGCATTGCACGCCCTGAGTGCCTCATCGTCTATCCATGTGGTGCACACTTTGCCGCCAAGATGATATTGCATGCGGGATGTTACATATTTTAAAAGCTCCATCTCACTCTTGGTGTGTGTGTCGAAAAGAAGCCGCATTATTTCTGCCGAATTGATGCCTGACTTATAGAGCTTGGCAGCTATGCGATGGGTGTTGTCGGTGGTGTTGGAATACTGAAAACCACCTGTATCGTCACTGATTGCAACAAAAACCCTTTCGGCAATGTGCTTGTCTATGCAGACGCCCATCTTTTCGATGATCTGAAATACGATTTCGCCGGCTGCAGCCGCATCGGGAACAACACAGTTTACATCGGCATAGCCAACGTTTGTGCCATGGTGGTCGATGCAGACAGTATGTTTTGCTTTTGAAAAGACCTCATCATAAAGTCCGAGCATCATTTGTGGATCGGCAACGTCTACTGCAACTGCCACATCGGGTATGAAATCGCCACTTTCATAGCTTTCGTCCCATATAAACATCAGTCTTTCGGTGACAGGAGACGGGAGAGCAATTTTTGCATTTTTCCCAAGCGAGCGAAGTGCCAGAAGAAGTGATGCAGATGAACCTATGCAGTCACCGTCGGGGCTTCTGTGGGGAATGATTATGAAATTATCGTGATCGGCAAGAAATGTTGCCGCCTGATCTATTGTATGCATAAAGGATCGCCTTTACTTTTCGTTGATTTTTTTAATCATCTCATTGATGTGTGCGCCATAGTCTATGGAGTTGTCGAGCACAAAGGTGGGATGAGGCACACCCCTTAAATTGAGGCGTGCTCCTATTTCTCTTTTGATAAAACCCGTGGCACTTTTGAGTGCTGTGAGAGAACTTTCCTTTTCTTCCTGAGTGCCCATAACACTTACATACACCTTGGCATATTTAAGGTCTTTGGTGATTTCAACACCGGTTACGCTGACCATTGAAGAAAGACGTGGATCTTTGATTTCTCTGAAAATCGAAGCAAGCTCACGCCTGAATTCTTCTTTTATTCTTTCCATTCTGTTGTTTGCCACGAAAATCACCTTATTCCTTTATCTCTTCCATTACAAAGGATTCGATTACATCGCCGATTTTGAGATCGTTGTAATTTTCAATGCCAATACCACATTCATAGCCGGAGGCAACCTCTTTGACATCATCTTTGAAACGACGGAGACTCGAGAGTACACCTTCGTGGATGATGATGCTGTCGCGGACAATACGAACCTGTGAGTTACGGGAAATCTTACCGTCCTGAACATAGCCACCACCGATAACGCCAACACCGGAAACCTTAAATACATCTCTGATTTCGGCATGGCCGAGAAGAACCTCTTTGTATTTGGGAGCAAGCATACCTTTCATTGCAGCTTCGATTTCTTCTATTGCATGATAGATTACACGGTAGAAACGAACATCAACATCGTTTGCCTTGGCTGATTCCATGGCGCCACCTGCGGGGCGGACATTGAAGCCTACTATGATAGCATTGGATGCAGCTGCGAGCATAACATCGGACTCGGTAACACCACCAACACCACCGTGAATGCAGTTGACTCTGACTTCTTCGTTGGAAAGTTTTGAAAGAGACTGTTTGACAGCTTCCACTGAGCCCTGAACATCGGCTTTGACGATGATGTTGAGGTCTTTAACTTCGCCTTCCTGAATCTGACTGAACAAGTCGTCGAGAGAAACAGCAGTTTTTGCACCGATTGTATCTTCTTTGATTTTCTGTTTTCTCTTTTCTACGACATCTCTTGCTTTTCTTTCGTCGTCAACAGCATAGAAGGTGTCGCCGCCATCGGGCACTTCGCTGAGACCTGTGATTTCAACCGGAACGGAGGGACCTGCTTTTTTGACAGCATTGCCACGGTCGTCGAGCATAGCTCTTACTCTGCCCACTGCTGTGCCTGCAACTATGATGTCGCCCGACTTCAGAGTACCGTTCTGAACAAGAACAGTTGCAACAGGGCCTCTGCCCTTGTCGAGACGAGCTTCGATGACTGTACCTTTGGCACGACGGTTGGGATTGGCTTTGAGCTCTTTCATGTCGGCAACGAGGGTTACCATTTCCAGAAGCTCATCTATGTTTTGATTGTATTTGGCTGAAATAGGAACACAGATTGTGCTGCCGCCCCACTCTTCAGGGACGAGATCGTATTCTGTGAGTTCCTGCTTGATGCGATCGGGATTTGCGCCTTCTTTATCGATTTTGTTGATTGCAACGATGATGGTAACATCGGCAGCCTTGGCATGATTGATAGCTTCAATGGTCTGAGGCATGATACCGTCGTCTGCTGCTACAACAAGTATTGCAACGTCGGTTACCTGTGCACCACGCATACGCATTGCTGTGAAAGCCTCGTGACCGGGGGTGTCGAGGAAGGTAACTTTTTTGTCGCCAACTCTTACACGGTAGGCACCTATGTGCTGTGTGATGCCGCCTGCTTCTTTTGCTATGACATTGGTGTTGCGGATAGCATCAAGAAGTGAGGTTTTACCATGGTCAACATGGCCCATAACAACCACAACGGGTGAACGGGGCTGGAGATCTTCTTCGGCATCTTCAACATCATTGAAAAGACGGTCTTCGTCGGTGATGATGATTTCTTTTTCGATTTTGAAGCCCATGTCCTCACCAATGAGGAGTGCAGTGTCGAAGTCGATATTCTGGCTTACTGTTGCCATGATGCCGAGTTCGAAAAGCTTTTTAACAACAGCTGTTGGAGCAACACCCATTCTCTCGGAAATCTCCCCTACGCTGATTTCATCGGGAACAAGAACAAGCTTCGGACCTTCTTCCTTAACCTGTTCTTTTTTCTTTTTATTATGATTGGCTTCAAGTTCTTTTTCGTTTTTCTTGTTTGGCTGAGAATTGTTTTTCTTGATTTTTTGTTTTTTCTCAGCTTTGCCTTCCACTCTGTCTATGTCAACAAGCTCTTCTATTTTGCCTGTGTCGAGCTTTTCGAGATCAACATTGTTCTGACGGGTATCAACCACAGTCTGATTGACCTCTTTTTTGATTTCAAGGCTTGAAAGATCGATTTCTTCTTCGGCTTCCGGTTTTACCTCAGGCATAGTCTCAACACTTTTGCCTTCTTTTTTGGCTTGCTTTAAAGCCTCTTCTTCCTTTTCTTTTTTGAGCTTTGCATAGTACTCTTCTATGGTATCTCCCTGATCGAATTTATTGAGATAGGTTGTCAGAATAATGTCTATGTCCTTGTATTCGAGAACAGTCATATGATTTTTGACTTCTGTACCGTAGCTTTCCAAAAGTGTGATAAGGTCTTTGCTTGATACATTGATCATTTTGGATATTTCATGTACCCTTGGATTTGTATTTTTTGCCTTAGCCAATATAATCACTCACCTTTCTTAATTATTTGCCTGAAAATATTTTAATATTCCTTTTGCGAAGCCCTCATCGTTTACGGAAACGACTGCATTGAATTCATTGCCTATTGAATGGCCTAGGGTTTCTTTATCGAAGGAAATTACATATGGAACCTCATAGTAAATGCAACTGTCGGATATGTTTTTGCGTGTGTTTGCGCTTGCATCTTCGGCAATTATTATAAGATGAGAAGAGCCAAACCGTATTGCTTCTTTGCATGCGCTTTCACCACTTGCTATCCTGCCTGCTTTTTTGGCAAGCGAGATGAGACTCAGTGCTTTTGTCACTATAATCACTCCGTCTTCAGGGCTTTTTGTATCCTTTCAAATATTTCAGGATCGATTTCACACTTCAATCCGCGTGAAATGGCTTTTTTCTTTATTGCTGTGTCTATACACTTTTCTGATGTGCACAAATATATGCTTCTGCCCTCAACATGAGAAGTCGCATCGGTAACCACAATGCCATCTTTGGTCTTTGTTACGCGAATAAATTGCGACTTATCGCATCGGGTGCGACATGATGCACACATTCGTGTGTTTTTAGGATTGCGGGCCATTTTGCATCACCGTTTCTTATTCGGCATCAGCTTTTATGTCGATTTTGTAGCCTGTGAGCCTTGCTGCAAGGCGAGCATTCTGACCTTCCTTACCAATGGCGAGAGAAAGCTGATGGTGAGGAACAATAACATGTGCCTCTTTGTTTTCGGTGTCGACATCAAGGCTGATAACCTCGGCAGGATTGAGACTTGCACGGATGAATTCGGCCGGATCTTCACTGTATCTTACGATGTCGATTTTTTCGCCGCCGAGTTCATCTACAATGTTCTGAACACGGGTGCCTTTTGCACCGATGCAGGCACCAATGGGATCAACATTTTTGTCGTTGGACCAGACTGCAATCTTTGTGCGGGAGCCGGCCTCTCTGGACACACTCTTTACCTCAACAATACCATCGGCAATTTCGGGAATTTCCTCACTAAAAAGCTTGGCAACAAGAGCCGGGCGGGTACGCGACACATTTACGCTGAGGCCTTTTGTGGTTCTTTTAACCTCTGTAACATACACTTTGAGGCGTTTGTGGAAATCGTAGCTTTCGCCTGCCACCTGCTCACCGGGAGCAAGATATGCTTCGGTTTTGCCGATGTCGAGATATATGTTTCTTTTTTCGATACGCTGAATTGTACCGATAACCACCTGGTGTTCTTTTTCGGAGAATTCGTCGAAGATGATGTTTCTTTCTGCTTCTTTGATTCTCTGAAGAACAACCTGCTTTGCAGTCTGAGCAGCGATTCTGCCAAAGGCTGCGGGGGTGTCTTCGATGTTGACAATGTCACCTATTTCGTAGGTGCCGCTGATTGCTTTTGCATCGTCAAGGCTGATCTGAGAAAGACTGTCTTCAACTGTTTCGACAACTTCTTTTGAGATGAAAACCTTAACCGAACCTGTTTCGCGGTCGATGTTTACAATCACATTGCTCTGATTTGTGTTGTAATTTCTTTTGTAGGCGGAAACAAGTGCAGCATCAATTGCATCAAAGAGGATGTCTTTTGAGATATTTTTTTCTTTTTCGATTTCATTTAGTGCCATTAAAAATTCTGAATTCATTTTTTCTTACCATTCCCTTCTGTATTATTACTACCAAATCACCGAAAGTCTGACCGAAGACGTGTCAGCTTTGGAGATTTCTATTTGTTTATTGTCTGTTTCAACAGTTATATTACCATCGTCATAACCGACGAGCTTGCCGCATATGAGCTTGGAACCGTCGAGTGCTTTATATAATTTTATGTCGACATCGGAGCCCATAAAACGAATAAAATCTTTATCTTTTTTGAGTTCACGATCTATGCCGGGTGATGACACTTCGAGCATGTAGGGCTCATCTATGGGATCGACCTTATCTAAAATATCACTCATTGCACGACTGACGCTTTCGCATTGGTCGATTGAAATGGGAGTGTTATCTTCTTTGTCGATGATGATACGAAGGACGTAGTCGGAGCCTTCTTTTTTGAATTCGACATCGTAGACGGTGCACCCGTTTTCAGCTGCAACAGGTGACGCAAGTTCAAAGACAGTGTCTGTAACTTTTTTTCGTGCCATTGTTTCAGTCCTTTCATAGCATAACTAATACAAAAGAGTGGGTTTTGCAACCCACTCTAATGACAATACATAATTACATTACATATATTACCATAAACAAATGAAAAAATCAAGTGTTTTTTACAGATAATTTCTTTTTTTGCCTCTTATGAAGCACTCGCCTCTTTTATTATGCTTTCGTTGTGCTCAAGAGGAGCAGAAAACAGATGGCCCTCATCATTTTCCGGTTTTTTTCCGTCTATGAGAACCTGAACCTTTTCTATGCCCGCAATTCTTGTTATGGAATTAACAATGGAATATACTGCAAGTCTTTCCCTCTGAGATCCGGGTTCAAACTTTGACAGCGAATCGCCGGACAGATTGACAAAGCAAACCTCTTCGGCTGTTTCGATACTTATGAGCTTTGTCTTATCGTGGAGAGTCGGTTCTAAATTTTCGGAAACAGGGCCCTTTATGAGTTCGTGGACAATCGTCTTTTCGAGGCTGTTGTCGGTCATGGTGGCTTTTCGGGTTTCGGAGAAAAGTCTTCTGCCATCGCCATCGGTGAAGTAAAGCGTTATAAATTTTTCTGTCTGGGTTCCCACACCTGAGGGTGAGTCGGTTATGATGCTGTCATTGCCCATTGGCTGAACTATATCGCCTTTGCCCGAAAGGGTTTTCATTTCTTCACCATTGACATAAAACTTTACTTTGCGTATGTTTTCAAACTGACAAAGCGTGCAGATGATGGAATAGCGGGCAAGTAATTCGTCGGAAGCAAAAACCGTATCGGACTTTTTCTGATAAAAGTTGCCGCCAAGATCAATATTTACTGTGCCATATTCGGTTTTGGACTGAGAAAAGCCTCTTAAGGTTACTCCCTTTGGAATTATTCTTGAGTGTTCGGCAGAGGTGGGCCCGTCGAGGAGCCTTTCCATAACTGCATGTACAAGTGTTTTGGTGGTTGAAAAATCTCTTTGAGGTATGTAAACTGTTTCTGTGACAAGAGCATCGCGGGCAGAATTGACAAAATAAAGCTCAACTGCGCTTTGTCCCGACAAATTGTCAGCCGAGCATCCGCAAAGGCTTAAAACGACAACAAGAAAAATGCTGATAAATCTTATAGCTTTCATCATTCTTCCTCCTCACTGTCAGAGATGTCGTGCGCATCGGGAATAATAATTTTGAAGGTGGAACCGTTGCCCGGTTCACTTTCAACCTCTATTGTGCCATTATGATATTGAATGGCAGACATTGCAATTGCAAGGCCAAGACCTGTGCCGCCGGTGGCTCGGTCTCTCGCTTTGTCGACACGGTAGAAACGGTCGAAGATTTTGTCGATGTCTTCTTTGGCAATGCCAAGTCCCGTGTCACGAACTTCAATTATGACATTTCCATCTTCTCTTGACATGGCAACGAGCACATAGCCATCGGTGTCGGTGTATTTTATGGCGTTGTCGACAATATTGTATATGCCCTGCCAGAGCACATCCTTATTGGCAAGGAGAAGTATCTCACCGGGTGTGCTGAACACCAGGGTTATGCCTGCTTTTTTGGCAAGTGGCTGGAGGTTGCGCTCTATGCCCGAGGCTATGTCATTGAGACTGATAAGTTCCATTTTTTTGCTTGCATTTGAGCCTTGCACATCCATCTTTGTAATGTACAGAAGCTTATTGACAATTCGGTTGAGACGGTCTATTTCGTTATTCATATCGGTCATGAACTCGCGGACATAGTCAGCCGAAATGTTTGGTGTCTGGAGAATCGAATCTGCCATGAGCTTTATAGAACTGAGAGGCGTTTTGAGTTCGTGGGAAGCATCCGACACAAACTGCACTCTCTGCTGTTCGAGCATGAGAACCTTGTCACTCATAAGGTTGAAAGCCTCACCAAGATGAGATATTTCATCGTGTCCCGAGATATCAAGTTTTTCGTCGAGAATACCGTCATCACTCATCGAGGTTATCTTTGAGGTAAAGTCAACTATACGCTTTGAGATGAGGCCCGCAGCAACATAAATTACTATGCCGACCAGAAGAAGAATCATAATGATAAGAAACAGCATCTCTGTCATGATAGCGTCTATGAAGACAGAGGTTGACTCGGGAATATATATAATATTAATAACACCTATCACTTCGCCCTGAGGATTTAAAATCGGAGAGGTGGCGTCTAAAGTGACGGTGTTTTCTGAATTGGTGTAGTTTGTAAAGCCTTCGGTACCATTTATAGCTCTGACAACCGAAGGACGCACCTGTGCAGTGCCTAAAATATTGCGATTGTTCTGAGAATCATAAAGCACTGTCATATCCTGCCCCATCATCATGACTCTCATTTCGGAATCGAGTCCGATTTCGCCGATAAAACGCTCAAAACCGTCTTTGTCGAGCACACCGGTTTCTGAATCGATATAGTCGCCGGCAAAGCTTGCAACAACACTCGCCATGGTGGTGGCGCTGACTTTTTCGTCGGCATACAGATGATTTTTCATGGCATCGGTGATGTAGTAGCTGAAAAACAAGAGCGTTATGAGCATTATAAAGAAATATGTAAAAACCAGCTTTGTGCTTATTCGGTTAAGTCTGCCGAAATGGCGTTTAGTTTTCGTTAAAATAGTAACCAGCTCCCCACTTAGTAAGCAGATATTTGGGTTCTGCAGCATTTGGCTCAATCTTTTCGCGAAGTCTTCTTATGTGCACATCAACAGTTCGTGCATCGCCGGGGTAGTCATAGCCCCAGATGAGATCGAGCAAATTGTCACGGCTGTATACTCTGCCGGGATTGGAAACCAAAAGGTCGCAAAGATCAAACTCTTTGGAAGTCAGATCGGTTGTTACACCGTTAATTGTTATTTTCCTTTGATTGTAGTCAAGCTCTACGGAGCCTATTCTTACCTTTGTGCGATCTCCCTTGGGAGCTATGGGAGTGACTCTGCGCATTATTGCCTTGACACGCGCTTTGAGTTCGAGAATATTGAAAGGTTTTGTTATGTAGTCGTCGGCGCCATATTCGAGGCCGAGAATTTTGTCCATGTCTTCAGTTTTGGCTGTGAGCATGATGATCGGAACATTGGAAAACTCCCTCACCTTCTGGCAGACCGAAAGTCCGTCGAGTTTTGGGAGCATAAGATCGAGAATTATAAGGTCTAAATTTTTATCACGGGAAAGACGCAGTGCCTCTTCGCCATCATATGCACTTTCAACCTCATAGCCTTCCTGCTCGAAGTTGAACTTCATACCTTTTACAAGAAGCTTTTCGTCGTCTACAATCAATATTTTCATATAAATTAACCTCCGACTTTTATTAAATCCTTAATCTTGTCATACCTGCTATTGCCAAATCCCTTAATATTTTTTATTTCTTCTGTGGTTTTAAAACCGTCATTTACCTTACGGTAGTTGATGATATCAAGAGCCAGTGCCTCACCTACACCGGGAAGCGATGTGAGTTCCGACAGTGTTGCTGTGTTTATGTTGCATCTGTTATCACTGCCAAAAGAGTGAGAAAGCTTTGGTTTATAATCGTGACCTTGTGATTTTGCCACAGTAACGGTGCATGGCACGGTCATTAGCTGAGCCAGATTTACACTTTTCGGATCACCATCTTTTGTGAGACCGTCTGCCATGTATATTACATCGTGAAGCGGGGTACCCAGAGGCACAGAATATTTCCCGGGTGATTTGACCTCACCTTTTAATTCTATGATAATCTCCTCTTCGGATGCGCGACCGGTACCGGTGATGCTGATTGGCTTGTCACTTTCATGCTGTGAAAGATACATGCCCGTAAACATCATTGCAAAAAAGACAATCACACACAAAATCATGCTAAGAGCTGTTTTCAGTTTCATGATTTATTCAAGGAAATCTTTTAATTTTTTGCTTCTGCTGGGATGACGGAGTTTGCGAAGAGCCTTGGCTTCAATCTGACGAATTCTCTCACGGGTAACCTTGAATTCTCTGCCTACCTCTTCAAGAGTTCTCGCTCTGCCATCATCAAGACCGAAGCGCAGTCTGAGAACTTTTGCTTCTCTTGGTGTGAGGGTATCTAATACACTAATGAGCTGCTCTTTGAGGAGCATAAATGCTGCCATTTCAGACGGAGCAGGAGCATCGGAATCGGGTATGAAATCTCCAAGGATGCTGTCTTCCTCTTCGCCGATAGGTGTTTCGAGAGAAACCGGCTCCTGTGCGATTTTCATGATTTCACGAACTCTGTCTTCGCTCATGTTCATTTCTCTTGCTATTTCATCGACCAACGGTTCGCGGCCATATTCCTGAAGTAGCTGACGAGACACTCTTATGAGCTTGTTGATGGTTTCAACCATGTGAACAGGGATACGGATTGTACGGGCCTGATCGGCTATGGCACGGGTGATTGCCTGACGAATCCACCATGTAGCATAGGTACTGAACTTATAGCCCTTGGTGTAGTCAAACTTTTCTACTGCTTTGATAAGACCGAGGTTACCTTCCTGAATAAGATCGAGGAAAAGCATGCCTCTGCCAACATAACGCTTTGCTATGCTTACTACAAGACGGAGATTGGCTTCGGCAAGACGCTTTTTGGCCTGCTCGTCGCCCTCCTGCATTTTTTCGGCGAGATCTTTTTCTTCGTCACTTGAAAGAAGAGGTACTTTACCGATTTCTTTAAGATACATTCTTACAGGATCATCAAGGCCGATGCCCTCGGGAACGGAAATGTCGATTTCCTCCTCGGGCGAAGACTGAATTTCAGCAAGTTCCTTATCGAAGTCTTCAACAAGCTCAATGCCTTTGGCTTCGATGGTTTCGTAAACCTTTTCGATTTGCTTTACATTGAGGTCGATCTCCTCTAAGGTGTCCATTATTTCCTTATAGGAAAGAACACCTTTCTGTTTGCCTGTTTCTATAAGTTTTTTAATGATAAGGTTTTTCTGTTCGGATGACATTTCCTGATTGTTTGTGCTCATGTCAATACCCCTTTCTTATCTTTTGTTATTGATAATATTATTAAACTCTTCCAACGAAAGTTTACCCTCCTCAAAGAGCTTTATTGCTCTCTCGTTGTCTGATTTTTGTTTGATCTGATTTATGTAATCGGCCACTGCTCTGTCGTTGTCTTCCGACAAAACATCGAGTGCAAGGATGCCTGAAACCAGGTTGATATCTTCTTTTGTGTCAAACCCCGACAAAAGTGACGACTGCGACACCGGTTCGCCTTTTTCATGACACTCTTTTATGTAGTCGAGTATTTTTTTGTGTATCGGATTTTCGAACAGGGCGTCGGTCACCTGATCTTTGTATTTGACAAAAACGCGGGCGTCATAAAAAAGCGTGCCTATTAAAAGCGATCTCGTTCTTTCGAGATATTGGTTGTCATCATTTGCCTGAGCGCCCTTACCCACAACATTTATATAGTCAGCATTGCCTGTCGGGTTTGAGACGGATTGTGCTCTTTTAAGACCTGTCTGGGATATAACAGACGATGGCTGAACTCCGGTGAGAGCAGAAATCATATTGGCATATACATCGAGTTCTACGGTGGAAGATACGAGGCTGAGATATTCTGCCATGGAAGAGATAAAGCCTATTTTTCCGTCGGAGAGCTTCAGGTTGTATTGTTCCCCAAAATATTCTATTAAATACTCCATGTCTCTTTTTCGTGATGAAAGCAGAGAATTGAACCTGTCAACACCGTATTCTTTGATGAATTCATCGGGATCTTTACGCGCTTTGAGGTCTAAAACTGTGATTTTGACATTTGGAAAAGCTCTCAGAATGGTGATGGCTCTGCAGGTCGCCTTTCGCCCTGCCGCATCACTGTCGAAGCAGATAACAACCTCTTCAAAATAGCGCGAAAGCTGTTTTGCCTGATCCTGAGTAAAGGATGTGCCAAGAGGTGCAACGGTGTTTGTGTAGCCATAGCTCATGAGCGAGATTGCATCCATACAACCTTCACACAGTATGCAGAATTTTTCTTTTGATTTGCGGGCAATGTTTAAACCGTACAAATTTTTCTGTTTGCTGAAAACAGGAGTTTCGCGTGTGTTGATGTATTTTGGGAGAGAATTGTCAAGTACTCTTGCGCTGAAGCCTATGACATTTGAATTGGCATCGAAGATGGTGATGGTGAGACGGTTGCGAAAGAAGTCGTAATATCGGCCGCTGTCGTGCTTCTGAATAAGGCCTGCGTCGAATATGTCGGATTCGGTGTAGCCTTTTGATTTGAGATGGTCGAAAAGGCTTGTCCACGAATCGGGAGCATAGCCAAGCCAGAAAGCCTTGACAACAGATGCAGATATCTGACGTTTTTTGAAATAGTCTATTATGACGGGACTCGTCTTTACATTGGAATAGAAAAACTCGGCAGCGTCCCGGTTTATGGCGTGGAGCAGTTCTGCCTTTTCTTTGCGCTTTTGTTGCTTGTCGGCATCGAAGCTATTGACCTCGGGGAGCTGAATATTTGCTCTGGCGGCAAGCTTCTGGACAGCTTCGACAAAAGAAAGATTGTCATTTTTCATAACAAAGCCTATAACATCGCCGCCCTCGCCACAGCCGAAGCATTTGAATATGCCACGTTTGGAAGAAACTGAAAACGAGGGGGTTTTTTCGTTGTGAAAAGGACAGAGGCCTATGTAGGAGGCTCCTGATTTTTTTAGTGGTACAGTCTGAGAGACAACATCATATATATCGTTTTTGTCGGCTATTTCACGGATTATATAGTCGGGAAATACACTCATTTTCTGCACCACCTTTCGTTTTTATTCATATATAAATAATTCGACAAATTATGCAAAAATCCTTTTTGGGCAAGGTGATTTTGATTTATTTTGCACCCGAAAAAAGATCACTGTATACATTTATGCAGTAATTGTCTGTCATGCCTGCTATATAGTCGCAAATTACCGTATGGATATCATACTTCTTTAAGAGGAGCTTATATTCTTCGGGAAGTTTGTCTCTGTGGGAAAGAAGATATTTATATATTTTTTCTATTATAATGAGTGAGTGTTCATCTCTGTCACGCATTTTATTGTATACATTTTTAAACATAAAATCACGAAGAGACATCATATAGTCTTCTGTCTCACGGGACATAGAAACCGTGCCGCTTTCAAGACTCTGATACACAAGGTCTGTTATGAGATAGTCAATTCGTTCAGAATTGGTGTGGCCTAAAGTTTCGAGCAAATGATGAGGGATGTCAGATGAGTTTATTACTCCCGCTCTTACTGCATCGTCGATGTCGTGATTTATGTATGCTATACGGTCGGCAAATTTTACTATGACACCTTCCTGCGTGCATGCTATATTATCTCCCGTATGATTGACAATACCGTCGCGAACCTCATAGGTGAGATTCATACCCTCACCGTTGCGTTCAAGTATATCAACAACTCTCAGGCTCTGCTTATAATGCTTAAATCCGTGCGGTGAAAGCGCATCGAGAGCCCTTTCTCCCGAATGCCCGAAAGGAGTGTGGCCGAGGTCGTGGCCAAGAGAAATTGCCTCGCATAAATCTTCATTGAGGCTGAGCGCACGGGCTATTGTGCGCGCAATCTGAGACACCTCCAAAGTGTGAGTGAGACGGGTACGGTGGTGGTCATTATCAAGAGAAATGAAAACCTGGGTTTTATGTTTTAATCGGCGAAAAGCTTTGGAATGAATTATACGGTCACGGTCGCGGGCAAAAGCCGTGCGAAGCGGGCATTTTTCTTCCAGTATCATTCTGCCTTTTGTGTTTGCTGAAAGAGTTGCCTTGTCTGAAAGCATCAGTTTTTCGAGTTGTTCCCTTTTTTCGCGAATGTTCATTCAAAGTACCCCTTATCTGTTTTTTGTGAGTTCTTCATATAATCTTTGGGCAGCAAGATGCGCACGCGAAATGGCAAACTCGTCGGAGCGTGCATCTTTCTGGGCACATACGCCCATGTGGCCTGCACCACCTGTCGATGACGGACCTACGATTGTCATCCCGTCTACAAGCATGCAGTCGTGAATGGCATCAACGGTTTTTTCCTGGCCACCGTATTTGGAAGCACCACAGGAAATTGCAAGACCAAGCTTGCCGAGAAGTGCGCTGTTTGCCCTCAGGTCACGTGTCTTATCGAAAATGCATTTGAGCTGTGCACTCATTGTGCCGAAATATACAGGGCTTGCAAAAATTATTGCATCGGCATTTTTCATTGCATCAAAAAGAGAGGTGAGCTTTTTGCCATAGCATATCTTTGCACATGGCGAGGTGCAGGATATGCAAAAAGGATGAGCGCAGTCGGAAACTGCCTCATGTGCACTGAAAACCTCTGTCTCACAGCCTTTTTCCCTGAGGTCGTTCAAAACAGTGTTTATAAGGAAGGCACAGTTGCCGTCTTTGTTGTGACTGCCGTTTACAGCAATTATTTTCATTATATGTACCCTCTTTCAATATTCTTTTTAAATTTATTAAAATTCTACTTAATATATACTACAAAAAAAAGGGAATTCCTTTTTTACAAAAGGAATTCCCCGTTTTTTATCTGCAACCGCAGTCGCCTATTGTGGTTTCAAGACTATCGAAGTGACATTTTTCGGGTGGGAAAAATTCATCAACCGGGAAGCTTAATCTGTCGAAAAGCTCACAGGGGTTGTTGTCGATTGACTGAATGCAATCACCCTGAGGGATACAGAAATCGATAACAGGGATGCAAAGCTCTACCTTGCGGGTGAGACGGACAATGGTGAAAAGACCGATTGTGACATATACCTTTTTGCCATCGGTTGTATCGACCAAAATGTCGTCAAACACACACGAGATGTCTTCGGGAACAGATGACACATCCATTTCACCGCAACAGCAGCATGAGTTATCAGTTGCGTCTACAACTCTTGTTGCAAGACAGATGGGGTCTACAACTTCTGTTTGTGACAGCTTTTTTCGCGTTGCTTTTCAAGCGTGAGTTGAGCTTTATCGAAGGTTCTTTTTGATATTATGGCAAGCTGGGGCAAGTGATGGACATAGTTTTCCTCAATGGGCAAAACCCTTCTTGTGCTTTCCATAAAATCGACCGTCTCGCTTTTGTTGTTGACGAGAATACCACAGTATATGGGGTTTGACAAAATCCGTCTGATAGTTTTGGCATTCCATTGTTTGCCAAACTTTGTAGGTGTATTTTTTTCGTTAAGATGGGCGGCAATTTTCCGAAGTCCCATGTCGGATTTTGTGTAGAGGGAAAAAATCTTTTTTACAACTTTGCTCTCGACTTTATTCACACAAAGTGAGTATGTACCTGTTTTATCGTAACCATATATGAGCGGCGGCGTTCTTCCCTTGCCTGCCGAAACCTTTTTGCCGAAAATTATTCTTTTTGATAAGTTGTAGGACTCTTCCTGCGCAATGGCAGCAAACATTGTGAGGGCAAATTCGGACTCTCCTAAAGTGTCCATGTTGCACGAGAGAAATCTCACATCGATGCCTCTTGATTTGAGTGTTCGTATGCCTACAAGAAAATCTACCGTGTTGCGCGCAAAGCGGCTGATGTCCTTAACAACGAGCATATCGAAAGTATGATTTTTGCTTTCATCAAGCATTGAAGAAAAAGCCTCACGGTTTTTAAGAGCTTTGCCGCTGATGCCTCGGTCGGCATAGATTTTAACAAGGTTATAATTGTATTTTTTTGCATATTCTTCGAAGAAAGCTTTTTGATTTTCGAGTGATGACAATTGCTTTTCGCTTTTGGTTGACACTCTGCAATAAGCAGCGATATTCATAAAAAAACCTCCTTGCTACAAGTGTATGCAAAGGAGGTTTTAAGTTTCTTAAATGTTAAGGAATAAGAGTTGTGGGATCTTTTATACCAAACATTATCTCCAAAAGGAAATCTACATCATCGAGTGACATTTCAGGGTGTGTGGCAAGCTTTGAATAGAAAGCAGACTGAGCTTCTTCATCAAGAGCTTCGTATTTGGATTTTGCAAGTTGAACATCGGAACGGTATGTGTTTTTTACATAATTTTCAACATAAATCCACTCGCCATCAGCTGCATCGGCAAGAGTTTTCTGAATGGTACCAGCAACAACTTCGCCATCTACCTCGCCGCCTCTTACGATGTTTAATATGTTACGCTCTACATCACTTAATCTCAAAGTGGAACTGGTGATGACGCCAAGAAGCTTGTTGAGTTTTTCGACAACCAAAGCCTGTTTTGCGGAGTCAAACTGAGGAGTATCGGGCTCGTCAGGAGTGCTCGGTGTACTCGGAGTGCTTGGTGTACTCGGAGTGCTCGGTGTACTTGGTGTGCTTGAACCGCCACCGGAGCTTCCGCCACCGGAGTTTCCGCCACCGGAGTTTCCGCCACCACTGAAGCTGCCACCACCAATACTAGCACCTCCGCCAAAGCTTACGCCGGGAGTTGTTGTGCTATCCTGAACAAAGTTGGCAAGGAGCAATGAAAGCTCACCTCTTGTCATGTTCTCTGTTGCTCTGAATGTGTTGTTGGCTTCCAAAGATATCAATCGGTTTGATATTACAGTTTTAACATCATTTTCTGCCCATGCAGAAACGGGATCGGATATTGCTATGTTGCCACCAAGATTGTAAAGTCCATTTACTCTTACAACTATCGCGCAAGCCTGTTCACGGGTAACCGGAGAATCGCCACGGAAGGTGCCATCTTCAAAGCCATTGATATAGCCGGCTTTTTTAGCAATTTTCACATGGCTGTAATACCACTTGTCTTCTGTCACATCGGAAAATACTAGAGTGTCCGGCACGGTGTATTTTTTGATGTTATTTATCATCTTACAAAGTTCGGCTCTGGAAACACTTCGCTGAGGGGCAAAGGTGCCATCACCATTGCCATTTATTATGCCTGCATTTGCAAGCTTATATATTGCTTTGCCTACCGTGGTTGAAGCATCAACATCGGTGAAGGAGATTTTTGTGTCGGCCAAAACGGGAACAATACTGTATGTGGCAATTAATATTACTGCCAAAAAAACTGATAGAAACTTTTTCATTTTGTCACCTTTTCTTTCTTTGATAATAATAGGCAGAAATTACTTTCTGCCTATTATTTCGCAGTGTCTTATTCAACTATTGCACGGCTTACAACCACTTTGTTTGAGCCGGCTATAATTTCATATGTGTTACCGTCATCCTTTCTGGAAACCGTAATCTCTTTGCCCTGAACTGTCAAGGTGTAGGTGTCGGTATTTTTGCGTTCTACTCTTATTGTTTTACCTTTGATGGTTACCTCGTAGGTGTCTTGATCAATCTGAGTAATTCTGTCGATGCTGTCTAAGCCATCAAACTTGTTGACAATAAGATTGTAGCCTCTGCCAATGAGATTGAATGCTTCGTCGGTTGTGATGTTGATTGATTCGAATGCTTTGTTTACGCCTTTGCGAAGTTTTGCATAGTCATCGGAAGCATAATCCCTGTTGAATGAGCTTTGTTCGTACCAATCGAGGATTTTGTCTACTTTATCACCGAATTTTTCTTTAATCTTTTTCTCAACTGCTTTTACAATGTTATTGTCAAGCTTGTCGGGGAGAGCGCCTGTGTCGGCATAGTCACCAACCATATCGGCAATGATATTTGCATATTTCACAAAGAGGTCTTCGTAGTCGAGAACAAGCTGGTCAAACTCGTCTTTCGAAAGCTCTTCCGTGTACCATTTCATTGCATCATCGCCAACAAGTGCTATTGCAACGAGGAGATTGTAGTAATCGGTGTAATCTTTGATTGCATAGCCTGTGCCAACACCTGTGTTTGTGTCGAAAACACATTCAACACTTGTGAGACGGACAAGCTCTCTGAGGTACTGATTTTCTCTGTAATAATAGTTGCGTGTAGCTTTTTCGTCCAGAAGTTCTGCAAAACGATCACGGAATACTGCATATACATCGTCCACAAGGTTGATGATGAAATTGAGACCTGTGGAAATGTAAGCTGTTTGACCGTTTGCATTGGCCTGTTTGCCCTCTTCGATGTCTAAGAGGAGCTCATTGTAGGCTCTTGTGTAGATAGCTTCAAGCTTTGCTCTCGGATAGATTTTGAAAACTTGACTTGGAACCTTGGCAATGAGATCGTCGAAGGTGTAGTCTTTAACCTGCATTTCAAATGCTGTAAGAATGAAGCTGTTGTCTGATGCGATTTCAAATTCATCATCGCTTACAAGCTGATGTATCATAGTGTCGAGTACATCACGATATCTTGACTCAATGATTTCATCGATGATATCGTCGAGCTGATCTGTTTCTCTGAGATGCTCTATTGCATGATCAACATATTCTTCAAAATCGGAAAGGTCGCCTTTGTCAACAAAATAGTCAACAGCTTCGTTAATTATTGCTTCACGCTTGTCGGCATCATTATCGAAGAGATAGAGAACAAGCTCAATGATAAACTGTTTGGTGTTTAAACTGTCAATGTTTGCAGGACAATAGCCAAATTCATCTTCAACTATTTCTTCGATATTGTCGTTGATGTAGTCTTCGATATGACCGTCGATTTCTTCCTCTGTCATACCAAAAGCAAGAAGTTCAGCTTTTATCTCATCATATGTCATAGGATCAAGAACTGCTTTTGCATACTGAACAATAAAGTCCATAGCATTTTCTTCGATTGGATCCGTAAACACAATGCCTGAATATTCTGCGATATATTCATTACGCTTTGTGGTGCTTGTTCTGATTTCATCTTCTACATCAGCTAAAATATGATGTTCAATTTCAGCAAAGAGGCTGTTCATGTCGGTGTAGCCAAGTTCGTGGGCAAGGTTATCATCGATTGTAACAGATGAGTTTACCTTGTGCTTTACAACATCAATTACAAGGTCGAATGCATTTTGAGGAACAGCTGCATAGTTTGCATAGGTTATGCCTGCATGCTCTGCAATCTGTTCTACAAGGAATGTGTCGGCCGGATCTGCAACTCTTTCTTTGGCATCTTCCAGTGCATATTCTTTTGCTTTTCCGAGAATATCGATAGCTGTGTAGCCGAGTTTTTCCAAAGCATATTCGGAATCATTTTCAAAATAGATTTCTACAAAGCGTGCCATAAGCTCTCTCGGAGTAGATGGCAGGTCATCTGCTTTTTCGAATTCATCAAATGATGCTGCTTTTACATATGCATCAACCTTTGCCGCATCATCTAAGGATGCACTGAAGTTTGCAAAGAAGTTATCTATTTCACTTTGTGTCATAGAGGAGAAATCTTCGCCTGTCATAAGCTCAAGTTCTTCATAGTCGCCGCTTGTCTGTGCATCTGATACAACCTTTGTGAGAATCATTTTGAAGAGGTCGAGAGATGTGGCGGTGTCGGGAACTGATGACTGACCGATAAATTCCTGCAAAACATCGCCATATGCTGATTTTGACGTGTCTCTGATGTCTGTTGCTATGATATCACCAAGCTCGTCGACAGCGGCATCGAGCATTGCTGCGCTGTCTACATAGCCTGCAAAATCAGCGAGTTCTTCATATGACATTGTTTGGATAGAATTGTCGATAAAATCGATGATTATAGAAACGGTTGAAGCAGGTTTAACTTCTGCGTAGGTATAGCCTGAGAAGTCGGTTGTGGAAACAACATGATTGAAGAAATCGGGATTGTCAAGATCGTCGACGAGAACTGTCAGGATATCATCCTTGCGGGCGTCAAACAGAGCCTGCAAATCGGCATATCCAAGTTCTACTGCGATTTCATCAGGTGTCATTGCTTCAAAATGAGACTTAACAACATCGACAATCAAATCGGTTGTAGAAAGTCCGGATGATGGCTTCTGTATATCTTCGAACGGTGTGCCACGGAAATTATAGTGAACAACATCATCGAAGAAACCATCAGAAGACACCAGATTGTCGGTAATGTATTTTACAAGACGCTTTTTAACATTTGCTTTGAATGTGGGGTCCGTGTTAATGAGGTCTTTGGTCCATTTGATGATGGTGGGTGTAGCTGCGGAGGTAAGATCTTCATCTGTTACCGTTACATTGTAGCCTATAAAATCTGCAAATGCTGTCTTGATAAGGTCAGGATCGTCAAGACTTGTTTCGCATATATCTCTTATCATATCGAGCGCAGTGGCATCGGAGGAGATTGCTCTGTCTATTGCTTCTTTAAAGAGGCTCTTGATTTCGGAAACATCGTCAGGATTTGAAGAATTTGCCATTCTTTCAAAATATTCGAAGATGGCGTCTTTGAGTTCATCATTGTCGCTGAGTGATTCTTTTGCGTTGTCTACAATGTATTCTTCAAGCTCTTCCTTGCCGATGATATCGGCAAATCTTACGAAAACTTCAAAAGGAAGAATGTTGTTGTTTGCATCTATTATGCCTTTTTCGCGAAGCTTTGAAAGTGCCTTGTTTCCACCTTTCTCTATCTGCTCCTGGAGACTTTGCTGAAGAGGTGTGGTGCTTGCGGAGAATGAATCCCAAATGAAGTTTTTGAAGGTATCCATTGCTCTTGTTCCTGTAACGGTTCTGTTTCCGGAACCGTCAACAGTGACAACAGTAGGCTCGTAATATCTTGCAAAGGTAAATCCTGTGCCGATCTTATCGACATAGGCATATATGCTGAGCTGAGGAGATCTTTCTTCAACTGTGAGTACGCCCGAAGAATCTACGATTGTGTCAGTAACCAAAGTGGTTGAAGTGAATTTTTCCCATTTGTTTGTTTCGGGATTGTAGTACCAGCCAAATTTCACTTTGTGTGTATATTCATTACCTACATATACGGGTGACACACTTGCAGTCTCCCTGTAACCTTCCTGCTCATAGAGTAAAAGGCCATCAAACACACTCTGGGGAACAGATGTGTTTTCGGGGACTATGTGTTCTCCCACCTGACTTCCCAAAGACATGAAGCGTACTGTGTAAAGTGGTGTTGTTTGCCATACAGCAGTAAATACCCAACCACCCTGTGGATCATAATCTATGATGGTGACATCCTCGCCACCGTTATAAAGATGGCCATTGCAGCTCCATCCAAGGAATACATCGTATCCGTTTTCCACCTTGTCGGACTCCGGAAGAGTTATGGTTGAACCATAGGGAGTGGTAGCTACCGGAGGAGTATATCCGAGGATAAATGAACCACCATTTGAGAAGTTATATGAAATGTTTATGGAATTTCTTGTATAGTACAATTTGAGAACAAGAGCATTGCCAGCCAAAACAGTGCCGCTTGATTTGCTCAAATCAGGATCGGGATTGTAGGTGAAACCTGTAAAATAAGGAGGAACAACGCTGACGGAATCACCTATGTTTTTACCACTTATTGTTGCAGAAGATGTACATACATAATCTGAAGCATCAGATGGCACACCACCTATTCTGAGCTGATAATACTCTATTGTGTAGTCAGCGGGGATAGCGGTTTTGTTGTAATAAAGCTTGAGAACGAGTGTTCCGTTTTTATTTACAACACCTGTTTTTACCTGAGATGCGTGAGAACCGTTATAGTAATAGCCATCTATATCTGTGGTAAGAGGTGCTGCTTCAACGGTTGCATTGAGAACATCTTTTTTAGTTTGTGTTTTTGAAGAGTCTCTAAGATACTCCACAGGATTTGCACCGTTTTGGAAATAGTGTTCAATCTTGTATGTATACACTGCAACGAAATCATTTGATGAGTTTACGGTTATTGTGTCACCGGGATTTTTTATTGCACCATATCTGTCACGCCATCCTGCAAAGCCGGGATAGTTTGTCATATTGGGAGTGGGAAGAGTATAGGTGTTGCCTTTTTTTACTTTATCTGACTTAGACACACCTGCACCCGAAACATTTATAAGATAAGTTACAGGAGATGATGATGAAGAACTGCCGCCTGTGGAAATGCTGTAATTATCGCCTTTGTATGTTGCCTGTGTAATTTCCTTTATATTTTTAAAAACATCTTCCGATTTGTAGTTGTCAAAATGAACTACACCGTTGACGTCTTTAACTACGATGTTTTCGCCCACTGTTGTATTTACAAGTCTTACTGAATCTTCACCGCCTCGGCAAAGAATGCGGCCTTTTACAGTAACATTTTCAAATACAACGGAGCCAAAGCCCACACCATCACCTATGATGAGGTCGCCCTCTATTGTTACATCGCGGAGTATTACACCTGATGCACGGATAATGACTGAGTCAAGACCTGCTTTGGTGTATGTCCCTGAGCTGACATAGTAGGTTTTGATGATGTTGTGCATAAGCTGAGCAAATTCCTCACGGGTTATGTATGAGTGAGGGTTGAGATTGGCATTTTCATCACCGTTTATGTAGCCCTTTTGAGAAAGAATTGCAGCATAAGGCTTTGCCCAGGAGGAGATTGCTCCCGAGTCGGGATGAGCCGAAAGAGCAGAATAGTCGGAAGTTTCTAAAACAAGTGCTCTGGCAATAACTGCAAAAACTTCTTCTCTTGTGATGGGATCGTTTGGTCGCATTGTGCCTGTGCCATCACCCTGGAAAGTCTGCATGTTTACAGCTTTGGCAATTTCAGTATAGAACCAGTCTTTTGGTGATACATCACTAAAAGATGAGATATCGGCCATTTTCGTGGCACCAAATGCACGGTTGATAACCGTTGCCAGTTCGGCACGTGTAAGATTGCCGGTTGGTTCGATAGTGGTGGTGGTTCGGCCTCTAAGAAGCCCGTTTGCCACAGCCGCTCTCATAGCTTCAGCTGACCATCCGGTAGGGAAATCGGTAAAGCCTGAAGTGTTGGCTGCAAACGCTTGCAAACACGTTGGCAAAACCATGGTAAAGCTCAGAATAATTGCAAGAGCTTTTTTTATAAAACTTTTTTTCATTGTACTTCCTCCCAGTGCTATATTTGATTAGGTTATTAAACTTAGGTAGTGTGCTTTTTTGAGACTTTTTTCGTTTTGATACGAGGAGCGGATCTGATCGACAAGTCCCGTGCTTTCTCCTGCATCTTTCAAAAGACCTGTCAGTTTGGAAAGTAATTTGTCAATCTGATCATCACAGTCTCTCTCTAAAGCTGCTGCTTTTGGATATACCTCGGCAAGCAAAGACTTTTTCTTTGCGGACCTTTGTTCTTTTGTCATATTACGCCACAATGCCTTATACTCTGAAAAGGCCTGATTATATATGACATCAAGCTGACCGACAAAGTTGGCTTTTATAACATAAACCTGAGCTATGCATGCCGATATTTCACTGCTGTTGTCAGGTTTGGAGCTATCTTCTTCTGAATCGCCTTTGTTTGTTGTTTCTTCGGATTGTGTCGCGTTCTGGTTTGACGCAGCTTCCTGCTTTAGTTGGTTTGCGGTTTCGGCATCTACCTTTTCACCGCTTTCGACAATTGTTATATTTTTGTCTTCACCAAGCTCAAGCTCTGTACCGAACATTTTTTCAATTGTTGTTTGTTCGGTTATAAGGCTCACGAGTTCGCTATCGTCGATCACACCTTTTTTGTGAAGTTCTTCTTCAAGCGGTTTTGACGGTCTGACGTTGTATTTCGAATTTTCCTCAAGATAGGTTCCTACCTCTTCGGAATTTTCACTCATGAGAGCATCGATGTCGGAGTCGGAATATTTAACCCAGTAATACAGTGCCTTTATGTTTCCAAACTGCCACCAGACAAGGCAGGCACAAAGGGAAAATATAACGATAATTGATATTAAAATTTTATGTGTTTTTTTCATTTCTAAGCAATCACCACACATATGTTTTTATACTTATGGGCACAATAACCCATAATTAAAACTATACATATTACATTCTATACTTTTATTCATCTTTTGTCAAGTGAAACCGAAGATTTTAGCATGCCAAAAAAAGACAAATATTGCACAGGTGGCACAAACATCTGTTTGTGCCACAGGAAGATTGTTTTTCTGCCAGAGCTGAATGTCGGCTGCTTCTTCTTTATATTTGGAACTGAAGGTTTTTGCATTGCCTTCTGAACCGAAAAGAATAACCTTTTTGTCATAGCTTGCAATACCCTCTACCTGAGTAGGTCTGCCAAGACCTGTGAAGACATCAAGTGTTATGCGAATGAAAATTTTGAGATCGACGCTATAATAGCCTCTGTTGAATGCCACAGGCTCAACATCGGAATAGATCCATATGATTTCTGCTTTCCGGCATCTTACGCTTGTTGACCTGTCTAAAAGGCTCTGCCCACACTCAGTGAGATATACTCTTAAGTTTTCTATGCATTCTTTATCACGGCACGAGTCATATACTTTTTTGGTCTGTATACATACTTCATTACCACAGTTAGCGTTGTTTGAGTTACAGGAATTTACCCTATCGCTCATAATATAACCTCCGATTCAGATTTAAATTTAGGCTTTTTTGCCTAATTTATTAGTATAATATGAGCGAAACCGTTATTTTGTGATAACGAAGTACTGATTTTGGAAACATGAAAAACCGGAGGCTTAAAGATGAAAAAATCAAAAAGGGTGTCCGAATCTTACACCGAGCATGTTCAGATTCTGTCGCAGGCAAGTCTTAACGGATACAAAAGACTTTTTGGTGGAAAGCTTATGGAGTGGATTGACATTGTGGCAGCAGTAGTGGCAAGAAGGCACTCGGGGTGTAATGTGACAACGGTATCGGTGGATAGTCTCATTTTCAAAAAACCCGCCTATGCCAATGACACCATAACCATCAACGGATTTATTACCTATGCAGGAAAAACATCGATGGAAATTTGCGTTAAAACTTATCTTGAAAATCTTGACGGAAGCCGGGAAGAAATCAACACTGCTTTTCTGGTTATGGTGGCAATTGACGAAAACGAAAAACCTGTGGAGGTGCCCACTCTTATAGCAGAAAGTGAAACCGACAAAGCAAATTTTGAAGCGGCAAAAAGAAGAAGAGAACTCAGAAAGCTAAGAGAAAATGAAAATTTTTAAAAATCTAAAAACATTGCAACAACAAGCTCTGCCATGGATTTTGAAAGATTTGTTTTATTCTTTATAGCCTGTTTTGCCCTTTCTGTGTCGATGTAGTCACTGCCCGATATTCTGCCAAAGCTGAAAAGCCCGTATCCGTAGCGGTCGTCCCGGCCAAAGCCGCTGAGGTCTTCTGTGTAGATGTTTAACAGAAGACGGATTTCATCGGGAGTGAGGAAACGGTTGTAACGCATTCGTCCCTTTGATTGCAAAATGGCAACAGCACCTGTTATTATGGGAGTGGCCATGGATGTGCCGCTGAGGGTTGCATAGGTGTTGTTTTTATAGGTGGAGTAGATGTCGATGCCTGCGGCAGATATCTCAGCGCTGGGGCCCCGTGAACTGAAGCTTGCTATGTGCTTGCCGCAGTCAACTGCCGAAACAGCAATGGTCTCATTAAAGCTTGCAGGATAACCCATGGCGCCCTCTCCCTTTTCGCCTTCGTTGCCTGCCGCACAAATCATGGTTATGCCATTTTTGCGTGCAAGCTTCACAAGAGCGGCATAACGCCCCGATGAAAAAGATGACGAAAACGACATGTTTATAACGCTGACTCTGCACTTTATGAGCCACAGTATACTTTTTTCTATCGCCTGATAGTCGGTTTTTCCATGGGTGTCGAAAGCTTTGCAGATGTACAGTTCTGACAAGGGAGCAACTCCAACCACGCCGATGCCATTTTTCTCGGCAGCTACGATTCCTGCCACATGGGTGCCATGTCCGTTGGTGTCTTCTATATCATAAATTCCGGTGCCCGAAAAAGAAATACCGTCTTTAATGCGCTCTTTAAGATCGGGATGGGTGGTGTCGATGCCTGTGTCTATTATTCCCACTCTTATGCCCTCTCCCATTGTCTCCTTCCATTCGAGAGGAGCGCCGACCATTCTGACTCCATAGTCGACAACCTCCTCACCAGATCCTTTGTCTGAACTTATGAAGGTGTATTCACTTATTTTAAAATTTTTCATATCACATCTCTCCAGAGTTTATTTGCTATTATATGAAAAACATTTCATGTTTGACATTGGAGATGAAATTATAAGCTTCATAAAGCAAAACGACTATTAAATAATTAGATAAATATTACAAAGACCAAACATAATATTTTGTGACTTTTTTCATATATACAAAAGACATATTTTGTAATATAATTATAACGTATGTGGATTGTTAGGTCTACTTATCACGATTACTTAAAACACAAAATTACAGGAGATGCTGAAAATGGACACAACTTTATTGGTAATGGCTGCCGGAATGGGTTCCCGTTTTGGCGGGCTGAAGCAAATTGCTCCCATGGGCAAAAATGGTGAAATCATACTTGACTTTTCAGTATATGATGCAATCAAAGCAGGCTTCAACAAGGCGGTTTTCATCATAAAAAAAGAAATAGAACACGACTTCAGAGAAGCAGCAGGAAAAAGAATTGAAAAGATGATTGACACAGAATATGTTTTCCAGCAGATTGATTCATCTCTTCCAAACGGTTTTTCAGTGCCCGACTGCAGAAAGAAACCCTGGGGAACAGGTCACGCTGTTCTTTGCGCAAAAGACGCTGTAAAAACCCCATTTGCAGCAATCAATGCAGATGACTACTATGGCAGAAATTCATTAAAGCTTGTCCACTCTGCTCTTGTTGGCGGAAGTGAAATCTGTATGGCAGGTTTCAGACTTGGTAACACCTTAACCGAAAACGGTACCGTGAGCAGAGGCATTTGTGAAATAGAAAACGGACTTTTGAAATCGGTAACCGAGCACACAGCTCTCGACAAAAACTCACCCTTCCCCATGGACACCGTTGTTTCCATGAACATGTGGGGATTTAAGCCAACAATATTCGATGAGCTTGAAACAAGATTTGAAGATTTCCTCAAAAATCTTTCAAACCCTGAAAAAGAAGAGTTTTTCCTTCCTTTTGTTGTGGACGACCTTATTAAAACAAGAAATCAGAAAGTTGACGCCTACATATCTGATGACAAGTGGTATGGCGTAACATATAAAGAAGATACCCCCTCGGTAAGAGAGGCACTTCAAAAACTTATGGAAGAAGGTTATTACGATGGGATCTAACATAGCCCCAATAAACGAAATAATGCATGCTTTTTCAATTAAGTTTGATGTCGACCCTTACGGTGACGGTCATATCAATGACACATATCTTGCAGATGCAAAACCCCGCTACATACTTCAGAGAATCAACACAGCTGTTTTCAAAAATCCCCAGAAACTTATGGAGAACATCTGGAATGTTACCGAGCATCTCAGAGGAATAATAGAAAAAAACGGAGGCAATCCAAACAGAGAAACTCTCACTGTTATAAAAACAAGAGATGACAAGCTGTTTTATGAGGCAAGTGACGGAAAATGTTACAGAGTGTATATTTTCATTGACAACACTCTTTCTCTAAACCTCCCCGAAAACCCCACTCAGTTTGAAAACTCTGCAAAGGCTTTCGGTCGTTTTCAAAATATGCTTGCAAGTTTTGATGCTTCTTCTCTTTATGAGACTATACCCGATTTTCATAACACACCAAAGAGAACCGAAAACCTTAAAGCTGCCTACGAAAAAAATGCTGCAGGCAGAAAAGATGAGGTTGAGGAGATTTACAACGAATATCTCAAATTTGCAGAGGACTGTGCTGTTATAACAAACGATCTTGAATCGGGTGCTATTCCCAAACGAGTTACCCACAATGACACAAAGCTCAACAACGTGTTGTTTGATCCTGTGACACAGGAAGGCGTTTGCGTTATCGACCTCGATACCGTTATGCCGGGTTCTCTCCTCTTTGACTATGGCGATTCACTCCGTTTTGGTGCTTCTACTGCTGTTGAAGATGAGGCCGACCTTGACAAGGTATGGTTTGACCTTGAATATTTTGAAAGCTACACAAGAGGTTTCCTCTCCGAGCTCAAAGAAACAATCACAAAGCGCGAGGTTGAGCTTATGCCACTCGCTGCACTCACCATGACATATGAATGCGGCATACGCTTCCTCACTGACTATCTCGACGGTGACACATACTTCAAAATTCACTATCCTGATCAGAACCTTGTGAGAGCTAAAAACCATCTCAAGCTTTGTCAGGACATTTTCTCAAAGCTTGGCGACATGAAAAAAATAGTTGAAAAATACATGTAATCTGACATAAGTTTAATTTGTCTGAAACCATTTTTCGACAGTATACAAATCAAAGCCTTCGGGAAAGATTTTATTGCAGACATAAAATCTTTCTCGGAGGTTTTTTTATGATAAACAAGGTAGAAATTTGCGGTGTGAACACGTCTAAACTTCCGGTGCTTTCAAACGACGAAAAGCTCAGACTTTTTGACAGGATAAAAAAAGGTGACAAGGAAGCAAGAGAAGAATTTATAAGCGGTAATTTAAGGCTTGTGCTTTCTGTTATACAAAAATTTTCAGGACGTGGCGAAAATGCCGACGACCTTTTTCAGGTGGGTTGCATCGGGCTTATAAAATCTGTGGATAATTTTGATCTTTCACAAAATGTAAAGTTTTCCACTTATGCAGTACCGATGATTATTGGTGAGATAAGAAGATATCTGCGTGACAATAACTCCATAAGAGTGAGCAGATCGCTGAGAGATACAGCCTACAAGGCACTGGGAGCAAAAGAAAGACTTATGGCCAGAAACGAGACAGAGCCTACCATTGACGAAATTGCAAAAGAGCTTGGCATGGAAAAGGAAGACATTGTGTTTGCTCTTGATGCAATACAGGAGCCTGTGTCGCTTTTTGAACCTGTGTATAATGACGGAAATGATGCAATTTTTGTGATGGATCAGCTGAGCGACGAAAAAAGTCTTGACGAGAACTGGCTTGAAGAAATATCACTTAAAGAAGCAATGAAAAAACTCGGCGACCGTGAAAAGCACATTATCAATCTCAGATTTTACAAAGGCAGAACTCAGATGGAAGTGGCAAAGGAGCTCGGAATAAGTCAGGCACAGGTTTCGAGGCTTGAAAAAACAGCACTAAAATCGATGAAGAAAAACATGTGATGACAAAATAAACCAAAACAAATCATGAATTTCAATTAAAAAAAACACATATGCACAATATTGCCCAGTGGTTGTTGACTAAAACCCCCTTTGCATGTTATACTCTTAATATATTACAATACTAACAACGGAGGTATATATAATGGGTGGTTTTTTTGGAGCTGTGTGTCGCCATGATGCAGTGACAGATGTTTTTTTCGGGACAGATTATCACTCTCATCTTGGAACAAGACGCGCAGGTATGGCAGCGTATGACACTGAAAAAGGACTGCAAAGAGAAATTCACAATATAGAAAATTCACCATTCAGAACAAAGTTTGACGATGTTGGTGAAAACATGAAAGGTCATGCTGCTATTGGATGTATCAGCGACTATGACCCCCAGCCTCTTACGATAAAATCAAGTCTGGGTACATATGCAATATGCGTTATAGGAAGAATCAACAATTCCGACCAGATAATTGATCAGTATCTGTCTTTTACTCACGGTCACTTCAATGCCATGACCGGTGGCATTATAAATGCAACAGAAATTGTGGCTGCACTTATAGGTCAGAAGAGCAGTTTTGAAGACGGAATACGTTTTGCTCAGGAAACCATTGACGGTACAGCTTCAATTCTCATTTTAAAAGATGACGGTACTATAATTGCCGCCCGTGACAGACTTGGCAGACTGCCTGTGATCATTGGCAAATGTGAAGACGGAATGTGCGTGACTTTTGAATCGTTTGCAGCTCACAAGCTTGGCTATGAGATAGAAAAAGAACTTGGCCCCGGAGAGATTGTTCAGCTTACAAAAGATGAGCTTACAGTGCTTAAAGAGCCTCTGGAGAAGATGAAGATTTGCGCATTTTTGTGGTCGTATTATGGTTATCCCACCTCTTCATATGAAGGAATCAATGTCGAGGTTATGCGCAACAGAAACGGTGAAATAATGGCAAAAAATGATATGGCATGCAAAAACGCCGAGGATATCGATTATGTTGGCGGTGTGCCCGATTCGGGAACTCCACACGCCATTGGATATGCAAACGGATGTCACATTCCTTTTGCCCGTCCTTTTATAAAATACACACCCACCTGGGCAAGAAGCTTCACCCCTACTCATCAGAACGAAAGAAACAGAATTGCAAAGATGAAACAGATTGCTGTGCACGATCTTATAGAAGACAAGAACCTTCTTTTTGTTGATGACTCGATAGTGCGAGGTACTCAGCTAAAAGAGACTGTTGATTTTCTTTATGACAACGGTGCAAAATCGGTGCACATGCGCTCAGCTTGTCCTCCCATTATGTATGCCTGCAAATATCTGAATTTTTCAAGAAGCAACAATGAAATGGACCTTGTTACAAGAAAAACAATAATGGAGCTTGAAGGTGAAGAAGGCTTTAAGTATATTGATGAGTATAGTGACAGTTCTACCGAAAGAGGTAAAAAGCTGAGAGAGGCTATATGCGAGAATCTTAATTTCAAATCGCTGGAATTTCAGACCGTAGACGGCATTGTGGAAGCGATTGGCATTGACAAATGCAAGCTCTGCACATACTGCTGGAATGGAAAAGAATAAGTGGTTGATACTCAACCACAATGAAATGCCTTTGGCATGAATTGAAATCAAAGATTTCATGAATTGAGCCTTGTGGCTCATGAATTGCACCTTAGGTGCATTCAAAAACAATTTGTTTTATGTACCATGTCCAAAAGACAGAAACAATTTTGTTTCTGTCTTTTTTTTGTCGAAATGTTTTTGTTGCATTTTCCTGATTAAAATGCTATACTTAAATAGCCAAACACAATTAAATATTTTATTGCATATTATAAAGCATATATTTTTACTTTGGTAAAAATACAGGCTCTGCTTTTGCATGCTTTATAGTAGGCAATTTGATTGTGTTTGGCGACATATCGGGGCTATGTATTTTTCGAGTGTGTAGCTCCGAGTGAGCTGCACACTTTTTTATAACATAGGAAATTGCGCGAGACAGTGCGCAATTTTGCTTGTTTCAAAAAAGATTTCCTTTTTGCCCCCAAGAGTGGGGGCAGGGGGTTGATGATTGAAAATCTTTTTTATTTCCGGAAAAATAAAGAGTAGAATTTTTATTGAAAGAGGTGAAACCATGGAAAACTACAAGAAATTATATTATGAACTTTTTAATAAAATTACAGATATAATCGAAGAATTAAAGCAAATACAAATAGATGTTGAAGAAAAATTTATTTGTGATAAAAATAAAAGGGCAAAAAATTAAAGTTACCTGATAAAGCATCAGAGCAAAGCGTTTCCTCGTAGGAATCTTGCATTTTTGCGAAGCAAAAAGCACCAATTCCGAAGAGGAAATGCTTTGCGACTAAAGAGGTTAAAAAGAAAAACATCGTCTTGTTTCAGACGATGTTTTTCTGCATATATAATAATATTTTTACATCCCTTATTATTTTTTGTCAAAAAAGTCTTTCATCTTATCAGCAAAGCTCTTACGCTGTTTATAGTTATTTTCACCGCTTGCTTTAGCAAATTCGGCTATAATTTCCTTTTGCTCGGAAGAAAGATTTTTGGGAACTTCCACTGTGAGCTTTATGAGCATGTCGCCTCTCACACCACTTCTGACATGGGGTATGCCCTTGCCTTTCATGCGGACAACGGTTGAAGGTTGTGTGCCTTCGGGCACTGTGTAGGTCATTTTGCCGAGCTCATATTTTTTGTCGGGATCTAAAATTGGAATCTCGATGTCGGCACCAAGTGTTGCCTGAACAAAAGTGATGGGGACCTCTAAGTTGACATCATAGCCTGTGCGTGTGAAAATGCTATGGCGTTTGATGGAAACTGTTACTAAAAGATCGCCCGAGGGACCACCCTTTGTGCCTGCATTGCCAAGACCACGGTAGCTCACCGTCTCGCCCGAATTTATGCCGGCAGGAATGTCGACCTCAATATTTTTGGCTCTCTTTACCTTGCCCTTGCCATTGCATTTCGGACAGGGGTTTTTGATGATAGAGCCTTCACCACGACAATGGGGACAGGTCTGGGTGTTTATCATCTGACCAAACATGGTGTTCTGAACACTCTTTATCTGACCTGAGCCACCACAGTGCTGACAGGTTGTTTTGTCTGATGAAGATTTGGCACCGGTGCCCTTGCATTCTTCGCAATCTTCGATAACATATATCTTAAGCTGTTTTTTTACGCCAAATGCCGCCTCTTCAAAGGAAAGAAGCACCCTTTCTTCGATGTCGGAGCCTTTGCGGGGACCGTTGCGGCGACGCTGAGAACCACCAAAGCCTCCGCCAAACATGGAGCCGAAAATGTCGCCAAGGTCATCGAAGCCCATGCCGCCAAAGCCGCCAAAGCCTCCTCCGCCCGGGCCACCGCCATAGTTTGGGTCAACACCGGCAAAACCAAACTGATCGTAGTTGGCTTTTTTCTGAGGATCGCTGAGCACTTCATAGGCTTCGCCTATTTCTTTGAATTTTACCTCTGCTTCCTTATCTCCGGGGTTAACATCGGGGTGATATTTTTTTGCAAGACGTCTGTATGATTTTTTAATTTCATCGTCCGTGGCGCCCTTCTGGACGCCAAGGACTTCGTAATAATCTCTTTTATCTGCCATGATTCTTTGTCTCTACTTTATTATTTGTTGTCATCATCCACTACGGTGTAGTCACCGTCATAGGTGTTACCCTGACCTGCATCTGTGCCGGGAGCAGCACCTGCATCACCCTGAGGGTTAGCCTGCTGATACATTTTGGATGAAATATCATAGAATTTCTGCTGAAGTGCATCGGAAGCAGTTTTGATTGCTTCGGTGTCGGTGCCCTCTAAGGCTTTTTTGACATCGGCAATTTTTGCTTCTACATCGGCTTTGTCGCCTGCGTCGAGCTTGTCACCAAAATCGTTCATAGCTTTTTCGCACTGATAGCAGAGAGAATCGGCATTGTTGCGTGCATCGATTTCTTCTTTGCGCTTTCTGTCTTCTTCGGCAAACTGCTCTGCTTCTTTGACAGCCTTGTCGATGTCTTCATCGGTAAGGTTGGTGCTTGCAGTGATGGTGATGTCCTGAACATTGCCTGTTGCCATATCTTTGGCAGATACCTTAACGATACCGTTGGCATCGATGTCGAAGCTTACTTCGATCTGAGGTACACCACGGGGAGCAGGAGCAATGCCTGTGAGGCTGAATCTGCCGAGGGTTTTATTGTAGGCTGCCATTTCTCTTTCGCCCTGAAGAATATGAATTTCAACAGAGGTCTGATTGTCGGCAGCAGTTGAGAATACCTGAGTTTTCTTGGCAGGAATGGTAGTATTTCTTTCGATGAGCTTTGTGCATACGCCACCGAGGGTTTCGATGCCGAGTGAAAGAGGAGTTACATCGAGAAGTACGATGTCTTTAACATCACCTGCAAGTACACCACCCTGAATAGCTGCACCCATTGCAACACATTCGTCGGGGTTGATGCCCTTGTGGGGTTCTTTGCCTGTGAAGGCTTTGACAGCTTCCTGAACTGCGGGAATACGTGAAGAACCACCAACGAGTAAAACCTTGTGGATATCGGAAGCAGAAAGACCTGCATCCTGAAGAGCTCTGCGGGTGGGTTCCATTGTTTTTTCTACGAGGTCGGCTGTGAGCTCGTCGAATTTACTTCTTGAAAGTGTAACGTCGAGGTGTTTGGGGCCTGTTGCATCAGCTGTGATAAAGGGAAGGTTGATGTTTGATGTGGTAACGCCTGAGAGCTCAATTTTGGCTTTTTCAGCGGCTTCTTTAAGACGCTGCATAGCGATTTTGTCAACTGAGAGATCGATGTTGTTTTCTTTTTTGAATTCTTCAATGAGATAGTTCATAATCTTCTCGTCGAAATCGTCACCACCAAGGCGTGTGTTACCCCCTGTGGCTAAAACTTCAAATACACCATCGCCGATTTCGAGGATGGATACATCGAATGTACCACCACCAAGGTCATATACCATGATTTTCTGGTCGGTGTCTTTGTCCATGCCATAGGCAAGAGCTGCAGCTGTGGGCTCGTTTATGATACGAAGAACCTCAAGACCTGCAATTTTGCCTGCGTCTTTTGTTGCCTGACGCTGTGAGTCACTGAAATATGCAGGAACTGTGATAACAGCCTGAGTTACAGTTTCGCCAAGATAGCTTTCGGCATCTGCTTTGAGCTTGGAAAGCACCATTGCGGAGATTTCCTGAGGTGTGTATTTTTTGTCGTCTATTTCAACTCTGCGGTCTGTGCCCATGTCTCTCTTGATGGATATGATAGTTTTTTCGGGGTTGGTGATTGCCTGTCTTTTAGCAACCTGACCGATAAGTCTTTCACCTGTTTTGGTGAATGCTACAACAGAAGGAGTGGTTCTTGCGCCTTCTGCATTGGCGATAACAACGGGTTCGCCACCCTCCATAACTGATACACAAGAGTTTGTTGTACCAAGGTCGATACCTATGATTTTTGCCATGATTTATTCCTCCATTATATAGTCTTGATTTAGTTTGCTACCTTTACCATGCTGTATCTGATTACTTTGTCATGGTAGGTGTAGCCTTTCTGAAATTCTTCAACAATGATGTTTTCGCCATAGGCATCATCGTCTATGTGCATAACTGCGTTGTGAAGCTCGGGGTTAAATTCTTTCCCTACTGCTTCTACGGGTGTTACACCAAGCTTTGAAAAAGCATCTTTTGTCTGATTGAAAATCATTTCCATGCCCTTGTAGAACTCGGTGTCTTTGCTTTCGTCATCAAACGATGCCATAGCTCTTTCGAAGTTGTCGAGCACAGGTAAAAGTGATGTAACAGCATCGCCTACGCTGTCTTTGTAGATGGCTTCTTTTTCTCTCTGAGTTCGCTTTTTGAAGTTGTCATATTCTGCCAGAGTGCGAAGATATTTGTCATTGAGCTCGTCGAGCTTTGCCTGAAGCTGAGCTTTTTCGTTTGTTTTGGAGCTTTTTGCCTTTTTGGCAGAAGCTTCTTTTTTTGTTTCTTCCGTTTTTACTTCTTCTGCTTCGGATTTATTTTTGATCAAGAGTTTTCATCTCCTTTACTGTCATTTATTATGTCGTTTATACAAGCTGTCAGATAGTCGACAGTTGATATAACCTTTGCATAGTCCATGCGGGTGGGACCTATGATGGCAAGCTTACCCTTAAGTCCTCCACCGAGGGAATAGTTGGAAACAACAAGGCTGATGTCCTTGTCTTTTAAGACGGGATTCTCATCACCTATGATGACCGAGGTGCTGTCGCCCGTTTCGGAAAGAAGGTTTTTGAGCATCTGACTGTTGCCTTTTTTAAGGAAGTTCAAAAAGTTCTTTGTGCGATCGATGTCGTTGAATTCGGGATGTTTGAATATGTTGGTGGTGCCATTGAGCACAACATCGACATTTTCTGCCTCATCTGCCAGATCAACCAGAAACTCGAAAACGGGATCGATGAGCTCGTCTTCGACAGGGATGAGAGGCTTTTCTTTTGCAAGCATTATTGGATCAAAATCTCTTGCATCATAGTGAGAAAAACGGTGACTCAGATAATTTGAAAGTTTATCGAGTACATCGGGAGAATATGCCCTTGATGTGCGAATGGTACGGTTTTTGACAGAGCCATCACTTGCAACAACCAGAGCAACAAAACTTTTTTCATCGACTGCTATGAGCTTGATGTTGGTTACAAAAAGAGCCGATGATGTGGGTGTGGTGTAGATGGCGGCATAGTCGGTGAGAGCAGAGATTACATCGGATATGCTGTCGATGGAATTACGCATTTCGATGTATTTTCGTCTGAGTGCTGTGCTTATCTGATTGATTTCTGCCATGGAGAGCCTGTATTCGCTCATGAGCTGATCGACATACACTCTGTATCCAAGATATGACGGAACCCTGCCTGCCGAGGTGTGTGGCTTTTCCAGATAGCCAGCTTCCTCAAGTGATGCCATTTCGTTGCGAATGGTGGCAGAGCTTACGCCGAGGTCATAATTCTGAAGAATGTGAGATGAGCCGACAGGCTCTGCAGAAGCAATGTAGTCGTCAATTATGGCACGAAGAATTTTTTTCTTTCTGTCACTGAGTTCCATATTACACCTCCTGCAAATTTAGCACTCGAATCTTCCGAGTGCTAAAAATAAGATACCACTATTTGTCATATTTGTCAATACAAACTGCTAAATTTATATATTTTTCACAATCACACAAAATCACAAAGGATTGTGTTTGACACATAATATGCCCTCTCTGCTAAAATGTATCTGTCGCCACAGTCTTTAAGCATGCCATTGGAAAGATGCTTTTGCATTGCCTCGGGGAAAGCATCTGTAATTGAAATGCCAAACCGTCTTTCAAATTCTTTTTTTACAGCACCTATGGATGTGAGGCGAAGTGAGAGAAACATAAATTCGCTCATTTCATCTTTTTTGCTTAAAACCTGAACATCTGTTTTTTCAAAAGCTTCTATATATAAGCTGAAATCACTTGTGTTTGTGTAGCGCGTGTTTTTGTAAAGTGACGATGCTGATGCGCCAAGGCCTATATATTCACTTCCAAGCCAGTATTTAAGGTTATGCTTCGATTCATAGCACGGGAGTGAAAAATTGGACAGTTCATACTGGGCATAGCCTGCATCTTTAAGAGTGGCACATATGACATCGTACATGTCGGCATATTCATCGTCGGTTTTTTCACCTATCTCACCTTTTGAAAGCATTGCATCAAACGGAGTGCCTTCTTCTATTTTGAGGCCATAGCATGAAATGTGTTCGGGATGGAGGGCTGTTATTTTATTTATGCTCTCTGTGAGAGTTTCCATTGTCTGACCGGGCAGAGCATACATAAGGTCGAGGCTTATGTTGGAAAATCCTGCCTCTCTTAATATGGAAAAGCTCTTTTCGATGTCGGAAGAAGAGTGAAGTCTGCCAAGAGTTTTGAGCTCTGAGTCGACGAACGACTGTGCACCGAGGCTTATTCTGTTGATGCCGAGAGAATAAAGCTCTTTTGCTTTTTCTTTCGTGATGGTGCAAGGGTTTGCCTCGAGGGTTATCTCGGCTTTTGATGAAATGGTGAAATTGGACCTTATCGTTTTGAGTATGTCATCTATGGATGACAAGTCCAGAAGTGACGGTGTGCCACCTCCAAAATACACTGTATCGGCAAAAACAGCATCATCCTTGTAGGATGATGCTTCGCTTTTCAGTGCTTTTACATATTCTCCCACGCGGGAGAGTTTGTCGGGAAATGAACAGAAATCGCAATAATTACACTTTTTTATGCAAAAAGGAATGTGAACATATATACCTTTCATATTAAAACTCCTTTAGAAATGTGTGTTATTTAAAAAGAAGATTATATGCATTGTTATAGAGTATGTTTTCGTTTTCTTCGTCGGTGAGACCGAGAGAGAGAAACTTTTCGATGCCCTCGGCATGACGCTCTATGGGATAGTCGGTGCCAAAGAGGATTTTGTCGGTGCCGTGGTTTCTCATCATTTTTACCGCTCTATCCTTGGGAAGTTTACGGTCGGTGCTGGAGCAGTCCATGTATATGTCTTTGCCGACGAGGAGTTCTTCTGCCTCGTCCCACTTGAGATGTCCGCCAAGGTGGGCGCCGATGACAATAATTCCCGGGAAATCATTTAAAACTTTGAGAAGTCGGTGAGCAGAGGAGTAGTCATATTTGACATCGCCCATGTGAAAAAGAATGGGAAGTTTTTCGGCACGGATGATATCGTAGGCAGGATACATACGTCTGTCATCTATATTGAAAAACTGGAAATCGGGGTGAAGCTTGATGCCTTTTAAGCCAAGGCTTTTGATGCGGAGAATCTCTTTTTCAAAATCGGTGTAGTCGGGGTGAAGAGTGCCAAAGCCTGCAACAGAGTCGGAAAGGTGGGAAGAGGTGGCATCGTTGACAGTTTCTACCTGAGATGCTTTGAGGGCAGAGGAATGAATGACTATTTTTTCGACTCCTGCCTCGGAGGCGCTTTGGGTGAGGTCTTCGATGGTGCCCTTTCCGTGCATGTCGTAGTTATAGTAGGTGCCAACATGTTCCACTGCATTGGGAGCAAGCTTTGAAGGCCAGATGTGAGTGTGGATGTCTATTATTTTGTGTTGCATTATTATCACCTGGATTTTGCAGAATTTAAAACCAATGCGAATAGCCGGTGGCTATCCGCATTGTATTTTTCAGAGTCCTAAAAGTTTTTTTGCATTGAGAGAGAATATCTGTTCTTTCTCTTTGTCGGAAAGAAGCGGATCAAACTCCAGTGCTCCGACATAGGCACCAAGAGTACAGGTGGGATAGTCGGAACCGAAAAGGAGACGGTCGATGCCCATCTTATCTATCATGGTGCGAAGTGAACCGTAGTGTGGTGTGCCATAGCCTGAAATGTCGAGATAGTAATTTTCATACTTTTTGGCACGCTCTATCTGACGGGTAACATCGGCATAGAAGCCAGGATGAGCACCCACGAAAATCATATCGGGATGAAGGCTTACCATAGTGTCCATTGCATCGTCATTGTAGCAATGAAAATTGCAGATGTAGCCAAGCTTTGCCGCTTCATCAAGAATTGGGTTAAAGCCCTCTTCGTCATAGTTTTTCCAACCGTAACAGCCCGGCAAAAGCTCACCTATGAGTTTTACTCCCTGAGTTTTCATAAAATGAAGTTCCTCGATTGACTCGTCAATATAATATGGATGAATATGAATGCCAGGGATGTAGAAATCACCGTAGTGCTTATCTCTTATCTCAAGTGCAGTGCGATTATCTGCTTTGCATTTTTCCCAGCCTTTGAGCTTGCAATCGGCACTTAGTGACAAAACAGAGCCACAGATGGTGGAAATGTTGTAATGTCTGAAATGCTCTCTTGTGTAGTCAAGATCCATTCTTTCGTTGACAGAATCGAAGCAACAAATGTTGTTTTCGCTTTTTATGAAAGGATGTGTATGAAAATCTATAATTTCAAAACCCATAAAATTCACCTCATTTTATGCCTAAGATGGTCTTTGCGTTAAGGCTGCAGATTTTTTCTCTTTCGGTGTCGGTAAGGTCGGGGTCCAAAAGAACTGCGCCCATTACAATCTGAGGATTGCAAAATGGATAGCCTGAGCCGAAAAGAATACGGTCGGCACCGACTTTGTCGATGGTGTGACGGAGCATACCATGACGGAAGGAAGCATAGCCACCCGAAAGGTCGATGTAGTAGTTTTCGTTTTTCATCATTCTTTCGATGTGTTTTTGCACTCCTGCGGGTTCTCCTGTTTTGGAGATAACGCATATGACATCTTTACGGATATTTGCAAATTCATCGAGCATATCGTGAGAAAAAGCTTGCAGACTCATAACCATCCCGAGCTTTGCAGCTTCTTCCATGAGGGTGATAAAGCCCTCGGAGGTGTAGCCATCGAACTTATAGTCGACAGGAGAAAGCTCACCAATGAGATTGACGCCGAAGGAATGCATAAGCTTCATTTCGTTTATCGACTCATCAATGAAGTCGGGGTGAATATGGAAACCGGGTATGTAGAAATCGCCATAGATATCTTTAAGTTCCAGAGCTGTGCGATTGCACCTGCGGGCTTTGTCCCACTCGGTCTCCCCTTCGGGAGTGTCGGGCTCGACAACTGAGCCGCAGATGGTGGAAATGCCTACGCTCTCATACATTTCTTTGGTTTTTTCTACACTCATCTCCACATGTGATTTATACAGAGAGATGTTGTTTTTGGGTTCTATGAAAGGGTGTGTGTTAAAATCGATAATTTCAAAACTCATAAGTCACCTCGCGGATCATTCAATCAGAATTCGAAACCTGCACGTATTGCTTTCATATTGTTCTCCAAAAGTTCGGGTTTGCCCTGTGGAACGAGCTTTGCAATAGCAGCTTCGAGCTGTTCCCATGTGAACATCTGAGTTTCTTTGATGAGTTTACCCACCATAATCATGTTGGCAAGTTTGGGAAGTCCCATATCGTTTGCCATCTGAGTTGCAGGAATGGGGAAAGCGTCTACATCGTCTCTTTCACAATCTCTTGAAATGAGAGAAGAATCCATGAAAATTTTACCGCCGGGGAGAACGGTTTTCTCGAATTTGTCGAGTGAAGGACCGTTCATAACAACGATTGCACCGGGTTCGGGGATGATGGGAGAAGCGACATCTTCATCGGACACGATAACGCTGCAGCTTGCTGTGCCGCCACGCATTTCGGGACCGTAGGAAGGAAGATGAGAAACATTTTTGCCCTCATTCATGCCTGCATATGCAACGACTTTGCCTGCAAAGAGAATACCCTGACCACCAAAGCCTGCGAATATTGTTTCGTAAGTCATAATTATTTTTCCTCCTTTGTAATGTCTTTGTATACACCGAGAGGATAGTGAGGAAGCATATTTTCTCTCATCCATTCAAAAGATTCCTGAGGTGACATACCCCAGTTTGTAGGACAAGTTGATACAACCTCGATAAGTGAAAAGCCTTTGCCGTCAATCTGAGCCTGGAAAGCTTTTTTGATGGCAGCTTTTGCCTGTTTTATGTGAGGAACAGTGTCGACAGTAACTCTTTCGATGTAGGCAGGACCGTCGAGGGTTGAAAGCATTTCGCTCACTCTGATGGGGTTACCCTGAGTTTTGGGATCTCTTCCGTAAGGAGAGGTCTGGGTTACCTGACCTGCTAAGGTGGTGGGAGCCATCTGACCGCCTGTCATGCCATAGATTGCATTGTTGATAAAGATAGTGGTAACATTTTCGCCACGGGCTGCAACATGAACAGTCTCAGCAGTACCGATGGCTGCAAGGTCACCGTCGCCCTGATAGGTGAATACTATCTTGTCGGGACGTGCACGCTTGATACCTGTGGCAACAGCAGGTGCTCTGCCATGGGCAGCTTCCTGCATATCACATTCGAAATAGTTGTAGGCAAAAACGGAGCAACCAACAGGTGCTACACCTATTGTGTCGCCTTCGATGCCGAGTTCGTCTATTACTTCTGCAATAAGGCGATGAACTATACCGTGGGGGCAACCGGGGCAATAGTGAAAAGATACATCGCTTAATGCATGAGGTCTTTTAAATACTTTTTCCATTATTTTGCACCTCCAAGCTCAATGATTTTGGAAAGGATTTCATTTGGAGTGGGCACGATGCCGCCTGTTCTGCCGAAAAATTCTACTTCGGCTCTGCCATTGACTGCAAGGCGTACATCTTCTACCATCTGACCAAGGCTCATCTCAACTGTGAGGAATTTCTTTGCGCCGCCCTTTACAGCTTTTTCGAAAGCTTCGGTGGGGAAAGGCCACAGAGTGATGGGACGGATTATGCCAACCTTAAGGCCCTGCTCTCTTGCTTTTGCCATAGCGGTTTTTGCAATACGGGCAGTTGTACCGTAGGCTACTAAAACGATGTCGGCATCTTCGATACCGTCGGCCTCGTAGCGAACTTCATTTTTGATGATTTCATCATAGCGTTTCTGTCTTTCAAGAACAAGATCTTCAAGCTCTTTTGCTTCGATAAAGAGTGAGTTGATTACATTTTTCTTTCTTTTCATGCCTGTGCCTGAGGTTGCCCATTCTTTTTCGGGGAGCTCAGTTGCATCGGCATCTTTAAATTCAACGGGCTCCATCATCTGACCGAGCATACCGTCGCCCATGATCATAACGGGGCATCTGTATTTATCGCCAATGTCGAAGGCATCGGAGGTGAGGTCTACCATTTCCTGAATGGAGCTTGGAGCGAGAACCACAAGATGATAGTCACCGTGACCGCCGCCCTTGGTTGCCTGGAAATAGTCGGACTGAGCAGGCTGAATGCCGCCAAGGCCCGGACCACCACGAACAATGTTTACAATTACGCAAGGAACATCGGCACCTGCGATATAGGAGATGCCTTCCTGTTTTAAGCTTATGCCTGGGGAAGATGAGCTTGTCATTACTCTGACACCTGCGCCACCTGCACCATATACCATATTAATAGCAGAAACTTCACTTTCTGCCTGTAAGAATGTGCCACCGATTTTGGGCATTTTCTTTGCCATGTAAGCACTAACCTCTGTCTGAGGTGTGATAGGGTAGCCGAAGAAATGACGACAGCCGGCTCTTATTGCAGCTTCTGCCAAAGCTTCGTTACCTTTCATTAAAACTTTATTTCCCATGATTTGAACCTCCTTTGGGGTGAATTATCTTTCTACTTCGATTACGACATCAGGACACATGGTCGCACAGAAAGCACAGCCTATGCATTTGTCCATTTCGATTACTGTGGCAGGGTGAAACCCTTTTGCGTTGATTCTGTCTTTTGCCATTGTGACAATCTTTTTGGGACAAGCGTCAACACAAAGACCACAGCCTTTACATCTGTCTTCGTTAAAAGTTACTTTTGCCATATTAAAAGCCTCCTTTGAGAGAATGTTGATTTATTTATCCGTAACCAAACAGATTGGTTATGGCTATTTATGCAAGTGCATCAAATGGCAGATGCATAAAAAGTTTCAGGGGGAACCTCGTCTCTTCCGAAACACCTTTGAGCTTTGCAAGAACTTCGGGTGTTGCGCTGACATGTTTTACGGGGACACCAAGTTTTTGACTAACATCGTCTATAAGTTCAAACGAACCTTCGAAATCGTCGGCGCTTGAGAGATAGGAAAGGTTGGTGTTGTTGACAAGGGCTGTAATTTTACACCTTGAAGATGCCTCAATTTCGTATGCAAGCTTTAGGATGGATTCTGCATCCTGTGTGTCGGGCCTTTTGGCGTTTATGACGAAAAACATTTCGTAGTCTTCGTCTTTGATGTAGGGATAGTACTGACCGAGAGCAATTGCGCCCTCTTCATCGCCGCCCACATCGAGCACCGCAGGGGTGGATTTGTCGGCAAAGACGGAGAATATGTCGCTGGGGAGTGAGGGCAGGTCGAGATTGGTGCATGCATACTCGGGTGCGATGACCTTTATACCGTTGTCTTTCAAAACTCCTGAAGCATCGTTTGTGCGGAAATATGGATTTACTATGTCCATGTCGCAGATAGTGGCAGAGCCGAAGACCTCTTTGAGCCTGAGCGCATAGTTGATGGCAAATTCGGTTTTGCCGCTGCCATAGTGGCCTGTGATTATATTTAATCTTTTCATATACATCATTCCTTAATAACTGAAACTATGACATTTTGCATTTTCACTGAGCGATTGGTCTTTTTTATGACCAGCACCCACAGAGCTATCATAGCTGCAAACATAACAGCTGTGGCAAAAGCTGAAAAGGAAAGCACTTCGCAAAGGACAGATGCAAAGAGCATAAGAAACACGGGGAGAATGTATACACAAAGTGCGATGGTTAAAATCTTGGAGCTTTGAGCCTCGATGATAACCTTATCGCCAATTTTTGCGCCTATCGGGTTGGAAACCGTGGTCTTATATTCGGGTGCTGTGCACGAAGAACACTCGGTGCAATCGTGTGAGCAGGCAGAGGTTTTGCGAATGAGAACGGTAGCAAAAGCTTCTGAAACACTGACCACTGTACCCTGCCCCGTCATACAATCCACCTCACCTATCATAGTTTACAGTATATTATATCAAAAACGACAAAATAATTCAATAGGTAACAGCTTTAAAAATACACAAAAATCGTGTTTTTTTAAGCTTTGTTTTATAAAAAAAACCAAGCCAAATATATTTTTGACTTGGTTTTAGCTTTATCTTGTTATATCAGAGGGTGTACCTTCTGTGAATGCCAGAAGCTCTTTTACATCCAAAAGAAGCTGGCACCCCTTTATGCCTGCACTGACGGTTATTTTCTCAAGACCGAGACACGATGCGCAAAAATATGTTGGAAATTTCTTTTTCATGCCAATGGGAGAACAGCCACCTCTGATGTAGCCGGTGAGGGCAAGAAGGTCTTTGACATGGACCATTTCTATCTTTTTGTTGCCGCTCACACTTGCCGCTTTTTTGAGGTCTATCTCCTTATCGACAGGTATGCACATAACGAGGGGGCCGGTTTTGTCGCCTTTGGCAACCAGGGTTTTAAATACCATGGCAAAATCAAGACCCACAGACTGAGCAATTGTGGTGCCCGAAAGGTCGTTTTCGTCTACGGTGTATTCAAGAGGTGTGTATGAGATTTTTGCCTTGTCCAGCTGTCTCATTGCATTTGTCTTTTGCATATTATCACCATCAGATATTTTCTATAACATCGGAAAGGGCATCGAGCCAATCACCATCAAAGAGCTCTATCATGCCTGCATCGGCACCCTGAGCCACCTTGGGATTTATGGGAAGACGGCTGATGGAGGAAATGTCATGTTCTCTGGCAACATCTTCGATATGGCTTTCGCCGAAAATGCTGTGTTTTTTGCCACAGTCGGAGCACTCAAAATAGGACATGTTCTCAACAATGCCGAGAATGGGAACATTCATGAGCTTTGCCATTTTAACAGCTTTGGCAACTATCATGGATACAAGCTCCTGAGGTGAGGTGACGATGACTATACCGTCTACGGGGATGGACTGGAACACTGTGAGAGGTACGTCACCTGTGCCGGGAGGCATATCGATGAACATGTAGTCACAATCCCAGATAACATCTGTCCAGAATTGCTTTACTGTGCCACCGATAACAGGGCCACGCCATACAACAGGATCGGTATCGTTTTCTAAAAGAAGGTTGATGCTCATAATGTCTATGCCTGTTTTGGAAGAAACGGGCAAAAGTCCAAATTCATTTGCCGTGGCTTTTTGATTTATGCCAAAGGCTTTGGGAATGGACGGACCTGTAACATCGGCATCTAAGATGCCTGTTTTATAGCCTTTGCGTCTCATAAGAACTGAAAGCATTGAGGTTACCATAGATTTGCCCACGCCGCCTTTGCCGCTGACGATGCCTATGGTTTTACCTATGCGGCTCATTTCGTGAGGAGCTTCAATAAGGCTCTGGGGTTTTTCTTTTGAACTGCAATTTGCAGAGCAGGTGTCACAGTTGTGAGTGCACTGTTCGCTCATATTTAAACATCCTTTCTATGTTAAAGATAATATATGCTTTGAATATTTTATCACAAACGCCAAAATTTATCAAGGGGCAAAGAAAAATAAAAATGCAGAGAAAGTAATACGGGCTTTCTCTGCACTAATATTGGAAATCACCGAGAAAAAATCTCAATGATTGACTTTAATATTATTTCGCGCACAAATTAAAATATACATTATTTCAAAAGCTTTTGTAAAATTTCTTTTTCGGTGGCTTTATCATCTGACGATATGACTATGTGTATTCCGTCAAGTTCGGCACAGGTCGCTTCGGGCAAAACAGAAGAAAGATCGGTGACTTTGGAAATTGTTATCTGAGATGGAGTGTCCTTACTTGGATAGGATATGAAAAGAGAAAGAGGATCGGCATAGCTGTCGTCTGCCACATCGGCACCGGACTTATCGGGTGTGATTTCAAAAATACGGTTTAGAATTTCACCATAATATTCACTGTTTCTAGATGCATCGTCAGAGAGTGGAGCCTCGATTTGTCTGACCATTTGAGGTGTGGATGAAATATCTGCTTCGGATGGAGTGTTTTCCGGTGAAGATGAATGGTTGAGGTGATTGTATGAAACAAATACTGCGACAACTAAAACAAAGCAGACTGCAAAAGATGCCAGAGTGCGACCATAGGAAAAATGCTTGAAAAAGCTTTTTTCCTTTTTACATTCGCCATTGAGGATGCTGTGAAGAAGAGCTCTGTCGCCATGAATTTCGTCGGTCATTTCTTTGTAGGCGTCTTTAAATTTCATAATCATACCTCCCTCCAAGTATTTCTTTGAGTTTTTGTCTTCCTCTGAAAAGTCGGGATTTGACGGTGCTCTCATTCATTCCCAGAATTTTTGAAATCTGAGCAATTGAAAGATCTTCATAGTAATGAAGATGGATGATATCAGAATATTTCGGAGAAAGCTTCTGAACCTTGTCAAAAAGGTCGCTTTTCTCGGGTGAGGTAAAGACAATCTCTTCTGAGAGGGGAACGGTTTTTTTGTGCCATGACGAAGTAAAGTGGCTCTTGCACTCATTGACACTGACTCTGATAAGCCAGGCTTTTATGTGTTCTTCGGACTCAAACACCTTGTCAGTTTTTATGTATTTCAGAAAAACATTCTGACACACATCTTCTGCAGTGTGTTTGTCTTTTGTGTGAGAAAGTGCAAGACGGTAGACCATATCAAAATATTTTTCTGTCATTTCTTTTTTGAAGGAATCTGTATGATATGGCTTTGTCATGAAAAATTCTCCTCTCAAATATAATACAAACAAAAGGGAGTAAAGGTTGCAAAAAAATAAAACTTCAGATGTTATCTGCTTTTATAGATGTTTCTGTTTTGCAAAAAACGGATTGAATACTTAGCACAAATGCCTGTGAAAAGTCCTGTGACAAGAGAAAAAATGAGCATAACGAGAAAATAATATGCAACACTTATCTGAGATGTAACTGCCACTGCCACAATAATCTGACCAAGGCTATGGAAAATAGCTCCAATCATGCTCACTGCCCAGATTTGACTACGATCTAAAAATCCGGATGCCAAAGACATGGCCAAAAAGCACATCATGCCTCCGCCAAGACTGAAAAAGAAAGACATGACTTGTCCAAAAAGCAAAAATGACAGCAATATGCGAAGCATAAGCACACAAAAGGCTTCTTTTTTGCCGAGGATGTACATGGCAACCAGCACTATAACATTGGAAAGACCAAGCTTGACGCCGGGGATGGGTACAATTGGGGATATGAGCATTTCAAGGGCATATATGCCAAGTGCAAGGCATGAAAATAATGCAATGAGCACAGTTTTTCTTGCGTTCATCTTTGCGTCACGCCCCCGTGGTAAGATCGACATCGCTGTCGTCGTCGGTGAGTTTGACCACAACATTATTTGGCAGACAAACTATTGGACGGGCACCACTTTGAACAGCACCCTGCTTTATGCAGAGTTTGTCGGGACAATCGGCTTCGATGATGGAAATCTGCCCTTTTTCGACAAAGACCACATTGCCTGAAAGCTCAATGGAGTATGGAGATGAAACGGTAGAAAGGTCAATTTTATGAATGAGCTTTCCGTCTTCAAAAATGCAGGCATATTTTTTGGGCACATCCTGAGAATTCAAATATACAATGCCTGCCGCTGCTGCAATTGCCGCAACTGAGAAACATGTTGCCAGGATTTTGGTGGATTTTTTCATTATAATTCAGCTCCGTTTTCAAGAAATTCAGCATATTGATTTATAACATTCATAAGACTGTCATAGCTTTCAGCTTTGCACACCTCGTTGCGCACTGTGCTGCTGCCATGCATGCCTTTGGTATACCACGCCACATGCTTTCGTGCCTCTCTCACACCTCTTGACTCTCCTTTGAGAGAACAAAGAAGGGAAATCTGCTCTTTCATAACCTCAAGGCGCTCGGTGTTTGTGGGGTTGGTTATGACATTGCCATGTTCTAAAAGCTCTTTTATCTGGGTGAATAAGAAAGGATTGCCCTGAGCACCACGTGCAAGCATTATCGCATCGCATCCGGTCTCAGAAAGCATGGATGCAGCATCTTCGGCAGTGTAGATGTCACCATTGCCGATGACGGGAATGGATACTGCCTTTTTTGCCGCGGCAATTACGCTTCTGTCTGCTTTGCCGCTATAATACATTGCCGCAGTGCGACCGTGCACTGCTATGGCAGATGCACCGTTTTCTTCTATTATGCGGCAAAGAGCGGGCACATCGATGTATTCTTTTATGCCGCATCTGATTTTACAGGTGACCGGCACAGATACACTAGATGCTGTTGCATCGACAATGCGCGCGATAAGGTCAAAATCTCTGAGCAGTGAGCTTCCGTCACCGTTGGATGTCACCTTGGGGGCAGGACAGCCCATGTTTATGTCGATTATTCTGGCGCCATAAGCCTCCACCTTTTTGGCACTTTCTGCCATGATGGAAGGATCGCTGCCAAAAATCTGAACTGCAAGCGGCTGCTCGTCGGCACACGACTGCATGAGGCCATAGGTCTTTTTGTCATTGAAAGACAGTGCCTTGGCACTTACCATTTCGGAATAGACAAGACCTGCTCCCCATTTTTTGCATATGAGGCGGAATGAAAGATCGGTTATGCCTGCCATGGGAGCAAGGAATATGTTGTTGTCGCAAGTTACATTACCTATTTTTATCATAACGATATATATTATTCCTCCGGGTGTGTGAGTGTGTGGAAAAGTAATAAGGCGGATTGACCTATACGAGTCAATCCGCCATCAGTTATTTTGAATGGATAAGTGATGAAAGCTCTTCCATAAATGATTTTACATCTCTGAATTCGCGATAAACAGATGCAAAACGAACATATGCAATGTCGTTTATGCCTTTGAGTTTATCCATTACGAGCTCACCAATCTCGGTAGATGTAACCTCGCGGTCTAAAGAATTGTTGAGAACACTCTCAATTTCCAAAACCATATTTTCAATTTGCGCAAAGCTTACGGGAGTTTTCTCACAAGCTCTGAGAATACCATTTAACAGTTTTTCTCTGTTGTACACCTGTCGCTTTCCGTCTTTTTTGATTATTACGAGAGGTACAGATTCAATCTGCTCATAAGTAGTAAAACGCTTTTCGCATTTCAGACACTCTCTGCGGCGACGGATGGATGCTCCGTCATCGATAGGTCTTGAATCGATTACCTTACTTTCGAGATAGTCACAATACGGACATTTCATTTGCTTTATCCTCCCATTTTGGAAAAATCAAAACACATTACGCACCGGCAATAGTTTTGGTTAAACAAATATGCTGTACATATTGCATATACAGCATATTTTACAGGTTAAATATTAGTCTCTGTTAAGAAAATCGGGGATTTCAAAACCACCAACATCTGCGTATCCTTCATCAGATGAAAGTGACATAATGCCTGATTTTGATGATGCATCTTCAAAGCCGGTAGCCACAACAGTGATAACGATTTCATCACCGAGGGATTCATCGATAGATGTACCGAAGATGATGTTTGCATCGGCATCAACAAGCTGATGAACAAGCTCGGAAGCCTGCTCGATTTCCATAAGACCGAGGTCGGATGAGCCTGCAACATTGAGCACAACTTTCTTTGCACCGTCGATTGTTGTTTCGAGAAGAGGACTGTAAATAGCATCTTTTACTGCTTCTTCAGCTCTGTTGTCACCGGAAGCACGACCTATGCCGATGTGGGCAACGCCTGTGTTTCTCATAACTGCAGAGATATCTGCAAAGTCAAGGTTGATGTAGCCGGGGCTTGTGATAAGGTCGGAAATACCTTTTACGCCCTGACTGAGTATTTTATCGGCGAGTCTGAAAGCATCTTTCATGGATGTCTTTCTGTCGCAAATATCGAGAAGCTTATTGTTTGGAATAACAATTAAAGCATCTACGCAATCTTTAAGAACTTCTATACCCTTTTCGGCGCGTTCCATTCTCTGTTTGCCTTCGAAAGCAAAGGGTTTGGTAACAACACCTACGGTGAGTACGCCCATCTCTTTTGCAATAGCGGCAACTGTGGGTGCTGCACCTGTACCGGTGCCACCACCCATACCTGCTGTAACAAATACCATGTTGGCATCAGCGAGTGCCTGCTTGATTTCGTCACGGCTCTCTTCGGCAGCTTTCTGTCCGATTTCGGGGTTGGCACCTGCACCAAGACCTCTGGTGAGCTTTTCGCCGATCTGAATTTTTCCGTTTGCTTTGGAAGCACGGTCACCAAAAAGGACCTGCTTATCTGTATTGATTGCTATAAATTCAACACCTGAAAGTCCGTCTTCTATCATACGGTCGAGAGCATTGTTACCGCCACCACCGACGCCGACAACTTTCATGTTGGCTCCTACTATTTCTCTTTGGTTATCAAATTCAATCACGATTGTACCTCCTATAACCCATTATAATAAGTAATTATATCACACTATTTCAAATAATGCTATACTTTTTTTGGATTTTTTTAATTTTGTGTAATTTTAACAATTTGAAATTCAGACTTTTACATCTTACGACATTCTGCTTGTCACGTTATCGGTGTCGGCAAGTTCGATGACACCGCCGCTTTGATTGTCGGGGAGTTCGGGAATTATGGCTTTGAGATAGGCTATTTTATATTCGATATTGTCGCCATCTTCTTCACCGTCTATGCCCATGTTGACCAGTGTGTCGGTGGAAAGAGTCATACGGATGTTGGTAAGGTCTGTAAGGTCGATGCTTTTCACATCGTCAAGCATACCACCGAGCTTGAGCTCTGTGAGGATGCGTGAAATAAGAGACGAAAGGGATTTTGCATTGTCGGCATCGATTTTCATGTATTGACCGAGTTCCGACTCAGAAAGCTGCACACCAAGTATAACGGGAGCATCCGTCTTGAGAGGCGATGCAGTGACAATAACCTTGCCGGTTTCATCTACTGCTGTGTAGGTGCCTTTTTCTTTTATGTAGGCACATTCTATTTTTTCATCTACCTCTATTGTCACGGTGGAAGGCAGGCTTCTGACGATTTTTACAGAATCTATCTTGCCAAGCTTTTTGATGTTATTCTGTGCTTTTCCGTCGTTGATTTTAAAAAGGTTGTCGCCTTCCCTGATGCCTGAACGATTTATTATTTCTGATGCTTCAAATTTGATGTTTCCGGAAACATTGATTGTTTTTATTTTGAATATCGGTGACATAAGAAGGAGAAGAACAACAACCAAAAAAAGACAAAGTATGCCTGCAATGCGGGCACGCTTAACTGTTGTCTTGTAGGGGGGTTTTTTTCTTTTTGAAACACCCTTTTCCTTTTGTGTCATTATTTAATCAACCCTTTCTATTTTTGCTCCCAGTCTTTTTAAATCACTGCAAAGACTTTCATAGCCTCTGTCGATATAGTGAATCTGAGAAAGATGAGTTATGCCTTCTGCTCCAAGTGCTGCCACCGTCAGTGAAGCACCGGCACGCAGGTCTTGAGCGTCAACAGATGTACCACGAAGGCCCAAAACCCCCCTCACGAGAGCAGTGCGGCCTGACAGTTCAATGTCGGCGCCCATTTTTACCAGTCTTTCACAGTGGGAGAGTCTGTTTTCAAACATTTTTTCGCGCACAGAGCCAAAGCCATATGCTGTTGCCATTGATGATATAACAAGAGGCTGACAATCGGTGGGGAAATCAGGATATGGTCCGGTGGATACATGGGGAAGGTTTATTAAGCGATTGGTTTTTTCAATATAAAACCCGTTTTTGTGAGGGTTAACCACGAGTCCCATACGCCTGTATTTTGCCAGAACCTGAGACAATAAAGATGGTGAAATGCCATTAACATCGACACTGCCCCCTGCGCATGACACTGCGGAAACATAGGTTGCCGCAACTATACGGTCGGGGATTACAACTACTTCGCCACTTCGGGGATGACGGGTGCCTTTTATGTGTATTTCACTTGTACCGTCACCTTTTACACACACCCCTATTGAACGGAGGTAGTCGGCAAGGTTCTGAATTTCAGGCTCTCTTGCAGCATTGGTTATTATGGTAGTCAGCGGAGAGAGCGATGTTGCAAGCATTATGTTTTCGGTGGCTCCCACCGACGGGAAATCGAGATTTATCTTGCATGGAATTATGTGACGTGATGTGCATAATATACCATCAGGTCTGAAAGAAACATCTGCACCAAGCGCCTTAAAGGCTTTCAGGTGAAGGTCTATGGGACGCTTGCCGATTGAGCAGCCTCCGCTGCCTGAAATGAACGCTCTGCCCGTACGTGCCAGAAGAGCACCTGCAAAGAGGCATGAGCTGCGCGTCTCATTCATACAGGAGAAAGGAATATCTCTTTTGGAAATGTTGGACGAATCAACTGTCAGGGTTCTGCCTTTTCTTTCCACCTTGCACCCGAGAAATTCAAGTATATTTATTATGCTTTCCACATCGGAAAGATGGGGGAAATTATGTATTGTACTTTTGCCGCCATTGAGGATGGTTGCGGCAAGAATTGGAAGAACGGCATTTTTGCAGCCGTGAACACATATGCTCCCGTGGAGCGGTGTGCCACCTTCAATTTTGTAATGGCTCATATGAGCACCTCCGAGCAGTAATAGAAGAATTATCTTATATTATGCACGGAGCGCCTGTTGTGTTACGGTATATAGATAGTGTAAGCTCCGCAATTGGATGGTAGATAGGTAGGAAGTAGGATTGCGGAGCTTACAGGGAGTAAATGCTAAATTAATTCCAGTATTTTTTTGTATATGATATCAAGTGCATCAACACAGCCGAGAAGTGATGACTGATGCTTCATTTTTTTCATTGCCTCATCATCGAAAAGGACCGAGTCGAGTGCACTTTTGAGCGAAGACAGATTGAAATCTTTTTCTAAAATTGTTATAGCGCCGCCACGGTCTGAAATAGCACGGGCGTTGTGCTCCTGATGATTGTTTGTAACATTTGGCGACGGAACAAATACTGCGGGCTTTGCAAGCGCGCTGAGTTCAGACACCGTGATGGCACCTGAGCGGCAAACTGCTATGTCTGCTGCATTCATCGCCTCGTTCATGTTGTGAATATAGGGAACGATATCGGCATGAGGAGAGATGGGAATTTTCATTTCCCCTGCTTTTTTCATGACAGATTCATAGTTTCTTTCACCTGTTGCAAAAATAACTTTTATGCGGTCGTTTTCTGTCAGAGAACTGATATATTCAAGAGCCACCCTGTTTATGGTGTCGGCTCCGAGACTGCCTCCAAAAATGAGAACGAGCTTTTCATCACCCACACCCATTGCCTTGCGCGCCTCGCTCGTGGAAGTGGTAAGGATTTCGGGACGAATGGGATTGCCCGTAAAAAGAATATTTCGGGCATCTTTAAGATATTTGCGGCTGTCTTCAAAGCTTATGGCAGTAACAGTCGATTTTCTGGAAAGCATGTTGATTGCTTTGCCGGGAAAAACATTTTGCTCGTGAATTATGGTCGGAATATTCATGGAATTTGCCGCCATGACACTCGGGGCGCAGACATATCCGCCTGTGCCTATGACAATGTCGGGGCAAAAGCTTTTTATTATTTTTTTGCATTTACTTTTTGCAGTGATGAGATTGCAAAAAGATTTGATGTTGGCAAGTGTCAGCTTTTTGGAAAGGCCTTGCACACTTACATATTCGATATTGTAGCCGGCCTTTGGCACAAGTGTGCTTTCGAGGCCGCGGGGAGTACCGATGAAGAGAAATTCAGCATCGGGATTTTTGGATTTTATATGGTCAGCAATGGCAAGTGCAGGATTGATGTGGCCTGCAGTGCCGCCGCCTGAAAGAAGAACTTTCATTTTTCTTTCCTCCGTCGTCAGAGTTCACATTCTCTCGAAACAGATAAAACCACGCCCATCTGGGCAAGGATGAACACAAGTGATGTGCCGCCATAGCTGAAAAACGGCAAGGGCATGCCCGTGGCAGGCATTGATGAGGTTACAACAGCAATGTTGAGAATAACCTGAACTGCTATGAGTCCGATTATGCCAAGCACAGTGAGCTTTGAAAAACGGTCGGGTGCGTTACATGCGATTTTTATACCCTTCCATAAAAGAAGCACAAACAAAAGTATCATAAGAGCAGCACCGATAAAACCGAGTTCTTCGCATATGACCGAAAAAACAAAATCGTTTTGTGCCTCTGGGAGATAGAGATATTTTTGTCGGCTCTGACCAAGTCCCAATCCGAAAAAGCCGCCACTTCCTATGGCATAAAGAGACTGAACTATCTGATAGCCTTCTGCCTGTTTGTATTTGAAAGGATCGAGAAATGCTAAAAATCGGTCGGTACGATATTCGGCGCTGAAAATTGCTATGGCAAGTACTGCCACAGCGGGCAAACCTATTGCAAGAAAATGACCGAGCTTTGCCCCTGCTGCCCACAGTATAAGAAAACCTGTGAGAGCAATTACAACTGCGCCGCTGAGGTGAGGTTCGATGAATACCAGAAGTGCCATAAAACCGATGATGCATACATATGGTAAAAACCCTTTGGCAAAGGTTTTGAGTGCTTCGCCATTGATGGAAAGACTGCGTGCAAGAAAAGCTATTATGGCAAACTTGGCCACCTCAGAGGGCTGAAAGCTCACTGCTCCAAAGCCAAGCCATCTTTTTGCACCCTTTGCCTCTATACCTACAAGGGGAACCAAAACCAGCATGATTATGGTTATGACCATGAGATGAAGTGCATATTTGTAAATTGTTTTATAGGAAATGCGGGAAATCAGAAGCATGGTAATTACACCTATGATTGCCCACGCGAACTGTCTTTTTATGAAGTAGTAGGCATCGCCGAACTGATAGTGAGCTGATGCACTGCTTGCACTAAAAACCATAATAAGGCCATAGCAAAGAAGAATCAGCACTACTGCCAGAAATGAATAGTCCATTTTCTTTTGTGGTTTTAAGCTAAAATGAATCTGCTTTGTGCCCAATCTGGTCTCCTCCTGTCAATTTTATACGGTGGCAAAATATGCCAGAGCACACAGTGCTATTGTAACAAGTGATGCAACAGCCACAATGCGCACCTCGCTCCATCCACACATTTCAAAATGATGATGAACGGGGCTCATTTTAAACACCCTCTTGCCTGTTCTTTTGAACCAGAAAACCTGGATTATTACAGAAAGTGTTTCAAAAACATATACACCACCTGCAACGATAAGTATCAGCGGATTTTTCATGAGAAGTGCATTGGAACACACGAGGCCTCCGAGGAAAAGCGAGCCTGTGTCACCCATGAAAATTCTGGCAGGATGACGGTTGAAAACCAGAAATCCCAAAAGAGATGCAAGAGCAATCACATTGACACATGCGATGTCTCTCATTCCCATACGGTATGCCAAAATGGCAAAAAAGATGCATACAACTGAGGTTACAGATGTAGCAAGACCGTCGACACCGTCGGTAAGATTGACACTGTTTGTGGTGCCAATCAAAACAAAAAGTGCAAGGGGAATGTATAGATACGAAAAATCAATGTATGTTTTGAAAAAAGGAATAAATACTTTTGTGTCGATAAGCCTTAGGTGGTAAAGAGAGATGTATATAAAAAGGATTGAAAACAAAAGCTGGAGCAGAAATTTCTGCTTTTCTGTGAGCCCAAGATTGCGTTTTTTCACAACCTTGATGTAGTCATCGATGAAACCAACCAAACCGAACGACAAGGCAAAAAGAACCAGTGAAACAGCAAAAGTTGTGCGGACAAAAAGAAGTGTGCACACGAGTATGGGCAAAATAAAGATTACTCCGCCCATGGTGGGAGTGCCGCTTTTTTTCTTGTGCCAGTCGGGACCGATTTCTCTTATTTCCTGTCCGAATTTGAGACGGTGAAAAAGCGGAATCAGAAACGGTGCCGAAACCACTGCAATCACAAATGCTATTACTGCTGAAACAATCATTATGTTGTTAGTCATATTACATCACCTTAAGTGTTTTTATATGAGTTTTTCTGCTATACACTCCATCTTCATGCATCGGGAGCCTTTTATGAGAAGAGCATCATCTTTCTCTATAAAATCGTTTAAAAATTCTGCTGCCAGAGGAGATGTGGCAAAATGATAGTGCTGACTGCATTTTGCCTCTTTTGCTATATGCAAAGAGTTTGTACCCACAGTTATGAGAACATCTACACCCGAGCTTTCCATAGCTTTGCCGACACTCGAGTGAAGTTCCTCGGATTTGTCTCCAAGCTCTGCTATATCACCGAGCACAGCAATTTTGCGATTTGCTTTGACATTGCAGAGAACCTTCAGCGCTGCTATCGCAGACTGAGGACTTGAATTGTAGCAGTCGTTTATGAGCTTATAGCCATTGACTGAGATTATATTTTGTCTTATGCCTTCTGCTCTGTAAAGCGCAAGACCGTCGGAGATTTGTGCGTGGCTGAGGCCGAGCATTCTGCCGAGAGCTATTGCCGAAAGAGCATTGTATACATTGTGAGTGCCTGCGAGGTTTATGGAATATGCCTCTGAGTCCACCTTAAAGGTGCATCCTGTTTCGTCTGTGGAAATATCGGTTGCAACGTAGTCGCAATCTTTGTTGTTTATGCCAACATAGCAAACATTAAATGAAGTAAGTGAATTTTTCAGAGAGAGAAGATATGGATCATCACCGTTTAAAATGACTTTTCCGCCTTCTTTGAGACCGGAAAAAATTTCACTTTTTGCTTTGAGAATACCCTCCTGTGAACCTAAAAATTCAATGTGGGAGGTGCCGATGTTGGTTATGATGGCAAAATCGGGCAAAGCGCACTGCGACAAAACTTCTATTTCGCCAAAATTTGACATACCCATTTCTATAACTGCTATTTCATGCTCTTCGGAAAGGCCAAAAAGTGTAAGCGGAACGCCGATGTTGTTGTTGAAATTGCCTTTAGTGAAGTGGGTGTTGTATTTACGTGAAAGAACCGATGCCACAAGCTCCTTGGTTGTGGTTTTGCCCACGCTTCCCGTGAGAGCTATCACAGGAATGTTGAATCTCTGACGATAAAAAGAAGCTATGCTCACAAGAGCTTTGGAAGTGTCTTCCACGCGTATGGCAAACGGACAATCGAAAAAGCTTACATCTTCTGAAAATATATAGCCTCCGACACCCGCCGAGCAAACATCGGGCAGAAAGGAATGTCCGTCGAAACGTTCACCCTTAAGGGGTATAAAAAGTGCATCTTCCCTCACAGTGCGGCTGTCACAGCTTATAGCAGAAATTTCTGCATCTCCGTCGCCGAATACAATGGTGCCGCCTGTGGCAAGGGCAATATCTGAAGCTTTAATGGTGCGTATTGGATATAACATATATATGACCTCTCACATACAGAACCGGAAGATGTAAAACACACATCTTTACATGTGTCGGATTATTTTCTTTCGGCCAAAATCTCTCTGACTACTTCTCTTTCGTCAAAATGTATGGTGCCTGAATTGAGTATCTGATAGGTTTCGTGACCTTTGCCTGCCAGAACTATGCAGTCGCCCTCCCTGGCATTGTCGAGAGCGTATTTTATGGCTTCGCGCCGGTTTTCTATAACAACATAGGGGCAATCGGTTTTTTTGACGCCTTCTTCAACCATGGCAATTATTTTCAGGGGTTCTTCTGTGCGCGGATTGTCACTTGTTACAACACAAAAATCTGCCATTTTGCCGGCTATCTCGCCCATGATAGGACGTTTTGTGTTGTCACGGTCTCCGCCGCAACCAAACACTATAACAACTCTGCCCTTTGCAAAACCTTTTACTGCCGAGAGGATGTTTTCTATACCGTCGGGAGTGTGGGCATAGTCTATTATAACTGTATAGTCGGTGAGTGTGGGAACAACCTCTGCCCTGCCTTTTACACCGATGGCAGTTTTCAGCGAGGCTGATATTTTTTCATCATCTATCTTAAGAGCTTTGGCTATGCCTATGGCACAGAGTGCATTGTACACCGAAAACTCGCCGGGAATACCGAGATAAAAAGGAGCAGCGCAAAGCTTAAAGCTGACGCCATCGGACAAAAGAGATATGTTGTCGGCAAAGAGAGAGGCATCTTTGTTTTGTGTGGAATAAGACAGGCACTTTAAAGAGCATTTTTCAATCATTTCTTTGCCGAAAGCATCATCGGCATTTATTACTGCAACATCAGAAATTTCCATAAGCTTATATTTTGCATTTGCATAGTTTTGCATTGTTTTGTGGAAATCGAGATGATCCTGAGTGAGATTTGTAAAAGCTCCCACTGCATAGTGGCAACCGTACACTCTGTCAAGCTCAAGTGCGTGGGATGAGACCTCCATAACGCAAAAGTCAACATTCTCATCTGCCATATCGGCAAAAATAGCCTGGAGCTCTATGGAATGAGGGGTTGTTCTTCCTGTTTCTGTAACACGGTCGCCAATCATATTCTGATTGGTGCCGATGAGCCCCACCTTGTAGCCACACTGCTCAAGGATGTGTTTTACAAGATAGGTGACTGTGGTCTTGCCATTTGTGCCTGTTATGCCTATGAGTCTGAATTTTTTTGACGGATGGCCATAGAAAGCTGAAGAAACTTCTGCTTCTGACCTGCGGCTGTTTTTGACAATTATCTGAGGAACACAAAGCCCCGGTGTGCTTTCTTCGCACACAACTGCCGATGCTCCGTTTTCAACAGCTTTTTTGATATATTTGTGACCATCGGTCTGAAATCCGCGAACTGCCACAAAAAGCGTGCCTTGTGTACATTCACGGGAATCGTTGGTGACGGAAGTTATTTCGGGATTATCAGTTCCGATTATTTCTGTTATTGGTAAGCTTTTCAGTATTTCGTTCAACTTCAAGGCAAATGCATCTCCTTTATTTAGTGAACATTTGTGGTGTAGTTGTATTCTACTGTTACAACACTTCCACGGGGAACCTCTGTGCCTGCTGGAGGATCTTGTGTGCCAACAAGTACAGATGTGCTGACAGTGTTGGAACCGTTAACCTTCATGTTGAGGCCCGTGTTTATCAGGAGCTGATTGGCATCGGACGCAAAGTAACCGTGAAGATCGGGTACTACAACATAATCGTCTTCTGTTTCTTCAGTGTACATGATGACAAGTGCATTATTTCCAAGCGCAGTGCCCGCAACCGGACTCTGTGACACGATTTTGTCGCCTTCGCCGATAATGGTATATTTGAGGCCTGATTCGCCCACGAGTGACTTTGCCTCGTCGAGTGTCTTGCCCGAAAGATTGGGAACGAAATTGTATTCCTGAGTGCTGTCGCTTTCAATTTGCAGATGGATGAGTACATCTGCCATAATTTCCTTGAATGTGGGAGCAGCAATCTGACCACCCATATAAGAACTTCCCATTGGCTCGTCGAGCATTACAAGACAGATGACTTCGGGATCGTTGGCAGGGGCAAAGCCCACAAATGAAGCAACATATTTCCCGTTTCCACGGGGAGTCTTTTCACTGGTGCCCGTTTTGCCTGCTATGTGATAGCCTTCTATGTAGGCGTTTTTGCTGGTACCTTCTGCTGCTACGCCTTCGAGAATCTGACACACTGTGTCGGCAGTTTCTTTGCTTATTACCTGCCTTGTGGTTTGTGTGCCGAAATTTTTTATGACATTGCCATCATCGTCGACCAATGATTTGATGAGATGCGGTTTAACCATGGTGCCATCATTGGTTATTGCCGAATAGGCAGTGATGAGCTGAAGAGGTGTTACAGTGAAGCCCTGTCCGAATGATGCTGTGGCAAGCTCTGCCTCGTTGAATCGATCCATAGAATGAAACAGACCGTCAGCCTCACCGGGAAGGTCAAAGCCTGTGGCTTTTCCAAAGCCGAAAGCTTTGTAATATTTATAGAATTTTGTTGCGCCGAGTCTTGAACCTATTGACATGAACACGGGGTTGCAGGAGTTGTAGACACCCTGAACAAAGGTCTCGGTGCCATGACCTTCGGTTTTCCAGCAACCGATATTGTAATTTGCCACACGGACTGAACCTGTGCAAACGAAATTTTCGCCAAGGCTTACAAGATTTTCTTCAAGCGCCATTGCGGCTACCATCGCTTTGAATGTGGAACCGGGCTCATAGGAGTCGACCACTGCTTTGTTACGCCATTGACGGTTGAGAGCATCGGAGGTTTTTTGCTGACGTTCCTTATCGTCTTCTATCGCTTTTATCTGTTCTCTGAGCTCCTCGTCAACTATGGTGTAGGCATTGTTAAGATCGAATGTGGGATAGGTTGCCATTGCAAGTATCTCACCCGTTTTTGCACCCATAATGATGCAGGATGCACCGTTTGTTACATTATAGTTTTCTACTGCTTTTTTTAAAGCATCTTCTGCTTTTCGCTGAATAATCTCATCGAGAGTGAGCACAACGTTTACACCGTTTTCGGGATCGACATATTTTTCATATTCGTAAGGCATGTTGGTGCCTGCGGCATTCTGAGCAGTAATGATTTTGCCCGGAAGGCCTTTGAGATAGTTCTCATATATCATTTCTATTCCCGCAAGGCCCTGACTGTCTTCACCGACAAAGCCTATGACATGAGAAGCCAGTGAACCACCCGGATAGTATCTTTTGAAGTCTTCAACCAGAATTACACCAGGCAGTTTCTTTTCTTTTATTTTTGCCGCCTGATCTCTGTCTATTCTTTTTTTGATAATTTCATATTTTGAGTCGCGTGCAAGATATGAATATACCTTGTCCTTGTCCATGCCGAGAATTGATGCGAGCTCCGTTGCAACCTCATTGGTTTTGCCAACCTCGCGAATTGCCGAGGGGTTTACCGTAACTGTCTCGGCAGAAGAACTCTGGGCAAGCACCTTTAAATTTCTGTCGTATATTGTGCCTCTTTTGGAGGTTATGGCCATATCTTTGGTTTGTTGCATTGCAGCTTCACGGCTGTATTGTTTGCCGTCTATGGCCTGTATCCAGGCAACTCTTACAAGAAGCAGTGCAAGTAGCGCAACTGCCCCTATCAGTATTGTTATGATTCTGTGTTGAATGCTGGTGCCTGTTTTTTTCATGAAAAATGCCCCTTTTTGTTGTGAGAGTGGCAAAAAATCTGTTAGCCCCGAAAGGCAAGCACCCAAATCGGCCAAAAAATATTTTGTCCTTATTGGGCAGTATAGCCGTCGGGGAAATTCCGACGGCTTCGTTTACTTTAGTATATTTATATTTTATCCTATATATGTCAAGAACGATTTTAAGCTTATTATCATTCTTTCGACAAAGCCCATGCCTGAGCCTTCCTCAACAAAGGTCTCGGTATAGTCATTTTGCACTACATTGACATACACATTCTGATAGCTTTCAGGTCTTTGCATGCCAAACTGGGTTTTCGCCTTTGTTTCAACAGCATTAAGGTCAACACCCGATGCGACGTCAAACGAAAGCTGAGCATTACGCATTTTTAAATCTTCAAGTTCATCCATCGACTGACTGTATGTTGCCGATGCCTGAAGCAGAACCACATTGAGAAACAGGAAAGTCACTGCAACAACAAAAGCTGCGCTGATAGCCACAATAATTTTCTTTCGGTTGGCAGTTTTTTGCTTTATCTGTTTTTGCGCTTTCTCCTCTTGCTTTTTGCGCATATCGGAGGTGTAGGAATAATATTCTTCAATTTTATAAGCAGATGTGCCTTCGTAATATACGCTAGCCAAACGGTTCACCCCATCATAGTTTCTCTATTATTCTTAATTTTGCACTTTTTGATCTTTTGTTACAGGCAAGCTCTTCTTCGCTTGGAAGAATGGGCTTCGATGTTATTATTTTGCCACGCGGTTTGTTGCCGCAAACGCAAATCGGAAAATCTTTAGGGCATGTACACCCTTTTGCAAAAGAAGCAAAAGTTTGCTTCACTATGCGATCTTCGAGAGAATGGAAAGTTATCACACACAATCTGCCACAAGGCCCGAGCGAATCGAAGAAATCGGAAAGAGCAGTTTTCAGTGGCTCAAGCTCGTTGTTGACTTCAATGCGGATTGCCTGAAAAACTCTCTTGGCAGGATGTGAGCCCTTTTGACGAAGCTTTTCGGGAATTGCTTTTTTGATGATGTCAACCAGTTCGAGCGTGGTTGATATGGGAGATGTGAGACGGGTTTCGCAAATGAGTTCTGCCACCCTTTTTGAATATCTTTCTTCTCCGTAAGAATAGAAAATCTCAGTCAGCTTTTCTTTGGAATATGTGTTGACCACATCGTATGCACTGAAAGAATCGCTTTTGTTCATGCGCATGTCAAGCGGTGCATCTTCCATATATGAAAAACCTCTCTCGGCACAATCGAGCTGATATGACGAAACGCCTAGGTCAATAAGCACTCCATCTACCGAAGATATGCCAAGCTCAGAAAGGATATTTTTTATTTCTGTATAGTTTGAATGAACATATGTGACATTTGAAAACGAAGAAAGCCTTTCACCAGCAGCCTTTAATGCGTCTTTATCTCTGTCGATACCGATGAGTGCGCCACTGCCTGAGAGGCGCGAAGCAATCTCAAAGCTATGCCCACCGCCGCCCAGAGTAGCGTCAACATATGTGCCGCCACTCTTCAAGGCAAGGCCTTCCACAGCCTCGGTGAGAAGGACAGAAACGTGCTTGAATTGCATGGACGATTCTCCCCTTTTGTAAGGATTGTATGTAAGAAAATGAAAAAGTCTGTTAAATCATGATGCCGAGTTCACAAAGATTTTCGGCGAGCTCATCTGTGTCGATAGAGCTGATGTGGCTGTTCCACTCGTCGCTGCTCCATATTTCGAGCTTGTTACCGTTGCCGATGATTGTGATGTCTTTGGAAAGCTTTGCAGCCTCTTTCAGCGGCTGAGGAATTAAAACTCTGCCCTGCTTGTCTGTTTCACATTCAACTGCACTGGCAAGAAAGAATCTTGAAAAGTTACGCGAGTTTTTGTTGGAAAGAGGAAGTGTGCTCAATTTTTCGTAGAACTTCTGCCATTCATCAGGGGCATAAACGAGGAGATTGTTATCGAGTCCTCTTGTGATAACAAAGCTATCACCAAGAGCAGCTCTGAATTTAGCAGGCATAATAACTCTGCCTTTTACATCTAAGGTGTGCTGATATTCTCCACTAAACAAAAAACTCACTTCCTTTCTTATGGAAACCAACGGAAAATTACCACTATTTACCATTTGGCACCACTTTCTACCACTTTTCTATGATTATAAACTATTTTTTGGGATTTTGCAATAGATTTTCAAAAAAAAAAGCCCGTTTTTCGTCAATAACGGGCTTTTTAGAAAATTTCGTTAAAAATGCACAAAACTCGTTTTGGGTTTTGTGCATTTTTACCTGCTTGCGTTTTTTGTTTTTATGATTATGTTTCATCTTTTTATTTTATGAAATCATTTTTTGCGGGAATTGATTTGAAAATCAATTTTTCTTTTCAAAATACAAATCCTCAAATCCATAATACAGATTTGACAAATTCGGAGTGAGACTACCACTTACTCTTTTTGAAACATATACCTCACCTCTGGTGAAATACAAAGAAATCTGAAATGCGTTTTCAGCATAGTACTTTTTAAAGTTTTCCAAAGCTACAAGTCTGTTTTCCTTGCCCGACATGCGATTGAGATTGGACACAAGTGTAGCAAGCTCGGTTGTGGCAAAGGAACACACATTTTCGCTGCTTCTGCTCTCTCCAAACATAAACTCGAGATTGGACGCATTGTCGATGTTAACCTCTCCGATGTAGAGGTCATATTCACAACTTGCAACCTTGCCGAGATACACCTCAAAGGGTTGCGGATTGAGTACTGTTTTATAGCCTGCTATGTCGAACTGCTGTTTCAAAGAAAGCGCAAGTCTTTTTTTTGTTTTGCTGTCGGAATTATAAAGAAGGACCAGCTCCGAAGGTTTTTCTGTAACTTTCTCATCATCTTTGGATGGTACATCTTCAGGTTCGTCGCCTTCTGTTTCGGACGGTTTTTCGTCGAAATAAACTCCGTCTCTCACCGGGAATTTTGCGGGAGTGGCACGCCCGAGCATTATGTCTTCACACAGCTTGTCACGGTTTACCACAGATACAAAATCTGCACGTTCCTCCTTTGTATCGAAAGCTGCAACAGCAGTGTTCAAACCAATGAAGGTGAGTCTGTTCTGAGGTGTGTCAAACACGTTATAGAGATTGGAAATGAGACTAAGTTCGGCAGGGTTTTTCCACGAAAGAGCAAATATGTCGGTTGTGCCTGCATCGAATGCGGAAATTACAGTTTCCTCGTCGGACAGGATTTCTATGTCTATCTTGTCGATGTGAGGTCTTTTCTTTGGATTGTGCCATGATTTGTTGGCTTTGAGATAGATGTTCTTGTGCTCGGCGATGCTGTCATAGACATACATGCCCGTGCCAACGGGGACAAAATCAGCTGACGGTGTGACAAATGCATCATATTCAAGACCGGATGGCAAAATGGGGAAATCGAGCACGTTTACAAAATCGGCAACAGGTCTTTTGAGATTTATAATCACGGTGTCGGCAGAAGGAGCATCAAGCGAGGCAATTGCATCTGTAACAGCAGTATAGCGACCTCCATAGTTCGAAATATAGGAAAGAGTGGCCACCACATCTTCTGACGAAAACATTTTGCCGCTATGGAACTTAACTCCGCCTTTAAGCTTTATGGTGTAGGTTGTGTTGTCTCCGGATGCCACATACTCCGATGCCAGAACAGGTTTTGCACTGAGGTCGGGCATGGTGACAAAAAGACCTTCGTACACAAGTGAAAGAAAATCGGCAATTGATGAGTGAGAGGTCACGAGGGGATTGAGAGTGTCGATGGGAACGGTGCCCATTTTTATGGTGCCACCGTTTTTATGAGAATCAGATGATGAACCTTCGTTTGAGACACTCGCTGTTTTGTTTGTGGAACAAGAACACAAAAAGACGACCAAAAACAAGATGAGAGAGATTATTCTTATTCTTTTGCTCATATTTCATCTATCCTTTTTAAACAACATTGATTCTTTTGATTTTTGTACAGAGATTGGTGTTTTCATCTATTGTAAACACAGCACCGCAAAGCGCAGCTCTGGAGTATGCATATTCAAATTTTTGTGAATAACCTTTTATAAACCTCGAAAGAATTATCTCTTTCTTTACGCCAAGCACAGAGTCGAGAGCACCCGTCATGCCAAGATCGGTGATATAGCCCATTCCCGATGGGGTAACTGTTTCATCGGCTGTCTGAACATGGGTGTGGGTGCCAAAAAGAACAGCAGCACGGGAGTCGAGGTGATATTTCATGGCAAGCTTTTCACTTGTGGCTTCGGCATGAAAATCAACAACAAAAAAGTCGCACTTGTCTTTTAAAGCCTCCATCTCACGATTTACTGCTTCAAACGGGCAATCGAGTGAAATGCCTATGTCCACTCTGCCCATTATATTTATTATACCGATTTTTTTGCCCTTGACACTCACAACACCGGAGCCTTTGCCGGGATTAGACGCATGAAAATTGGCAGGTCTTATGATGTTTGGCTCATTTTCAAACAGGTTAATCACATCTTTTTTGCCATAGGTGTGATTGCCCATGGTGAAAAAGTCGACGCCTGCATCGGTGAGCTCGTCATAGTCGCGAAGGCTTATGCCTGTGCCTGATGCGTTTTCGGCATTTGCTATGCAAAAATCTATGTCTTCCTGCTCACGAATGCCGCGAAGAACAAGAGAAGTATGTTCTATGCCGCACTGCGCAAAAATGTCACCTATTGCCAATATATTCACCGTTTATGCTCCTTTACCTTTTTTCTGATAACAGAGAAGCGGGCTATGAAGCCCGCTCCTTCTAAGCAAATAAATAATCTGCTCAAGTCTTATTATTTAGCATAATCAACAGAACGAGTTTCCCTTATAACATTTACTTTGATTTGTCCGGGATATTCAAGCTCGTTTTCAATTTTCTTAACGATGTCACGTGCAATGAGGATTGTGTCTTCATCTTTGACATCTTCAGGTTTAACCATGATTCTGACTTCTCTGCCTGCCTGAATAGCAAATGATTTTTCTACTCCGTCAAATGAATTTGCAATTTCTTCAAGCTTTTCGAGACGTTTTATGTATGTTTCAAGATTTTCTCTTCTTGCACCGGGTCTTGCTGCGCTGATGGCATCACAAGCCTGTACTATGCAAGCGATAACTGTTTGTGCTTCAACATCACCGTGGTGCGATGCAATTGCATGAATAACATCATTGGACTCACGGTATTTTTTGGCGAGATCTACACCGATATCAACATGGGAACCTTCGATTTCATGATCGACAGATTTACCTATGTCGTGGAGAAGGCCGGCTCTTTTTGCAACCTTAACATCGACACCAAGTTCGGCTGCCATAATGCCTGCAAGGTGAGCCACTTCGGTGGAATGTTTGAGCACATTCTGACCATAGCTTGTGCGGTAACGCATTCTTCCCAAGAGTTTAACAAGCTCGGGATGCAAACCGTGTACCCCCGTTTCGAAGGTGGCCTGTTCGCCCTCCTGTTTGATGATGGCTTCGATTTCTTTTTTGGATTTTTCGACGGTTTCTTCAATCCTTGCCGGATGAATTCGTCCGTCGGAGATGAGTTTTTCAAGAGACATTCTTGCTATTTCTCTCTTGATCGGATCAAATCCTGACAATACAACTGCTTCGGGAGTATCGTCAATAATTAAATCTATACCGGTTAATGTTTCGAGGGTTCTGATGTTTCTGCCCTCTCTGCCGATAATTCGTCCTTTCATTTCATCATTTGGCAAAGCTACAACCGATACGGTTGTTTCAGCCACATGATCGGCAGCGCACTTCTGAATTGCTGCGCTGATAATGTTTCTTGCTTTTTTGTCGGCTTCTTCTTTGGCCTGAGCTTCAAGGTCTTTGACCATGATTGCTGTTTCATGCCTGATTTCTGCTTCGACATTTTTGAGAAGGAAAGATTTTGCTTCTTCTACGGACAGTCCGGAGATTCTCTCTAAAATTTCGAGCTGCGCACTTTTTACCTTGGCAGCTTCTTCGTTGAGAGCTTCGGCTTCTTTTATCTTTTTATTGAGAATTTCGTCTTTTTTCTCAAGCGCTTCTGACTTTTTATCAAGAGACTCTTCCTTTTGCTGGATTCGTCTTTCCTGGCGACTTATCTCGCTGCGTCTTTCTTTGAGTTCTCTTTCGAATTCATTTCTGTTTTTGTGAATTTCGTCTTTTGCTTCAATTAAAGCTTCTTTCTTTTTGGTTTCGGCGGTTTTTTTGGCTTCGGCAATTATAGCATTAGCCTTTTTTTCTGCTCCGCCGATTTTAGCTTCAGCTATCTTTTTTCTATAAACAAAACCGATTGCAAAACCGACAATGATTGCTAAGGCAGCTGAAACTATCGTGATTATTAAGTCCATCTGTATCAACTCCTTTCTATATTAACTTTTCAAACTTCAGGTGCAAAATGCACCTTCAAACACACAGATATAAAAAGAGATTGCACGACTCCCCTTATATCAAAAATCTAAAACATACATACATATATATTCTATAACAAAACAATTTACATGTCAATACAAAATTTAATGGAACAAAGAAAACTATTACAAAACAAAAACCGCATAATGAAAATTCACTATGCGGAGTTTTTATAAAATTGTTATCCCGTCTTTTTGTGCCACTTTCAGAATTACATCTTTTCCAACTGTAAAACCGTTTGAACCGAGCATGTCACTGACTGTGTTGTAGGCTAATGACGGAGTGTTGTTCTTATCGCTGAGATGGCCGAGCATAATTTTCTTTGTGCCCCATATTGCCAGTTGAGTTGCAAGCCAGGCGCATTTGTCATTGGAAAGATGGCCTTTGTCTGATAAAATCCTTTTCTTTAAAAGATAAGGATAAGGACCTGATTTCAGCATGCCGACATCGTGATTTGCCTCTATGAGCACAGCTTCACAGTTTGAAAGAGCTGAAAGCAGTGGTTTGGTAATCGTGCCCGTATCGGTGGCTATGCCATATTTTTTGCCTTCCGATTCGATAACATAACCAACAGGAGCCAGAGAGTCATGAGATGTAGGGAAAGCTTTTATTCTCATGGAACCGACAGAAAACTCCACACCCTCGCACACAGTGTGCAATGCAGTGGCAGCATGTGGCGCATTTGCCGCTATGAGCCTGAGCACAGGAGCATTTGCATATACACCGGTGCAATACTTTTTGCACAAAAAGTTGACTCCTGAAGTATGGTCACTGTGCTCATGTGTTATGAGCACTGCATCTACTTCGGAAGGATCGGTGTTTATTTCCGAAAGAGCATTTTTTATTCTGGTCATACTGACACCGGCATCGACAAGGATTTTTGTGTCATCATTGGCAACGAGAATACAATTGCCCGAGCTTGAGCTGAATAAGGTGATGAGATTAGTCATCTATACGTTTAATTTCTGCACCGAGACCTGCAAGCTTGTCTATTATGTGCTCGTAGCCCCTGTCGATGTGACGGAGCTCACAAATCTTAGACTCGCCTTTGCATGCAAGGGCTGCAATTACCATAGCGGCGCCTGCTCTGAGGTCTGTTGCACGGACTTCAGCCGGTGAAAAAGGCTTGCCGCCTTCGACTATCGCAGATGAACCGTCGACACAAATCTCGGCCCCCATCTTTTTAAGCTCGGTTATGTATTGGAATCGTGAATCCCAGACACTTTCAGTTACAGTGCTTTGACCGTCTACCGTTGACAAAAGCACAACCATCTGAGGCTGCATGTCGGTCGGGAAGCCGGGATAAGGCAAAGTTTTGAGTTTTATGGGACGAAGTTCGGAGCCTGATGCATCGATTCTTATATCTTCATCGTGTTCTTCAACCTTTACCCCCATTTCCACAAATTTGGCAGTTATGCAGTCGAGGTGCTTGGGTATGATATTTTTAATAAGGACATTGCCCCTTGTGGCAACAGCAGCTACCATGTAGGTGCCTGCTTCTATCTGGTCGGGAATGATGGAATATGTGCCACCCGAAAGAGCTTCGACACCAACTATTTTGATCACGTCGGTACCTGCTCCACGTATGTTTGCTCCCATTGAATTTAAAAAGTTGGCAAGGTCAACTACATGAGGTTCCTTTGCGCAGTTTTCAAGCACAGTTTTGCCGGGAGCAAGAGTTGCCGCTAAGATAGCGTTGATGGTAGCGCCAACGCTGACAACATCAAAATAGACATTGCCGCCGGAGAGAGAGGTTGCATCTATATTAACAAAAGTGTCGTCAATATCGACTTTGCATCCCAGATTTTCAAAGCTCTTGAGATGCTGGTCTATGGGACGGGTGTCGAAATTGCAGCCACCCGGAGGCGGAACATGGGCTTCGTCACATCTGCCTATGAGCGCACCCATAAGGTAGTATGATGCACGCATCTTTGCCGCAAACTCAGGTTCCACAGTGCAGGTGGACAGACAGCTTGCGTCTATAACGACAGTGTTATAGTCGGGTTTGGAAACATCTGCGCCCAAAGCCCTTATTATATTAAGAATGCTATCGACATCGCTTATGTCGGGAACATTTTCTATTACACATTTGCCTTCCACTAAAATTGTGGCAGGGATTATAGCCACAGCGGCATTTTTGGCACCACTGATATGCACCTCTCCGTGCAAGGGTTTGCCACCGTTTATCAGAAATTTATCCACTTTTGAGCCCCCTTGAAATTTGGTATCTGACTATTTTATATCAGGTCAGGCTTCTTCCCAGTTGTGATAAATATTCTGTACGTCGTCGTTGTCTTCTAAGTGTTCAATGAGTTTTTCCATCATGAGAATGTCGTGCTCATCGGAGAGAGTGATGGTATTTTGAGGAATCATCTCAAGTTCTGCCGAAGCAAAAGCATAACCCTTTGCCTCAAGAGCATCTCTTACATCTCTGAAAGTGTCGGGCGATGTGGAAATTTCGTAGAATTCATCCTCGGAGGCAAAATCGTCGGCACCTGCATCAAGAGCATCCATGGTGAGTTCGTCTTCATCGACGGAGTCTGCTTTATTTATGATGATTATACCCTTCTGATCGAACATCCAGGCAACTGAACCTGATGTGCCGAGATTGCCGCCGAATTTGTCGAAATAGTGGCGGAGATCACCTGCAGTTCTGTTGCGGTTGTCTGTGAGGGTTTCGACAATAAAAGCAACACCACTCGGGCCATAGCCTTCGTAGCTGATGTTTTCGTAGTTGTCTATGTTCTGTTCGCCTGCGGCTTTTTTGATAACACGGGCAATATTGTCGTTTGGCATATTGAAAGAACGAGCTTTGGCAATGGCATCTTTGAGTCTGCCGTTAACTTCAGGATCAGGGCCGCCGGACTTTGCTGCAACAGCGATTTCTCTGCCCATTTTTGTGAAGATTTTTGCCTTCTGAGCATCGGATTTTTCTTTTTTATGTTTGATATTGTTCCATTTGGAATGGCCTGACATATCATAACCTCCATTTATTCTGATAGTAATATTACATTAAATCACACATCACATATTATAGCTTAAACAGATGTGCCTTGTCAATGGCTTTTGGCGAGAAATAGGTATTTAAAACAAAAAAGCGCCTGCAAAAAGCAGGCACCTTAAGTACGCTTGATGCGATTCGAACGCACGGCCTTCAGAGTCGGAGTCTGACGCTCTATCCAACTGAGCTACAAGCGCATGTATTTTGGGACAAACAACACAGAAGATGCCTCAAACTGATGTTTTTGGCATCTTTTGGCTTGTTGATTTTAAATAATTATCTTTTTTACCTCGGAAAATATCTCTTCGGAAATGTCCTCTATTGTGCGAATTCCGTTTGCATTTGCACAATGTATGGTTGTCCAATTGTATTTTTCTGCCACAAAAACTGCATTGGCATAGGATGCGTCAAGATAGCTTTCGTTGCGTTCGTGAATATCTTTTACTTCGGAGTTGTCTATCTTATTGGCTCTTTTTGCCATAAGCGCTCTCGCATGCGCCGGCGGCATATCGAGAAAAATCACAAGATCGGGTTTTGGCAGAGAAAGTTTATTGTATTCAAGGTCATAGAGCCAGTCGAGGAAATCGCTTTTTTCTTCTGACTCGCTGATTTTTGACGCCTGATGCACCATGTTTGATGTGGTGTATCGGTCAGCAATGATAATGCTGCCATTTGCAAAAAGCTCTTTCCAGGTTGCCTTCACAGAAGCGAAGCGGTCAACAGCAAAAAGCATGGATGCGGCATAGGGGCTCACAGCGCTCGGGTCACTGCCAAAATCGCCGCCCAGATACATCTTGACAACTGCTGAGCTATCGTGCGCATAGTTGGGAAATTCTATGGTTTTAATGTTTTTGCCGAGCGAGGCAAGCTTTTCTTTTAAAAGTGCCGACTGGGTTGCCTTTCCACTCGCATCAACACCCTCTATAACGATAAGTTTGAAATCTTTATTCATTTGAGTTTCAATCTTCTTTCAAAAATAATTTTCTCTTTTCTTTTGCCTTTCCACAGCTCATCTTGCCCTCGGGGCACGGACCGGACACACATCTCGGGCCGGCAAGTCTGAACACTGTGGGGCAAACCTTTTTTACCAGACAGAGCATTTCAAAAGCGAGGTCCCTTATCTCCCACTGAGCTCTTTCACAAAGACGATGATGGAAAAAGTTTATGAGACTGCGCGCATTGAAGGTGGCAATAAGCTTGGTTTCACACGCATTCGGAAGAACATAGCGTGCGTCTTCTATTGCCTTTTTTTCGGCCATGGAAAGCGCTTTTTTTTCGTCAAAACCCTCAGTCAAAAAAACTTTATAGTGTTTATCGCGCAAAATGTCGGTGAGCTCATTATATGTTTTTTCGTCATCTTCCATTGCCTTTATAAATATGGCTTTTGCCGCTTCGTCTGCTTCTATTTCTTTGGGGATTATGTATTCAAACTGACCTTCATTTACATATCTTTGCGATTTGACACTGTAAGATGCTATGCGGTGACGGGTCATCTGAGCCAGAAGACTTCTCGATACACCCTCTATACCAAATGTGAACGATATGTGTTCAAGCGGACTTTCGTGTCCCATGCTCATGAGGCGTTCGATGAAGTTTTGGGTTTTTTCGGTATCGAGGCCACTGAGTATTCCTTTTATCTCGGAAGATGAATAGCAAAGCTTTGCCGCTGCAGCTATCACCTTTTCACAATCGGGGTTGTATTGGATGAGTTCAACATTCATAATTTTTATCCTTTCGTTTTATTCCTGTGGGAATTTTCTGCCATGTAAAAGCACCTTAAAGCCGAATCGGGGAAGATCGAGCATGCGCATAAACCTCGAGGGCTGTTTTGCAAGACGGTAAAGCCACTCAATGCCATGACGGGTGAAAAACTCAGGAGCTCGCTTTACATTGCCGGCAAAAACATCAACACTGCCCCCTATTCCAAGGCAAACCTTTGCAGAGAGCTCGCCTTTATGGGCATGTATCCATTTTTCCTGTTTGGGTGCACCGAGGCATACAAAAAGTAGATCGGGTTTTGCGCTGTTTATTTTTGCAATTATTTCCTTTTCTTTTTCGGTATCGAAGTAGCCATCACTTGTGCCGACAACCCTTATGCCTTTATATTTTTCTTCAATGTTGGCAGCGGCAGTTTCAGCCACGCCGGGCCTTGAGCCGAAAAGATAGAGTGTGCCGCCGATAGATCCAAGCTTTTCGAGAGTGCGGCAAGCTATGTCATACCCTGCGGCTCTTTCATTTATAGGATTTTTAACTATTTTTGACGCATATACAACGCCTATTCCATCTGCAGTTACAATGTCGGAGGAGTTGAGGATATCGCAAAAGCCCTTATCTCTGTATGCTGCCATTATAATCTCTGAATTCGGAGTGAAAACTGTACGGGGATGACCGGCCATTTTGACAAAATCCACAATCATATCGGATGCCTGTTCAACATTTACCTTGTCAACCATTACACCTAAAACATTAACTTTATCAGCCATTTTTTACCTCCGTCAGATTTTTTATCTTTTTGTATTATACACTAAAATCAGGACAGTGTCAAACTATGAAGCTCGCGGAAAATTTCCATAAACTCCTCTTTAACCAAATGAAAATCCCTATACTCAAATGATGGTGATGTAAGGATTTGCGGCTTTGAGCCAAGCTCAATTTGCATATGCTTATAAAACTCATAATACAGAAGATCTTTATCGATGGTATAGACCATGCTTTTTTCTTCATCGGTGAGATTGCCCACATATTTTTCATAAATCAAATTGATGAGGGTTTCTTCGTACTGCTTATAGCTTTTTATCTTGTCTTTGACGGGTGTGGTCAAATCGGACATGTATGCCTCTGCTCCGTCATGAAGAAGACAAGCAAGACAAAGTTTGGGGCTGAGACCTCTGGCAATTGCCTCGTTGGCACACTCTATCGAATGCTGTGCCACAGAATGAAACGTCGGGAAATGCCCATTTGCTCTGGCAAGCATGGAGAGTGCATGAGCAATATCGGCAATGTCTATGTCTTCAATACGTGGAGAAAGAGGATAGAACTTCTTTTTGGAAACGGTGTATATATAATCTGCCATTGTCTAGTACCCCAAAATTTCAAGGCGCATGGTAACACCAAGTTGAAAAAATGATGCAAGTGTTGCAGAGATGTATTCATTTGCATCGGAAAGTGAAAAATAGTCCTTGAGTGCTACAATCCATTTTTCATACATTTCTATAATAAAATTCTGAAAGTCCTTTTTGTCTCCGTCGGACTTCATCTCAAGCAAGATGAACACATTGTTCCACACGCCACCGTCATATATCTCATCATATTTGGCATTAGCAAAAGCCTTGGCTCCGTCTGACCAGGCATCTGCCATGGCAAGACCTGTGGCAAAGCAATTGACACAAAGTCCGAGATAGTAGCCAACCATGTTGCCTTTGAAGGTGTCGTAAAACTCGGTGTTGGAAAGCCACTCGTGACTTACTTCAAAGCCTTTCACTGAAAGCTCTTCGACCATGATGGCATCTTTTTCGATGTAGTCCCGTTCTTTTGCAGACAAATGAATATCTATTAAAATATCTTTGAAAAGTTCTTTTTTCGTTTTTACAGCATCCATAAAAATTTCCTCTTATACGTATTTTGTATCGTTGAAGCTGAGCTTTTCGCCCTTGTATGAAGAAACATAATGAAGTATGTGTTCGTCATCATCAGTAACTTCAAATAGCGAAAGTGATGCAGGTGAAATAAAGTTTTCGCCCGAAGAATAGTCCAGAAACTCAATGAGCTTATCGTAATAGCCAAAAGCGTTGTATATAACTATCGGCTTTGCATGTCTGCCAAGCTGCTTGAGAGTGTATATTTCAAAAAATTCGTCGAATGTGCCCGCACCGCCCGGCAACACAATAAAGGCATCTGCTTTATCTTCCATTATTTGTTTTCGTTCCCTCATTGTGTCTGTGCGAATGAGCTCGTCGCATTTGTCATACAAAATTCCGTCGACATTAAAAAAGTGAGGTACAACTCCGATAATGTGGCCATTGCCTTTGGTAAAGCCGCGGGCCGCAGCTCCCATAAGACCGTTGGCACCACCGCCAAAGACGAGACTGTGGCCTTTGGAGGCAAGCATGAAGCACAAATTTTCAATCTTTTTGATATATTTTGAATCTGTCTTAGTGCTTGAAGCACCGTAAACACAAATTCTCACCGATATCAATCCTTTCAAAAGAAAAACCTATATTGATTTTATCATATGTCAGGTTAAATTGCAATATTACAAAAGCTTTACTTTTTCAAAGAAAAAAAGCTATCGACGAGAAGAATCTCATAGATAGCTTTTGTTTGTTTTAGAAT
>JAZNBF010000015.1:0-20508 GCA_045586905.1 Clostridia bacterium
CCGCTGCGCTTCGTTATGCTCGCTTCATCATCCACCGGATGCGCTCGCAACCTCACCCAAAACTAGTGCGCTACCAACTGCGCCACACCTCGAAATATAAACTATTAAATTTTATGTTGAATGCTGATGTTTTGTGAACCCTCTTGCGGTGTCCAAAATTTAATGCATCAAAAAGCGCGTTTGTGATTTGCGACCTAAATATTATAACATAAAGAAAACATAATTTCAAGTACTATTTTCAGTAATTTGACAAAATTTTATAATGATGATAAAATTAATCTTGTATAAGGAGGCGACCATCATGCAAGACCTTTCTTCAATCATTGGCGAGGAGATAAAAAAGCAATACAAGAGCATCCGTCAGTTTTCAATAGCGAGTGGCATTCCTCAGACCACTCTTGTCAGTGCTGTCAAAAATGGCATTGGCGGCACAGCATATGAAACCGTTGTAAAAATCTGTTCTCTTCTCCACATCGAGCTTGTCAACTACGACACCCACATAGTCATGACCGATGATGTTATTAATATGATAAACATGTTCAATGCTCTCGACGAAAAAGGTGAGCATGCTGTCATGGCTTTTATGACAATGGAATTTGAACGCTCAAACGGTACCCTCGACCACATTGCCAAAGCAACCGAGCAGGCAAACGAAATTGCCGAACAGAAAATGCAAAATCCGTATGAAATGATAAATATAATAAAATCAAATCCAATAAATCCCGAAAGCTGATGCTTCGGGATTTTCTTTCCCTGTTGTGTGTTTTTAAGCATTTTTAGGTTGATTATATTATGGCGTTATGATAGAATAGATTTAACTTAAGTTAAATCTATTCAGCTAAATTCGCCTGATGGCGAGCTAAATGTGCTAAAGCATGCTAAATTACTTCGTAGCTAAATTGACCTTCGGTCAGCTATGAGGCGAATTTAATTTAGCTGTTTTGAAAAAATAATTTAGCCTTGCAACTTGTTGCAAAATTTAGCTAAAAACGATTGGATGTGTAGATATGGCAGAAAGCATAATGCTTGATAAAGCAAAAGATTTTGCAGTTGAAATTATAAAATTAGTACATATGAAAATCATCCCGAGGAGTAATTCTCTATGACAAAACTAGTTTTAGTAAGACATGGCGAAAGCGAAGCCAATCACATACGCGCTTTTGCAGGTCACTACAATGCAAAGCTTACAAATCTTGGTCATCTTCAGGCAGAAGCTACTGCCGAATACATCAAATCGCATTTTTACATCACAAAAGTTTATGCAAGTGACCTTTCGCGCGCGTTTGAAACGGGCAAAGCCATAGCCAAAGCCTCCGGTGTGCCGATTGTTGAAAATCAGGCTCTCCGTGAAATAAGAGCAGGCGAGTGGGAAGGCAAACTTATTGCCGACCTTCTTGTTCAATACGAAAAAGACTATGGCGTATGGCGCACAGACATTGGCAACGCCACTGCCACAGGCGGCGAATCGGTCACTGAGCTTCTCGACAGAGTGTCGGGCGAGCTTGAGTCCATAGCCAAAGCCCATCCCGGAGAGGAAATAGCCATCGCAACCCATGCAACTCCCATAAGAGCCATGCAGACCTTTGTTCAGACGGGTTCACTTTGTGCAATGAAAGACATTCCATGGGTAAGAAATGCATCTGTGTCGGTGCTCGAATATGACAATGGTAAATGGCATTTCAGCCTCGTAGGATGTGATGAACATCTTGAAAATCTAAAAACAACAGTTCCCCCAAATGTATAAAGAGGAGATGCATAATATAATAATGAATAATTTTAAATGTGGTATTGTTTCAGTTTCTTTCAGAGGTCTTTCTGCCGATGAAATTGTAAAAGCTGTGTCTGAGTCAGGGCTCGATTGCATAGAGTGGGGCAGTGATGTTCACGCACCTTGCGATGATGCCGAAGCTCTCTCTCACATCGTGGAGCTTCAGAATGAATATGGCATCACCTGTTCATCCTATGGCACATATTTCCGCTTTCAGAAAAATGACATCTCAGAGCTTCCCTTATATATCAAAGCTGCAAAAACCCTCGGCACCAACATCTTAAGACTCTGGTGCGGCATCAAAGGCTCCAAAAGCTATACCGAAGAAGAAAAAGAAGACCTTTTTGCTCTTTGCCGTGAGGCTGCCTCTATGGCACAAAAAGAGGGTGTGTATCTTTGCATGGAGTGTCATTCGGGCACCTACACCGACACCTTAGACTCTGCACTTGAGCTTATGGAGACCATAAACTCTCCCCATTTCAGAATGTTCTGGCAGATAAATCAGCTAAAGGATTTTGACTATAACATGGAATACGCCCAAAAAATCAAACCCTACACATATAACCTTCATGTGTTCTATTTTGAAGGCGATGTGAAGGTTCCGATTGAAAAAGGCAAAGACGAATGGCACAAATACCTCGAAGTCTTTGGCGGTGACAGAGCACTCCTCTTAGAATTTTTATTTGATAACAATATCGCATCTCTGCCATCTGAGGCTAAAACTCTGAAAGAATTTGCACAGAGCATAAAATAATGCAAAATTTCACAAAATATAACACTGTATATTTTCATATAATATGAAAATATACAGTGTTAAAAATTTTTTATTGATTTTTTTTTTTGCGTGATGTATTATATATATGTTAATTTATACTGACAAAAAAGGAGCCAAATGTATGAAAAAAGTTTACGAAGGCAAAACCAAAGACGTTTATAGCCTTGACAATGGCAATGTAATGCTCAAATTCAAAGACGACTGCACAGGCAAAGACGGTGTGTTCGATCCCGGTGAAAACAGCGTTGGCCTTACAATCGAAGGCATAGGCAAAGCCAATCTCCGCACATCTGTATATTATTTCGATCTTCTCCACAAAGCAGGCATCAAAACACACTTTGTTGACGCAAACATCGACGATGTTACTATGGAAGTTCTTCCCGGCACAGTGTTTGGCCATGGCTTGGAAGTTATCTGCCGCCTCGTTGCAACAGGTAGCTTTATCAGAAGATATGGCGAATACATAAAAGATGGCACACCACTTGAGGGTGGCTATGTAGAATGTACTTTCAAAAACGACGCTCTCGGCGATCCCCTTGTTACAGGTGAAGGCCTTGCAGCTCTTGGTATTATGACACACGAAATGTTTGAAAGCATGAAAGAGCAGACACTCAAAATCACCAAAATCGTAGCAGACGATCTCAAAACCATCGGTCTTGATCTTTGGGACATTAAATTTGAGTTTGGCTACAATGGCGACGAAGTAATCCTCATCGACGAAATTGCTTCAGGCAACATGAGAGTATATAAAGACGGTAAAATCGTAGAACCCGTTGAACTTACAAAGCTTATCTTAAACAGATAATCCTGTATAATCTGTAAAGACCACGAAAAAGCTTTTAGGATATTCGTATATAAAATGTAAAAAAGAGTTCGGAATCTCCGAACTCTTTTTTTGTGTGCTGATTAATCTGTAAAACTAACTTTTCTCTATGAAAGCATAGAAAAATTCCATTGTAATGTATATGTGGCAATGATATAATTGCGGTAAATAAACTGGGTTATTGTGCATTTAAATTTACACCAAGAAAGGATAGAGGAAAATGATAAAAAATATATCCCGTTCCCTTACAGATCTTTTAGGCTCTGAATATATGCAAGCTGTAATTTCAGTAGCTACTGAAATCTACGGGTTGGAAAGAACTGAGGCAGAAGCTATAGCAAATGAAAAAGTAGACTTTTTCCCCGAGAAGTATGTGGCAAAAATGGATTCACTTGCCAAAAAAACAGGTCAAAAGTTAGTTAAGGGCTTTGAAAACAGTGAGAAAGGTGCACCTACATATTCTTTCGCAAAGGCTGCTCATTCCAATATGGCGCCTATTGGTGGCTTTGGCTGTACCCGTATTGGCGAAGACGGAAAAGCATACTTAATCGCAAAGAGTGAGCACTATCATGCTTCGCTTGGCCACAATTTCCCAGGCTACAAGCTTATTAACAATGCCAGAAAGCTTGGCATATTAAATGCAACCCATAACAATACCCGGGGATATATCACACGCCTTGCGGAAAGACGCATAGTAGCAGCTGCAAACGGTGCAAAAACCGATGCTGAAATTGATGCAATCCTGAAATCCCGCGAGCCTCATGTGTTAAACCGTATAATCAACCTTGAAACAGGAAGCCTTGCAGGCGAGGCAGGCATAAAAATGATGCTCTCTCGCTTCTACAAGCTTGACGAAAGCTATGCTGCACCTGTTTATGATGGTAAAACACCTGTGTTCTTGGTTATGGAAGACAACAAGGAAGGCCTTGGTGCAAACTACCATGGAACAACAGTTATAGCACAGACTTTCCGTGGAATGTGGCCCACATTCTACGAAAAATGCGAAAAAAATGAGCTTTACAAGGTAGTAAGCGTTAAGAAAAATGATATAGCAGATTTTGAAGAAAAGATACGAAAATACAATAGCGGCAGCTACAAAACAGCAGGCTTTATCCACGAGATAATTCTTATGAACTATGCGGGCATACGCCTTACAAAAGACTTTTTGCAAAAAGCACACGAGCTTTGCAAAGAAACCGATACTCTGATTATGGTAGATGAAATTCAGTCATGTATGTGGTATGACGGAATGTTCCTTTTCAAAAAGTATGGCCTTAAGCCTGACTTTGTAATGATAGGAAAGGGCTTTCCGGGCGGGGAATATCCGGCAAGTAAACTAATTACAACTGCACCGGCAGACACCTTAAATCAGTTCGGCGCCCTTGTTACCAACGGACAGGAAGAGCTTGCGAGTCTCTCATATCTCATCACTATGGAATTTTCCTCATCTAACGGCAAAGAAATTGACGCGATGGGCGAAAAAATTGAAAAAGGTATCCTTGCATTATCTGAAAAATATTCCGACCTCCTTCCACCTCCCGAAGGACTTGGCCACCTTTCGGCAATCCACTTTGAGAGCGTTGAAAAAGCGGCGGAGTTTACGAAGATAATGAACGATATGTGCGTTGATATAAGTGCGCAGCTCTATAAGCCTGACTGCCCGCCGGCAGTGCTTCTTAAGCCTCCGGTTATCACCGATGATGCAGTACTCACAGTACTTTTGGAAAAAATAGACGAAGGTTTATTAAAGCTTAAATAAAAGGAGAGATTGTTATGAAAATAGGATACCTGCCGCTTTATATCAAGCTTTATGATGACATCGGTGCAAAACGCGATGTAATGCAGAAATTTTACGAAGAAACCACCGCGATTTTCCGCGAACGCGGTCTTACGGTTGTCACCTCGGACTTTTGCCGAATAGAATCCGAATTCAAAGAAACAGTTAAAAGATTTGAAGATGAAAATGTCGATGCCATTGTTACCTGGCATGCGGCATATTCCCCTTCGCTTGAGTCGATAGAGGTTTTGGCAAATACTCATCTTCCGATTATCGTGTTTGATTCTACTCCCACTGGTGTTTTTGACGAGGATGCAATACTTGATGGCGCAATAAGCTGGAATCATGGTATACACGGTGTTATGGATATGTGCAGTATGCTTAAAAGATACAATAAGCCCTACACTATTGCGGCAGGTCACTATCTTGAATCCGATTGCATCGACCGCGTCATAGGCTTTGTTAAAAGTGCCATTGCAGCAAAAAAGCTTAAGGAGATGAAGGTTGGTCTTATAGGCGGTTCATTCAAGGGGATGGGCGACTTTGTAGTCGAACCGGCAGAGCTTAAGGAGCGTTTCGGCATCACTGTTGAAGATGTTGACAGAGCCTACCTTGACGATTTGGTTAAAAACATTACAGATGAGGAAATTGAAGAGGAGCTGGAAAACGACCGCAAGATGTATGATTTTGCCGATAATGTTGTGAAAGAAGAATACAGACCTTATACTGCATCCTGCCTTGCTCTTCGCAGGGCATTAAAAGAAAAAGAATATGATGCCTTCTCCGTTAACTTTTTGGATGTTGAAGGCATAGGCACAATGCCCTTTACCGAAGCCTGCAAATCAATGGAAAGAGGCATCGGTTATGCAGGTGAGGGCGATGCTCTTACAGCATCCTTTACAGGTGCACTTCTTGCAGGCTACCCCGAAACGAGCTTTATTGAAATCTTCTGCCCGGTATGGACAGAAAACAAGGTGTTCTTAAGCCACATGGGCGAAATGAACTATCGCATAATTGAAGGAAAGCCTTACCTTGCAAGAACGGGATCTTCATATGTCAAGGGCGTTATGCCCTATGCGGGTTATTCCTGCATGAAGCCTGGCAAGGGCGTATATGTAAATATCAGCCGTGATGCAGATGACTATCAGATGCTCATAACATCTGCCGAAATAGTTTGTGAGCAGGAAGCAAAAAAGAAAAATGTTATGCGCGGCTGGATGAAGACAGAAACATCTACTGCTGAGTTTCTGGAAGCTTTGAGCAAAAACGGAGCCACACACCACAGCACTTTTGTATATGGTGCAACCGTAGAAGAAATGGAATTTTTTGCAAAGCTTCTTTCCATCAAATCTGTTGTGATATAAGGGGAGATATGTATGAAATATCTTATTGGTCTTGATATAGGAACATCTGCTGTAAAGGGCGTTCTTATGACAGAGGACGGCATAGTTTCACATACTGCCTCTTCTCCTTTTGTCTACACAAAGCTTGAAAACGGTGGTGTGGAATTTGAAGCGGAGAAATTTACTGAGTCTTGTTTTTCTGCTATAAAAACTCTTGCAAATGGGGCAGATGGCGAAATCTGCGGCATCTGTGCATCTTCCGCCAGCGGCAATCTTTTGATCCTTGATAAAGAAAATAAACCAATCACACAGGTATTTAACTGGCAGGACAAAAGAGTTACCACAGAGTCTGATGAAATTTTGGGTAGTATCGATAAAGATGCTCTCTACAAAAAAATCGGTTGGGGTTTTTCGGGCAAAGGCTTCCCTCTGGCATTGCTTTGCTATGTTAAAAAGCATTTCCCTGAAAAGATTGAAAACTGTGGCAAGGTCTGCATGAGCACCGAGTATCTTTACTACATTCTCACCGGGAGGTGGGGGATAAGCTCATCTTCGGGCACACCTTTTTATCTGATTGACCAAAATAGGAGGGCATATATCCCCGAGCTTCTTAGTGCAATCGGGATAGCTGAAGAAAATCTGCCACCCATTATGCCTTGCGGAAGTAAGCTTGGCGGCGTTACAAAAGATGCGTCGGAGTTGTGCGGACTTCCTTTGGGCACTCCTGTGGTTTTGGGAAGCTTTGACCATCCTTCGGCGGCAAGGGGCGTTGGCGTATTTAATGAGGGTGAAATGCTTCTTTCATGCGGCACATCCTGGGTTGGCTTTTTCCCGATAAATGACAGGGGAAAAGCGACAGAGGCGAAGGTTCTTATCGATCCGTTTTTGTCCGAGAAAGGCGGAGCATGGGGAACTATGGTTTCGGTAGCTTCACTTTCGGGCTATATTGATTTGTACATAAAAAGATATATCGACGATTCGGAAAACCGTTTTGATATATTAACCGAACTTGCCCGGAAAAGCTCTCTTGGCGCAAATGGTCTTTCCATTTGTCTCACAGATGATCCCGATGACAAAAAGATAAGCTCATATGATAAGAGTGACATCGCAAGAGCAATTATGGAAGGCGCAGTTCTTCTTCTTAAAAAGAAGCTTGATATATTAGCCGACATAGGCATAAGCCCCAAAACTGCTGTTATGGTGGGTGGTCCTTCGAAAAATCCTTTATATCTTGAAATAATCGAAGAAATCTGTGGCATAAAGGTAAAGGTATGCCATGGTGTAAATGCCGGTGCAGTGGGTGCGGCAATGCTTGCCGGTATCGGTGCAGGATTATACAAAGATGAAAAAGAAGCAAACCGTATTTGCAATGAAAGGAAGAGGTAAATATGTTTAATTTACACGTTACAGATTATGACCGAAAGGTGTACGAAAATGAAATCAAAGATTTTTTGCCAAAGGAATTTATAGATTTTCATATTCATTCTTATAAAAATACATTTAAGCTTACGGGAAGTCGTAACGGTGGCTCTGCCTGGACAAGACTTATTGCCGACGAAATGACAACAGAGCAGATGTTTGACTGTTTCAAAAAGCTGTTCCCCGAAAATAAAGTTACACCTCTTGTTTTCGGAAGCTGTATGAAAGATTTTAAAGAGACTAATGATTATGTAAGGGAAGAAGGTAAAAAGCATGGTTTCCCAACCCTTTACCGCTGCTCTTATAACATGGACATCGAAGAGCTTGAAAAAAGTGTAAAGAACGGTGGTTTTTTAGGACTTAAACCCTATCTTTCATACTGCCCTCCGTACATTCCATCAAAGGAAGTCCGCATATTTGACTTTTTACCGGAGGAGCAGCTGAAGCTTGCAGATAAAAACGGCTGGATTGTTATGCTTCATATCGGTCGTGACGGACGCCTTAAGGATCCCGTAAATCTTGGTCAGCTTATGGAGATAGAAGAAACATATCCAAATGTAAAGCTCATTGTTGCGCATATCGGAAGAGCCTATTCCAAAGAAGATATCGGCAATGCTTTTGAGATTTTAGGCAAAACGAAAAATATGTATTTCGATTTTACTGCAAATATGTGCGATGATGCAATCCGTGAATGTATCAAGGCGGTGGGTCCAAAGAGACTGATATTTGGTTCGGATCTTCCCATTGCAATAATGCGTATGTACAGAATTACAGAAAACGGTGTGTATTATAATGTGGTTCCCCGCGGACTTTATGGCAATGTAGATGGAGAACCCCATATGCGTGAAACCGATGAAAAGGATGTAACGCTCATGATATATGAGCAGATACGCGCAATGAAGAGGGTGGCAGAAGAGCTTAAGCTCACCAGAGAAGATATAGAAGATATTTTCTATGGCAACGCAAAGAGACTTCTTGAAATGAAGTGAGAGTAAAAGACCGGGAGGATTAAAGCCTCCCGTTTTTGCTTTTGACAAACTTCACACTCGCAGTACCTTTGTACAGCTTTGGGTTAATTAGTCCTGTTTATGTTAATTAACTTTTTAATATAAAACTATTGACAACATCTTTCTTTTTTGCTATAATACACACTTGTGAGATGTGCTGTTGTAGCTCAGCAGGTAGAGCACTTCCTTGGTAAGGAAGAGGTCGGCAGTTCAAGTCTGCTCAACAGCTTCAGAAAAAAGACTATTCGAAAGAATAGTCTTTTTTCAATGAAATTTGCCTGCGGCAAGTGAAATAGCTTCGCTATGAAATACACTTCGTGTATGAAATATTGCTACGCAATATGAAAAGGCAAATTTTATTTCACATTTTTCTGCAAGAAAAATATTTCATAATCCGTCAGGATTATTTCATATCAACGAAGTTGATATTTCATTAAATGTTTACATCGTTTGTATGATGTGTTATATTATCTGTAGAGGTGTTACAAATGAAAGAAAATAAACTTGTTGATTTGTCTACAGAATTTGCTGTTAAAGTTATTAAATTATGTGAAACCATAAAAGGACATTATTCACTTATAAATCAATTAGAGAGAAGCTCAACATCAATCGGAGCAAACATTCACGAAGCAAACTATGCTCACGGAAAGAACGATTTTATTGCAAAGTTACAGATTGCTTTAAAAGAATGTTATGAAACGGAATATTGGCTTGAACTTTTTGTGAAGTCAGAAATTTTGGATAGAGAAATTGCAAAAGGTTTGTATAATCAATGTGGCACAATTCGTAAAATATTGATTTCCTCAATCAACACCGCAAAACAAAATACCAGTAAATAAATTCTGCTACTATAACTGTAGCAGTTTTTTATTATAATTTTTTTGACTTTTTCTGTTTTTAAATCGTCTAATAAGTATAAGAGCTTTTACAAAGGCGAAAGGAGGACCTACATTGTACGAACTGTTCGAGCAGAAATATAAAGAATGTGAAAAGGCTTTGTTCTTGGTTGCTTTTGGTTATCTACACAATACTGAAGATGCAAAAGATTGTGTTCAAGAAGCCGTTTTATCAGCTCTAAAATCGTTCAATTCATTAAATAATAAAGAGTTTTTCAAGACATGGCTCACAAGAATTGTAATCAACAAGAGCAAAGATTATCTAAAGAAGCAAAAATTCACTGAAGAATTAACAGACAATCTGAATGTATTTTATGATATGCCTTCGAATGAAATAGGTATAATGGATTGTATATGTAAACTCAACCCAAAGTCATCAATCTACATAACGCTTCGGTTTTATAATGATATGACTTATGATGAAGTTGCTCATACATTGAAATTGCCCGTTTCAACCGTAAAATACAAAACAAAAAAGGCACTTACCGAACTCAAAACTCTTTTGGAAGGAGATGCAAAATGAGAATATCTGAATTGGAACACAAATTAAGAAAACACGCTGAAACAACAAAAAGTGTCATGCAGGCTCCTTTCGACCTGAATGAAGAAATTAAGAATATGGAGGAACGCACTATGAGTAAAACTAAAGGCAGAATTACAATGAAAAGAACTTTTGCAATCGTTGCAGTATTAGCACTTTGCATTATAACCGTTACAATGACACCATTAGCAAATTCGATTAAAGGTTTTTTTAGCGACATCATTCGTTTTGATGGAGCTATAACCGGAACACAGTATGAAAATGCAACTAACGATATTAAAGTCGATGTTTTGGAATTAACATTTGAAAACGGAAATGTTATTATTCCGTTAGACTTAACCTTTGAAAATCCGACAGAAGCACCTTTCCCTTACATTCAGGAAGTTGCAGTTTCAGAATACAAAATAGTTGATAGCAATAATAAAGAAATCGTTAAAACTAAAGTTTCTGCAGAAGATGGAGATAAAGGAACTGTTAGTGCCGGCAAAGTATTAGTTAACCTTTCCCTGAATGATGCAAAGCTCAAATCAGGCGAAGAATACACAATCGTAATTGAAGAAATGTATGGTCTTTCGAAAGCTGATGCACCACTGCACATAACAGGAAGATGGGAGTGTAAATTTGTCAAATAAATAGTGGCATCTAAACCATTCGGCTCTTCCAAAAAATCCGTACACGATAGTGTGCGGATTTTTTCTTATATCTCCAAAACCCATTCGGGATTTTCTATAAGAGTTAATTAAAATCTTAAGACAAGATTATAAATATATACTATTGAAAATCCCAAAAATATAGCTTATAATAAATTCATAAATTTGTTTTCGGGAGTGATTATATTGAACGGTAACAAAACCCTCAAAATGGTTTTAGCTGCAGTATTTTGTGCTTTGGTCTACACCATGACCTGGATTGCCATTCCTGCACCGTCTGTTGGTAATATCAACCTTGGCGACTGTATGGTTATTTTATGCGCTCTTCTTCTGGGCAATTTCTATGCGGTATTTGCTGCAGGTGTCGGTGCTATGCTTTGCGACATCGCAAGTGGTTATACTATTTATGCTCCTGCCACATTCGTTATTAAGGCTCTTATGGTTGTTGTTATTTTAATTATGAAGAAAAAGATGTTCAAAAGTGATAAATACATATCTCTTGTCATTCCTGGCATATGTGCTGAAGTTTTGATGATTGCAGGATACTTCATATACGAAGCAACAGCTTTAGGCTATGGCCTGGGCGCAATTATGAATGCTCCCTTTAATCTTATACAGGGTGTTGTAAATCTGGTTGTAGCACTTCTCTTATATACAATGCTTAAAAAGACAGGCCTTGTTAAAGTGATAACAGAGAGTGTTAACAAAAAATAATTTTTAATAATATATTGTAAATTTGAAATACCCGTTCACTTATTGTGAACGGGTATTTTTGTTAATCTTATCTTCCCACAAACATCTGTGTCCAGTAGTTGCCGCTTGCAACATGTCCCACACCAATGTGTGTGTATGAAGAGGAGAGGATATTCTTTCTGTGTCCTTGCGAATTCATCCATGCATTTACCACTGCCTGAGGACTCGACTGCCCCTTTGCAATGTTTTCGCCGGCAGCACGGTACGATATTCCAAACCTTTCCATCATATCAAATGGTGAGCCATATGTCGGGCTCTCGTGTGAAAAATAGTTGTTGTTTTTCATGTCCTGTGATTTTACTCTTGCCACTCGGCAAAGCTCTGTGTCTGTGATAAGCTCTTTCAGACCGTTTTTGGTACGGATTTCATTCACAAGACGGATAACCTCTTTTTCATATGCCGATATATCAGCACTATCTGTAACCTTTTCGGGTATAGTGATTTTCTGGCCGGGATATATGAGCGAATAGTTTTTTATACCGGGGTTAGCCTCTATTACTTCGCTGATGTTTTTATCGTATTTCACTGCTATTTTCCATAAGGTGTCGCCTTTTCTCACTGTGTGAACCTGTGCAAAAGCAGATGTAGCCACTGTTGATACAGCCAGCGCCGCTGACAGAGTTTTTATAAGTTTTCTTTTCATAGTCTTTGCCTCCTTTACTGACAAAAGATATATAAATGATAACACATCCCACAATTTATAGGCAAATGTAATTTATGGAAGTGTTTTTCAAAAAAATCTTGACGGTTTATGTTATATAATGTATAATCAGCTTAGATAGAGGTGCAATTTTTATAAGTAACACAAAAAAATAGCACGGAAATGCTTTGTGCGAAAGGAAAAATTGCCGAAATCTGCTTTGGGTTTCCGCCCTTTGCAGGTTGGTGTGTATTACAATATGATGCACACTGTCACAAACGCGTGGAGGGCTATCACATCAATATGAGCATAAATTGCCGTTTTGCCGTGACGCCTTTCGTTGCGGCTGTTTTTATCTAAAATAAATTTATGGAGGAAAAAAATGAAAAAACAGTCTTTCAGAAAAACCGGTCTTTTCATCGCACTTGCTATCATCATCACAGTTTGTCTTATTCCCATGGCAGCATTTGCAGATGAAGGTGGGGCAGAAGTTTCCAAATACTATGGTACTTTCTGGTCACTTTTAGGTCCCATAATTGCTATCGCTCTGGCTCTTATCACCAAAGAGGTGTATAGTTCACTCTTTGTTGGTATTTTGGCAGGAGCACTTTTCTCATCAAATTTCAAACCCATCGCAGCTATTGACAATCTTTTAAACGAAGGTATTGTTGCAGCAGTTTCAGGCACAGCAGGTATTTTTGTATTTCTCGTGCTTCTCGGCATACTGGTTGCTCTTATAAACAAAGCAGGCGGCAGTGCAGCATTCGGAGCATGGGCATCCAAAAATATCAAATCAAGAGTGGGTGCATCAATTGCAACATTCATTCTTGGTGTGCTCATCTTCATTGATGACTATTTCAACTGTCTTACAGTTGGTGCTGTTATGAGACCTGTTGCTGACAGAAATAATATTTCAAGAGCAAAACTTGCATACATAATTGATGCCACAGCAGCACCTGTTTGTATGATTGCTCCTATTTCTTCTTGGGCAGCAGCAGTTGCTTCATACGCTCCCGAGGGTGAAGGCCTTTCACTCTTTATTAAAGCAATTCCCTATAACTTCTATTCACTTCTCACATTTGTGTTCATCCTTGCAATCACATTTATGAAATTCGATTTCGGTCCCATGAGAAAGCACGAACTCAATGCTTTGAAAGGTGACCTCTTCACAACCGGTGAAATGAATGCTGAAGCAGAAGAAAAAGTTTCTTCAAAAGGTAAAGTAATTGACCTTGTTCTCCCCGTAGTTGTACTTATCATCGTTTGTGTATTCTCCCTTATTTATGTCGGCGGTTTCTTTGGTGTTGACATCTGGGGTGGCACAGACTATGCAGGCAACTTTGTTGGTTCATTCGGTAACACCGATGCAACAGTTGGTCTTCCCTGGGGTGGACTTGTAGTTCTTGTTCTCACAATCATCTACATGCTTTTAAGAAGAGTAATCACCTTCAAAGAAGCTATGGAATGTGTTCCCAAGGGCTTCAATGCAATGGTTCCTGCTATTCTTATTCTTACACTTGCAACCGCTCTTAAGAATATAACAGCACTTTTAGGTTCCGATGCGTTCGTTGAAACTGCTCTTGCAAATGCACAGGCACTTCAGAACTTCCTTCCTGCTATCATTTTCGTTGTAGCAATTGGTATTTCTTTTGCAACAGGTACATCATGGGGAACATTTGGTATTCTTATTCCTATCGTTCTTGCCATCTTCCCCGACGGTTCAGAAATCAGCATCATCGGTATGTCTGCATGTCTTGCAGGTTCTGTATGCGGTGACCACTGCTCACCTATTTCAGATACAACAATTATGTCATCTGCAGGTGCACAGTGTAACCACATCAACCATGTTTCAACACAGCTCCCTTATGCACTCACAGTTGCAGCCATTTCATTTGTAGGATATATCGTTGCAGGCTTTGTCCAGAACTGGATGATAGTTCTTCCCGTATTTGCAGTTCTCACAGTAGCAGTTCTCTTTGTACTCAAATCTGCTACCAAAAGCAAAGAAGCATAATTAAATTTATTGTCACTTCACAGGCTGTCTGCAAAATGCAGACAGCCTGTTTTATATTTGTTGAAAATCCACATTGCAATATGTGATTTTTGTGATATAATGTATCATGAAGTTTTATAAGTCAGGGGGATTATCCCTCATATAAATGAATATAATAAATTATTTGATATTACATGATTACTGAAAGGTCAGGACACATATTATGAAGCTTTGCTCTATATGCAAAAAAAATCCGGCAGTTGTTTTTGTAAGCAAATCTGACGGTAAAAAAATGATAAACGAGGGTTATTGCCTTTCCTGTGCCATAAGCACAGGCATAACTCCTCTCGGTCAGCTTGCCGACCAATTCTCCATCGATCCCGAAGAGCTAAAGCAGATGGTTGACAACATGAACGACATGGTCGAAAACGGTGACATTCACGATGCCTTTGCCGACATCTTTGGCATGGGAAATATCATGGAGCCCGGCGCAGATGATGACGCAGGCGATGACATGCGCATCCCCATTAATGACAAAGCGGCTAAAAACTCTATGAAAAAAGAGCAGAAAAAGAAAAAATGTCTTGCCAACTTTGGCACAAACCTTACCGAAAAAGCCAAAAATTCTCTCCTCGACCGTGTAATCGGCAGAGAAAGAGAAATCGAAAGAGCAATTCAGATTTTAAACCGTCGTGCCAAAAACAATCCCGTTCTCCTTGGCGCTCCCGGTGTAGGCAAAACTGCCATTGCAGAGGGCATCGCACAGAGAATAGCCGACGGTGACGTGCCCGAAAAGCTCGTTGGTGCAGAGGTCTATCTTCTCGACATGGCTGGAATTGTGGCAGGCACTCAGTACAGAGGTCAGTTTGAAAGCCGCCTCAAAAACATAGTCGAAGAAGCAAAAAAAGATAATGTAATCTTAGTTATAGACGAAATCCATTCCATAGTAAAAGCAGGCGATGCCGATGGTGCAATGAACGCCGCCAACATTTTAAAACCTGCACTCTCAAAGGGTGAAATTCAGGTTATTGGCGCCACCACGAGCGAGGAATATCGCAAATTCATTGAAAAAGACGCCGCACTTGAGCGTCGTTTTCAACCTGTTATGATAGAAGAACCCTCTATGGAAGAAACCGTAGAAATCATAAAAGGCATCAAAGGCTATTACGAAGATTTCCACAACATCACCATAGACGATGCTGTAATTTGTGAAGCTGTTTCGCTTTCGGGCCGGTATATAAACGACCGTTTCTTTCCCGATAAGGCAATTGATGTCATCGACGAGGCGGCATCAAAGCTCAACATCGACAACCCCTACACCGGCGGCATAATCAAGCTCAAAAGTGACATAGGCGCAGTTGCGGGCAAACTTGAGCTTCTGGAGGCCGACACCGAAAACACCGAATATGAGCAGATTGCCACATTAAAGAGCGACAAGCTACGCCTTGAGGGCGAGCTTGAGAACCTCCGTCACCACCAGAGAAGCACTCGTCTCACAAGCACCGATGTGGCATCTGTTATAGAGCTCTGGACTGGTATCCCCGTCAAAAACATCACCGAGACCGACCGTGACAAGCTCCTCGGTCTTGAAAAAACACTCCACAAACGAATCGTTGGTCAGGAAAAAGCAGTTGAGGCAGTAGCGAGAGCTGTTCGCCGCAACCGTGCGCTCTCTCTTGGCAAAAAACGTCCTGTTTCCTTCATATTTGTCGGCCCGACAGGTGTTGGTAAAACCGAGCTTGTAAAGGCACTCTCAGAAGCGCTTTTCAGCGATGAAAACGCCCTCATTCGCATGGATATGAGTGAATATATGGAAAAACACTCCGTTTCCAAAATCATAGGCTCACCTCCCGGCTATGTGGGCTATGATGAGGCAGGACAGCTCACCGAGAAGGTGCGTCGCCATCCATACAGCGTCATCCTCCTCGACGAAATTGAAAAAGCACACAGCGATGTTTTCAACATCTTCCTTCAAATCCTCGACGACGGTCGCATATCCGACTCTCAGGGCAGAAAGGTAAGCTTTGAGAATACCATCATCATTATGACCTCCAATGCAGGCACCTCTGTCGGCGCAGCATCGGGACTCGGGTTTATGAATGATGACAATATGATAAGTGTAAAGATAGAAAAAACTCTCAAAGAAATTTTCCGTCCCGAGTTTTTAAACAGGGTAGACGAGATAATAGAATTCAGCGAGCTCACCCGTGACGAGCTCATCTCCATTGCCGACCTTGTGCTTGAGCCAATCATTTCAAATGTCACAGCTCTCGGTGCCAAAATCACAATTTCCAAAGAGGCAAAAGAAGCCATCATCGATCGCTCATACACACCACGCTATGGGGCAAGACCCATAAGACGAGAAATTCAAAAAAGTATTGAAGATCCTTTGAGCGAAATCATCCTCACAAGTGACGATCTCAGCGGTGCAATCATACAGATCGATGAAAAAGGCACAGAGATTGAAGTTAAGCTTGTTCAAAACATAAAATAACACAAAAGAAATTTTATATATAAGCAGGTGCTCTTATGAACAACAAATGTCTGCATAACGAAAAATTAAGTCTTGCCTTGTTTTTTTTGACTTTAGTCATATACGCTCTTGTATATATGACCAAAAACTGTTACAGTGCCGCAATGGTACTTTTAGTCGACGAAGGCATCCTCACCAAGACACAAACGGGTGCAATTTCAGCTGCATTTTATCTTATCTATGCTCCGTTTCAGATTGTCGGGGGTGTGGCAGCCGACAAATATTCTCCGTTTAATCTCATTCTCATAGGTCTTATAGGTTCTGCCATTTGCAATTTTTTAATCCTTTTTGCTGACAGTTACAGAGTTATGCTTGCTATCTGGGCATTGAACGGTGCAGTTCAGTTTGGCGTGTGGCCCGGTGTTTTCAGAATAATGTCATCAGTTCTTTCGCCCGTGCATCGTCGTGATGCAATTTTCTATTCTATGTTTGGCGGCACTGCAGGCACTGTGATGAGCTTTGTGGTTGCAGGCTTTACAGGCACGTGGAAAACAAATTTTGTCGTGGCATCTGTTGTACTTTTCTTATGCTCTTTTATATGGTTATTTACAAGCTCATATTTCGTTAAAAATCTTGACGATGAAGAGGCCCATTCCCATGGCGTAACTCATCTTCCTGAGCCAAAGGAATCCGGTGCAACACATTCTAAGGGTAAGCTTTCACTTTTCTGGAAGAGCGGACTTGTGATAATGCTTTTGCCCCTCATCATCACATCTATGTTCTCTGTTGGTATTCAGGCAGTTGTTCCAACCATGATAAACGAAAGCTACGATAAGGTATCGCCTTCGATTGCAAGCTTTCTGGGGGTTTTCCCCGTTATCGTCGGAGTTTTTGGCAAGTTTACAATTCAGGCAATCTATAAAAATAAGATTCACAATGAAAGCATGACTCTTTTCATAAATATGACAATTATCCTCATTCCGCTTTTCGTTATGTCATTTATAGGCAAGATAAGCTATTGGGTAATACTGGCCATGCTCTCTCTTATTGTAGCAATAGCAAATGGATGTACAATTATCACTTCTACATATATTCCCCTGAGGTTTTCTTCTTACGGATGCACATCGACAGTGTCTGGCATAATAAACGGTATGGCATCACTGGGCATAGTCTGCTCCAACTTTCTCTCGCCCCGATTTGCCGATATGTTTGGCGGATGGTTTGAGGTAGTCCTTGTCTGGATAGCTTTTTCAGCTGTGGCAGCCATAGTATATTTTGCCGCATATATCCCATGGAAAAAATTTATCAGACAATAAGATTTTACAAATGTCGTCACCCTATGGTGACGGCATTTTTTTGCTGTTTACTATTTTCATTGTTTATGGTATAATGGTTCCAGAATATATACTCAACTACCAATTGAAGGTGATAATATGTCAAAGATATATAAATCAGTCTCGGAACTTTGCGGCAATACTCCTCTAATTGAGCTTTGCTCTCTTGAAAAGCTTATTGGTTCAAAGGCAACAATCCTTGCCAAGCTTGAATATTTAAATCCCGCAGGCTCTGTCAAAGACAGAGTAGCAAAAGAAATCATCGAAGATGCCGAAAACAGGGGCATTCTCTCTCAAGGCAGTGTTATCATTGAACCTACATCCGGTAACACAGGCATAGGTCTTGCATCCATTGCAGCATCAAAGGGTTATAGAGCCATAATTGTTATGCCCTCTACCATGAGCGTCGAGCGCATACGCCTTATGAAAGCATATGGGGCAGAGGTTGTGCTCTCCGATGGTTCGCTCGGCATGGCAGGCGCAGTGGAAAAGGCAGAGGAAATAGCAAAAAACACACCTCACAGCTTCATTGCAGGCCAGTTTACAAACCCTGCCAATGCAATGGCGCATTTTAAGACCACCGGCCCCGAGATATATGCCGACACCGACGGTAAGGTCGACATTTTTGTCGCCGGTGTAGGTACAGGCGGCACCATAACGGGTGTGGGTAAATATCTCAAATCAAAAAATCCCGATGTCAGGATTGTGGCTGTTGAGCCCGACACCTCACCACTTTTGTCTGAAGGCATCTCAGGTCCTCACAAGATTCAGGGCATCGGTGCCAATTTTGTGCCCGAGGTTTTGGACACAGACATCTATGATGAAATAATAAAGGTTTCAGCCGATTCTGCCTATGAATATGCTCGTCTTTTAGGAAAAGAAGAGGGCATCTTAGTCGGCATCTCGTCAGGTGCAGCACTCTATGCTGCGGCACAGCTTTCAAAAAATGATGAAAACAAAGGCAAAACAATAGTGGTTCTGCTTCCCGACACAGGCGACCGCTACCTTTCAACCGACCTTTTTGAATAGGTGATAATATGAACAATAAAGTACTCATAGCAATGAGTGGTGGAGTAGACTCAAGTGTTGCTGCCTACATCATGCAAAAAAAGGGGTTCGATTGCTCGGGTGCAATAATGGAACTCCTTGATAGTTCAATAAAAGATAACTCCGACACATCCGATGCTAAAGCTGTTTGTGAAAAACTTGGCATAGATTTTTATGTGCTCGACAAAAGAGTCGAATTTAATGAATGTGTCATTTCTTCTTTTGTCAGTGCCTATGAAAATGGCGCCACGCCAAACCCCTGCATAGAATGTAACCGTCATTTGAAATTCGGAAGCTTTCTTTCCGTCTCTGAGAAGCTTGGCATAGACCACATTGCCACAGGCCACTATGCCACAATAGAAAAGTCGGGTGACAGGTTTTACCTCAAAAAAGGAAAAGACCTCACCAAAGACCAGAGCTACGTTCTCTACAATCTCACACAGTTTCAGCTTTCTCACACCATTTTTCCCCTCGGAGACATGACCAAGGATGAAATAAGGGAAATCGCAACAGAAAACAATCTCATAACTGCCCGCAAAAAAGACAGTCAGGACATATGCTTTGTCCCCGACGGTGATTATATAGCCTTTATCAGAAATCACACAGGCAAAGACTACCCTTCGGGCAACTTTGTGAATCTTTGTGGTGATGTCATCGGCACCCATGATGGCATTATCCGTTACACCGTAGGGCAGAGGAAAGGTCTTGGATGTGGCTTTGGCGAAAAGATGTATGTGCACTCCAAAAACATCGCATCAAACGAGGTGGTTCTTTCCAGAAACGAAGACCTGTTTTCAAATGCTCTCGATGCATATGATTTCAACTGGATTTCGTTTGATAAGGCACCTGACAAAATAAAGGCACACGCAAAGGTACGTTATAGTGCCAAAGAGACTCCATGCACAGTGCATGCACTTTCAGATGGTGAGGTGCATATAGAATTTGATAATCCACAAAGAGCAATTGCGAAAGGACAGTCGGTAGTGCTTTATGATGGAGATTATGTTCTGGGTGGTGGAATAATAAAATAAGATTTGCAAAAGCAAAGCTTTTTTTTTACTTATCCCTTCTTCACTATTACTTAGTATTTTAAAAACATCTGCAGCCCAAAGGTGCTCGAGCCGTCAACATCAGCGGCTCATCTTCGCACCGACAGATGGTGCTTGCTTCGCCGGATGTTTTGGCATACGCCCTTTCTTCCGCTCAAGCTTCGTCTGCGACTCGTTTCGCGGGAAAGGTCAGCAACCAACTTCGCATTAGCTCATAAAG
>JAZNBF010000016.1:0-13205 GCA_045586905.1 Clostridia bacterium
AAATATCTCTCCCCGCAGGTGTAGATATCGAAATCAAGCAGGTTTGATGAAGATGAGCAGAAATTGATTCTGCCATGGTTGCTGCTTCATCCTAAGGCAGCAGGTCATGTTGGAGCACCTTAAGCTTCAACCAATAACCAAATATAGGAGGAAAAAAGAATGCAAAAAGCAATAATTGGTAAGAAACTCGGAATGACACAGCTTTTTACAGGCGACGGCATGGTTATCCCCGTTACGGTTATCGAAGCCGGCCCGGTTGTAGTTGTTCAGAAAAAGACAGTTGAAAACGATGGCTACAATGCTATTCAGGTTGGTTTTGAAGATTGCAAGGACTCTTCTTTAACCAAACCCGAAAAAGGCCATCTCGCAAAAGCTGGCGTGTCCAACAAAAGACATCTCAAAGAATTCCGCCTCGCTGATGACTCAGCTTACAATGTAGGTGACGAAATCAAAGCAGATGTTTTCGCAGAAGGTGACAAGGTAGATGTTACAGGCATCAGCAAAGGTCACGGTTTCCAGGGCACAACAAAAAGATGGGGCACTCACAGAGGTCCTATGTCACATGGTTCCGGCTATCACAGAGGTGTAGGTTCCATGGGCGCTTGCTCAACACCATCCAGAGTTATGAAAAACAAAAAACTTCCCGGTCACATGGGCGTAGAGCAGGTTACAGTTCAGAATTTAAACGTTGTTAAGGTAGACGCCGAGAAAAACATTCTTCTCATCAAAGGCGCCGTTCCCGGCCCCAAAGGCGGTATCGTAACAATTAGAGATACAGTTAAAGCATAAGTGAATTCTAAGAAAGGAGGACTAACTAATGCCTAAATTAGATTTATATAACATGGAAGGTAGCAAGGTTGGCGATATCACAGTATCCGATGCAATCTTTGCTCACGAAATAAACAAAACAGCACTTCATCAGGTAGTTGTTAACTATCTCGCAAATCAGAGACAGGGCACACAGAGCACCAAAACCCGTTCAGAAGTTTCCGGCGGCGGCATCAAACCCTGGAGACAGAAAGGCACAGGCCGTGCACGTCAGGGTTCCATCAGAGCTCCTCAGTGGATTCACGGTGGTATTGCTCTCGGTCCCAAGCCCAGAGATTACAGCTATTCTTTAAATAAGAAGCTCAAAAAAGTTGCTCTTGTTTCAGCTCTCAGCGCTAAATGTGCAGATGGCGAGATCATAGTAGTAGACAATATTGCTCTTGATGAAATCAAGACAAAGAAAATTGCAGAAATGCTTAAAAACCTTAAGGTTGAGTCCAAGGCTCTCATTGTTACAAACGAGAAAAACGACAATGTAGTTAAATCTGCCAGAAACATTGCAGGCGTTACCACCACATTCATGGGTAGCCTCAATGTATATGACATTCTTAACCACGACGTAATGGTTGTAGCAAAAGACGCTATCGAAAAGATTGAGGAGGTGTACGCATAATGACAAATCATGACATCATTATAAAACCTATCGTTTCAGAAAAAAGTATGGATCAGCTTTCTGACAGAAAGTACACCTTTAAAGTTGCCATCGGCGCAAACAAAATCGAGATCAAAAATGCTGTTGAAGAAATCTTCGGCGTAACCGTAGAAAAGGTTACCACACAGAGAGTTCTCGGCAAGATCAAGAGAATGGGCGCTACACAGGGCAAAAGAGCCGACTGGAAAAAAGCAATTGTGAAGCTCACATCAGACAGCAAAACAATTGAATTTTTCGATGGCATGGCTTAATCGATAATTAAAGTTAGGAGAGTGAAAAGTAATGGCATTAAAAAAATTTAATCCTACTTCTCCCGCTCGCAGATTTATGACTGTTTCAACCTTCGAAGAACTTTCCAAGGTTGCTCCCGAAAAATCTTTGCTTGAACCCCTCAAAAAGAATTCAGGCAGAAACTCATACGGTAGAATTACAGTTCGTCACAGAGGCGGCGGCAACAGAAGAAAATACAGAAACATAGATTTCAAAAGACTTAAAGACAACATGAATGCAACAGTTCTTTCCATCGAATACGATCCCAACAGAACTGCAAACATTGCACTCATTCAGTATGAAGATGGCGAAAAAGCCTACATCATCGCTCCTCACACACTCAAAGCAGGCGATGTTGTAAGATCAGGCGCCGATGCCGACATCAAACCCGGCAACGCACTTCCCATCAAAGCAATCCCCGTTGGTACACTCATTCACAACATCGAACTCTTCCCCGGCAGAGGCGCACAGCTCGTAAGAAGTGCAGGTAATGCTGCTCAGCTCATGGCTAAAGAAGGCGAATTTGCTCAGGTAAGACTTCCTTCAGGCGAAGTTAGAATGGTTCGCGTAGACTGCAGAGCTACCATTGGTCAGGTTGGTAACATCGACAACGAAAACGTTTCTATCGGTAAAGCCGGCAGAAAGAGACACATGGGTTGGAGACCTACCGTCCGCGGTGTTGTTATGAACCCCTGCGATCACCCCCACGGTGGTGGTGAAGGTAAGTCACCTGTTGGTATGCCAAGCCCTGTTACTCCCTGGGGTAAACCAACACTTGGTTACAAAACCAGAAAGAAAAACAAACAGTCCGACAAATACATTGTTAAGAGAAGAAGCGGCAAATAATAATTTCCTTATTATATATGCTCGTATTTTTGGAAGGAGGTTTCAAGAATGAGTAGATCAATAAAAAAAGGACCTTTCGTTGAAGAAAGACTTATGAAAAGAATTGTAGATATGAACAATGCCGGCGAAAAGAGAGTTGTTAAAACTTGGTCAAGGGCATCTACTATATTCCCCGAAATGGTTGGCCACACAATCGCTGTTCACGACGGTAGAAAACACGTGCCGGTGTATGTAAGCGAAGACATGGTTGGTCACAAACTCGGTGAGTTTGCTCCCACAAGAACATACAAGGGTCACGCAGGCTCCAAAACAACAAACGCCAGATAATAAATCTTAAGTTCTATGAGAGGAGGATTCACGAATGGAACAAACACAGGCAAGTGCTAAACTTAGCTATGCACGTATATCTTCAAGAAAAGTTAAAGCTACAATAGATTTAATCAGAAACAAAAATGTAGGTGAAGCATTAACAATTTTAAAGCTTTCTCCAAAGGCTGCTGCCGAAATCGTTGAAAAGCTTTTAAAATCTGCTATCGCCAACGCAGAAAACAATTTTGGTATGGACACAGAAAAACTCTATGTTGCTGAAATCTATGCTAATCAGGGTCCCACACTCAAAAGGGTTAGACCCAGAGCACAGGGCAGAGCTTTCAGAATCAGAAAGAGAACAAGTCATATCACAGTTGTATTGAAAGAAAAAGAATAAGTGAGGAGGAAAGAATCTTGGGTCAGAAAGTACATCCACATGGATTAAGAGTCGGCGTTATCAAAGATTGGGATTCCAAATGGTATGCTGACAAGAAAAATTTCGGCGATAATCTTGTAGAAGATTATAAGATAAGAAAATATCTCAAAAAATCACTTTTCTCAGCAGGCATTGCCAAGATTGAAATAGAAAGAAACGACAATAAAGTCAGAGTTCGCGTTCACACAGCCAAACCCGGTGTTGTTATCGGCAAAGGCGGCGCTGAAAAAGACAAAATCAAGGCAAACGTTGAGAAACTCATCGGCAAAGCAGTTGTTCTTGACATTGCAGAAGTTAAAAATGCAGAAGTTAATGCACAGCTCGTTGCTGAAAACATTGCTGCACAGCTCGAAAGACGTGTATCTTTCCGTCGTGCAATGAAACAGGTTATGCAGAGAGCCATGAAAATGGGCGCTAAGGGTATCAAAACCTCATGTAGCGGTCGTCTTGGCGGTGCTGAAATCGCAAGAAGCGAACACTATCACGAAGGCACTATTCCTCTCCAGACCTTGAGAGCTGATATCGATTACGGTTTTTATGAAGCAGACACCACATACGGTAAAATCGGTGTTAAAGTTTGGATTTACAAAGGTGAAGTATTAAACGCTGCCAAAAAGACCGAGGAAAAGAAGAGCAAAGGAGGCAGATAATCATGTTGTTACCTAAAAGAGTTAAATACAGACGTGTAATGAGAGGTCGCATGAAGGGTAAAGCACTTCGCGGCAACAAGGTATCTCACGGTGATTTTGGTATCCAGGCTCTTGAGCCCGCATGGATCACTTCAAATCAGATTGAAGCTGCCCGTATCGCTATGACACGTTATATCAAAAGAGGTGGTCAGGTTTGGATCAAAATCTTCCCTGACAAGCCTGTTACAGAAAAGCCTGCTGAAACTCGAATGGGTTCCGGTAAAGGTTCACCTGAGTATTGGGTTGCAGTTGTTAAACCCGGCAGAGTGCTTTTTGAAATTGGCGGTGTAGCTGAAGATGTAGCAAGAGAAGCTATGAGACTTGCTATGCACAAGCTCCCCATCAAATGCAAATTTGTAACCAAGGAGGGTGATTCGAGTGAAAATTAATGAAATCATTGATATGACCAATGAAGAATTGGAACAGAAATTGGCAGACCTCAAAGCAGAACTGTTCAACCTCAGATTTCAGCATGCAACAAATCAGCTCGATAATCCGAGAGTAATTACAGACGTGAAAAGAACAATTGCCAGAATTAAAACAATCCTTCGCGAAAGAGAATTAAAACAGTCCGTTTAATAAAAGAGAGGAGGAAATTGTAACATGGAACGTAATTACAGAAAAACCCGTATAGGTAAAGTAACAAGCGACAAAATGGACAAAACCATCGTTGTTGCTATCGAATATAGTGTTAAGCATAAGCTTTACAACAAAATCGTAAAGAGAACCTATAAGCTCAAAGCTCATGATGAGTTAAATGCTGCTCACGTAGGTGACAGAGTTAAGGTTATGGAAACCAGACCCCTTTCTAAAGATAAAAGATGGAGATTGGTTGAGATTGTTGAAAAAGCAAGATAATCTAACATAAGGAAGGAGAAAGTCAAGTGATTCAACAGCAGACTTTATTAAAAGTTGCCGACAACACAGGTGCAAAAGAACTTATGTGCATCAGAGTTCTTGGCGGCAGCAGAAGAAAATATGCCAATGTTGGCGATGTTGTAGTTGCTTCTGTTAAAAAAGCAACACCCGGCGGTGTTGTTAAAAAAGGTGAAGTAGTTAAAGCTGTTATCGTAAGAAGTGTAAAAGGCCTCAGAAGAGCTGACGGTACCTACATCAAATTCGACGAAAACGCAGCTGTAATAATTAGAGATGATAAAAACCCCAGAGGTACTCGTATATTTGGACCTATAGCAAGAGAGCTCAGAGACCACGAATATATGAAAATTTTATCATTGGCACCCGAAGTTCTTTAATTAGGAGGAAGGTAAAAATGAAAAATAAACTTCATATCAAAAGAGACGATACAGTTATAGTGATCTCCGGCAAGGACAAAGGCAAAAAAGGCAAAGTCCTTTCAGTAGGAGCTACCAAAAGAACAGTACTCGTTGAAGGTGTAAACCTCGTAACAAAACATACCAAAGCAAGAAAAGCCGGCGAAACAGGCGGCATCGTAAAACAGGAAGCTCCTATCTACGCTTGCAAGGTAATGAATGTTTGCTCAAAATGCGGCAAAGCTACCAGAATTGCATACAAGCTTTCTGAAGATGGCTCTAAAGCAAGAGTTTGCAAACATTGTCAGGAAATTTTAGATTAAAGTTAGAGAGGAGGATTTTCGCACATGTCTACAATGAGAGCGAAATACGAAACAGAAGTTAAAAAAGCTCTTATGGAAAAGTTCGGATACAAAAGTCCGATGCAAATTCCTAAGCTTGAAAAAATTGTAATCAATATCGGCGTTGGCGAAGCTAAAGACAATGCAAAAGCATTAGAGGCAGCAGCCGGCGACCTCGCTATAATCACCGGACAGCAGCCGGTAATCACAAAGGCTAAAAAGTCTGTTGCTAACTTTAAAATCAGAGAAGGTATGAACCTTGGTTGCAAGGTTACCCTTCGTGGTGAAAAAATGTATGAGTTCATAGACAGACTCTTTAACATTGCCCTCCCCCGTGTAAGAGACTTCCGCGGTATCAACCCCAACTCTTTCGACGGCAGAGGAAACTATGCTCTGGGTATTAAAGAACAGCTCATATTCCCCGAGATAGACTATGATAAAATCGACAAACTCAGAGGAATGGACGTAATCTTTGTTACAACAGCTAACACAGATGAAGAAGCAAGAGAGCTTCTTTCCCTTATGGGTGCTCCGTTCGTAAGAGCGTAATTTTAGGAGGGTTAAATATTATGGCTAAAAAAGCAATGGTATTAAAGCAGCAGAAGCCCCAGAAATACAAAACCCGTGAATACACCAGATGCAAAATCTGCGGAAGACCCCATGCATACCTGAGAAAGTTCGGCATCTGCCGTATCTGCTTCAGAGAACTTGCATACAAAGGTCAGATTCCCGGTGTTAAAAAGGCTAGTTGGTAATAAACGATACAAAGTATTTAAAAAGGAGGTAGCACAATGCAAATCACCGATCCTATCGCTGATATGCTTACCCGTATCAGGAATGCAAATTCTTCAAAACACGAATCTGTAAATGTTCCTGCTTCCAAAGTTAAGATCGAAATTGCAAAAATTTTGGAAACAGAAGGCTACATCGACGGATACGAGATAATAGAGGATAAAATCCAGGGCATGATTAAGATTAACCTTAAATATGGCCCCGGCAAACAGAAAGTTATCACCGGACTCAAGAGAGTATCAAAGCCCGGTCTCAGAGTTTACGCAAGCAATGAAAATTTACCCAAGGTGCTAAAAGGTCTTGGCATAGCTATTATTTCTACTTCTAAAGGTATTATGACCGATAAAGAAGCAAGAAAGCTCAATGTCGGCGGCGAAGTTTTAGCATTTGTTTGGTAATCGGAGGTGAAGATAAATGTCAAGAATAGGTAGAATGCCAATCCAGATTCCTCAGGGCGTAGAAATCAAGATTGCAGGTAACAACGAAGTTACCGTTAAAGGTCCTAAAGGTACACTGACAAAAAATCTTCATGCCGATATGATTATCAAGCAGGAAGACGGTCAGGTAATCGTTGAAAGACCTACCGAGTCCAAAGAGCACAAATCACTCCACGGTCTCACAAGAACACTTTTAAACAACATGGTTACAGGTGTTACAGAAGGTTTCAAGAAAACTCTCGAAATCAACGGTGTTGGTTACCGTTGTCAGAAACAGGGCAAAAAGCTCGTTCTCACACTCGGCTATTCACACCCCGTTGAATTTGAAGACACTGCAGACTACACACTCGAAGCTCCCGATCCGAACACAATCATTGTTTCCGGTATCGACAATCAGATAGTTGGTCAGATTGCAGCTGTCATCAGAGAAAAGAGACTTCCCGAACCCTATAAGGGCAAAGGTATTAAATATGCTGATGAGGTTATCAGACGTAAGGAAGGTAAAACTGGTTCTAAGAAATAAGAACCGGAAAGGAGTAAACGATTATGAATAACAAAAAAAGTAGCAATGCTGCAAGAATCAAAAGGCATTACAGAGTAAGAAAAAACATTTCCGGTACTCCTGAGCGCCCAAGACTTAATGTATTCAGAAGCCTCTCAAACATATATGCTCAGGTTATTGATGATACAACCGGCAAGACACTCGCTTCCGCTTCAAGCCTTGATAAAGAAATTAAAGAAGCAGTAGCAAACGGCGGTAACAAAGAAGCTGCAAGAGAAGTTGGCAAACTCGTTGCTAAAAAAGCAATCGATGCCGGCATCAAAGCTGTTGTTTTCGACAGAGGCGGTTATTTATATCACGGTAGAGTGCTCGAGCTTGCCGAAGGCGCCAGAGAAGGCGGCTTAGAATTCTAATAGAAGGAGGAAAAGCAATGGCTTTAGAAAGAATAGATGCAGATTCTTTGGAACTGCAGGAAAAAATCGTTAGCATTAATCGTGTTGCTAAGGTTGTAAAGGGCGGTAGAACTTTCAGATTCAGCGTGCTCGTCGTTGTTGGTGACCGCAACGGTCATGTAGGCGCAGGCACAGGTAAAGCTGCTGAAATTCCGGACGCTGTTAGAAAAGCTATAGATGACGCTAAGAAGAATATGATAACTGTTCCTATGGTAGGCACCACAATCCCTCACGAGGTTATCGGTGAGTTTGGTGCAGGCAGAGTACTTCTTAAACCTGCCGGCCGTGGTACCGGTGTTATCGCAGGCGGCTGCGCCAGAGCTGTACTTGAGCTCGCAGGTGTCCACGATATCAGAACAAAATCACTTCGTTCTAACAATCCTCGCAATCTTGTTAGCGCAACAATCGAAGGTCTTAAATCTCTTAAGGTGGCAGAAGATGTTGCCCGCCTCAGAGGTAAGAGCGTAGAAGAATTATTAGGTTAATTTGAGTGCGCACAAAGAATTTAGGAGGAAAACAGATATGGCTAAAATTAAAGTTACTTTAACAAAGAGCACAATCGGCTGCAAAAAAGACCAGATTGCCACAGTTAAAGCTCTTGGCTTAAAGAAAATAAGAGACGAGAAGATTCACGAAGAAAACGACCAGATAAATGGTATGATAAACAAAGTGTGTCACCTCGTTACAGTTGAGAAAGTTTGATAAGGAGGTGCGTAGCTTATGAAATTACATGAACTCCAACCCGGTGTGGGCTCCACATCCGATAAGAAAAGAAAAGGCAGAGGCCATGGTTCCGGCAACGGTAAAACAGCCGGCAGAGGCCACAAAGGTCAGAACGCAAGATCCGGCGGCGGTGTAAGAATCGGTTTTGAAGGCGGTCAGATGCCTATTTACAGACGTCTCCCCAAACGCGGCTTCAACAACGTTTTTGCACTCCAGTTTGCTGAAATCAACGTTTCAGATCTCAATGCTTTTGAAAATGGTGCTGTGGTTGATGCTGCAGCTTTAAAAGAAGCTGGCATCATCAAGAAAACTCTTGATGGCATCAAAGTTTTAGGCAACGGAAACCTCGAAAAAAATGTTACCGTTAAAGCTGCAAAGTTTACAGAATCTGCAAAGGAAAAAATCGTTGCAGCAGGCGGAAAGTATGAGGTGATGTAAGGTGTTTAAAACATTACGTAATGCATGGTCAATTCCCGACCTCAGAAAAAAGATGCTTTACACCTTGCTCATGATTTTCGTATTCAGACTCGGTTCATTCATTCCTGTTCCCGGTCTCAACCCCGATGCCCTTAAAGCACTCGTTTCTGAAGGCAATTCACTTTTTGGAATGCTCAACGCATTCTCAGGTAACTCTTTCAGCAATGCGACAATCTTTGCAATGGGTATCACCCCATACATTAACTCATCAATTATCCTTCAGCTCCTCACTGTTGCTATTCCCGCACTTGAAAGAATAGCCAAAGAAGGCGAAGAAGGCAGAAAGATAATCGCAAAATGGACCCGTATTGTAACCATTATCCTTGCCTTTATCCAGGCAACAGGTCTTTACTTCGGCATTGAAGGCGCAGTAAAAGAACCCGGCGTAATGAGCTACATTACAACAGTTTTCACATTCACTGCAGGCACAGCATTCCTTATGTGGCTTGGTGAACAGATCACCCAGAAAGGTGTAGGCAATGGCATCTCCATCATCATCTTCTCAGGTATCGTAGCCAGCATGCCAACAATGTTTGGAAGTCTCTGGTTGGCAGTATATGAATGGGAAACAATCACATGGTGGGCATTTGCAATTGTAATTGCAATCTTCCTTGCAATGATTGCATTTGTAGTGTTCATCACCGATGCAGAAAGACGCATCCCCGTTCAGTATGCAAAGAGAATGGTAGGCAGAAAAATGTATGGCGGTCAGAGCACCCACATTCCTCTCAAAGTGGCAATGGCAGGTGTTATTCCGATCATCTTCGCTATGTCAATCCTTTCTTTCCCCACCACCATCATGCAGTTTACAGGTGGAGCACCCTCCACTGGCTTCTGGGGCAAATTCTGGAGCTTCTTCCAGCCCACAAGCTGGGTATATGTAGTGTTATATTTCCTTCTCATCGTGTTCTTCACATATTTCTACACTGCAATCCAGTTCAACCCCGTTGAAGTTGCAAACAACATGAAGAAAAACGGTGGTTTTGTTCCCGGTATCAGACCGGGTAAACCCACAAGTGATTTTATAAGCAAGATTCTTTCAAAAATCACTCTCGCAGGAGCTTTCTTCCTCGGTTTTGTAGCAATCCTTCCTCTCGTGACAGGTATCATTGATCCCGCGCTTTCTTCAATCCAGCTCGGTGGTTCATCACTTCTCATCATGGTCGGCGTTGCTCTCGAGACAGTAAAGCAAATCGAGTCACAAATGCTTATGCGTCACTACAAAGGCTTCCTTGATTAATAGTCTTTTGGGAGAAAACAGTATGAATTTAATAATGCTTGGTGCACCGGGTGCCGGTAAAGGCACTCAGGCACAAATCTTAAATGACAGATACTCTATTCCCACAATATCAACCGGAGCTATCATCCGAAGTGCAATAAAAAACGAAACCCCCACGGGCAAAATGGCAAAAGCCTTTATCGAAAAAGGTGAGCTCGTGCCCGATGAGGTGGTTATCGGCATAATAAAGGAAAGGCTGTCGGAGCCCGACTGCAGTAGCGGTTTTATTCTCGATGGCTTTCCCCGCACTATTCCTCAGGCCCAGGCTCTCTATGAGCTTGGCATAATGATAGACAAGGTGATAGACATTGAAGTTAGTGATGATGTGATTGTTAAAAGGCTTTCGGGCAGACGCGAATGTTCAAAATGCGGCGCCACCTATCACATAGAAAACAAGCCGTCAAAAAATGGCGACAAGTGTGAAAGATGCGGCGAGGTGCTTGTAACAAGAGCCGACGATGCTCCCGAAACCATAAAGTCCCGCCTGGCAGTATATCACTCCCAGACAGAGCCTTTGGTAGATTTCTATAAAGCTAAAGGCATTCTCGCCACAGTTGATGGCGAGGCGGAGCTTTCTTCCATCACCGAAGCAATAGTAAAGGCACTCAGCCTGTAACATTTTGCAAAGGAGATAACATGATCAACATTAAATCGGCTTCAGAAATCTCAAAAATGCGTGCTGCCGGAAAGATTTTAGTCGATGTTTTTGAAAAACTCGAACAAAACATACACCCCGGCATAACAACAAAACAGCTCGACCGTATCGCTCATGAGTGCATACTCTCACACGGAGCAAAGCCTGCCTTCTTAGGCTATGGCGGCTTCCCGGGGAGCATATGTGCATCGATAAACGATACAGTCATCCACGGTATCCCCGATGGCACTGCCCTTAAAGAAGGCGACATCATAAGCCTCGATATCGGAGCCATCAAAGACGGATACAACAGTGATGCAGCAAGAACCTTTGCAGTCGGAAACATCTCCGACGAGGCAAAGCGTCTTATAGAAGTCACAAGACAGAGCTTTTTCGAAGGCATACGCTATGCAAAAAGTGGCGAAAGACTTTTCAGTATTTCTGCTACCATTCAGGAGTATGTTGAGAAAAACGGATTCAGCATAGTCAGAAACTACTGCGGTCACGGCATCGGACAGAGTCTCCATGAAGATCCCGAGGTTCCAAACTATGGCACCTTTGGTCACGGCATAAGACTTTCCGAGGGTATGACAATAGCGATTGAACCCATGGTAAACATGGGTGCGGCGCCCACATACACTTTAAAAGATGGCTGGACAGTGAAAACAAAAGACGGATCGCTTGCATGTCACTATGAAAACACGGTTCTCATCACCGACGGTGAGCCGGAACTTCTGACGTATTAAATTTTGAGAAGATATTGATAAGGGAGGTAGTATCCTTGGCAAAAGAAGATGTTTTTGAATTAGAAGGAACAGTGCTTGAGGCTCTGCCCAATGCAATGTTTATCGTAGAATTTGAAAATGGTCATAAAATCCAGGCTTATATTTCCGGAAAGCTTAGAACTAATTTCATAAGAATACTTCCCGGAGACAAGGTTAAGGTTGAAATGTCACCCTATGACCTGAGCAAGGGACGTATCACATGGAGAGCAAAATAAGCTAGAGGCGCAACCGACGGATCCGAACCCGCCTGAAACGGAGTAATTTCGGCATCTTTTGGCTTGTCGTCCTCGCAAGGCGTCAGCCTTGCTTCATCCTTCGCACCAAAATCTGTTCAAAATTCCAACTGTTTCAGGTTGAAAATTTTTCAGAGAGCGGATTTTCGGTTGCACAAGATAAAAACGCAGAGAATGCTTTGGTGCATTTTCGAGTATTTTAACGCAGGGAAAGCGGAAATCCGCCTCTGAAAAACGGAGTTTGGATTCATCGGTTTCGCCTGATTTTAGGAGGTAATAATCATGAAGGTTAGACCATCAGTTAAACCTATGTGCGAAAAATGCAAAATTATAAAAAGAAAAGGTAACATTATGGTTATCTGCGAAAACCCCAAACACAAACAGAAACAGGGTTAATGCTTTATTTTCAGCTTATAGCTTATAAGGTGCGGCTGTACGAAGGACAATGTGAAACTGCATCTGTTCTTTGTAATCCTTATGGTTATGATAATACAAAAAATCACAAAGATTAAACAGGAGGTGCAAAAAGCTAATGGCAAGAATAGCAGGTGTTGACTTACCTAACGAAAAAAGAGTAGAATACGGTCTTACCTATGTATACGGTATCGGCGTAACAAGCTCAAGAAAAATTTTGACAGAAGCAGGTATTGATTTTAATACAAGAGTTAAAGACCTCACAGAAGATGAAGAAAAGAAAATCAGAGAAATCATCGACAGAGATTACACAGTAGAAGGTGATCTCAGAAGACAGACCGCTCTCGACATCAAGAGACTTATCGAAATCGGTTGTTACAGAGGTCTTCGTCACAGAAAAGGACTCCCCGTAAGAGGCCAGAGAACAAAGACAAATGCCAGAACCAGAAAAGGTCCCAAGAGAACCATCGCTGGTAAGAAAAAATAATCCGAGGAGGGATAGTTTAGTATGGCTGTTCAGGCAAAAAGAAGTCGTAAAAGACGTGAAAAAAAGAACGTTGAACGTGGTTGTGCTCACATTCGCTCCACATTCAACAATACAATAGTTACTATCACCGATACTCAGGGTAACGCATTATCTTGGGCATCTTCCGGTGGCTTGGGCTTCAGAGGCTCAAGAAAAAGTACTCCTTTCGCTGCACAAACAGCTGCAGAAACAGCTGCAAAGGCTGCAATGGAGCACGGTATGAAGAGCGTAGAAGTTTACGTAAAGGGACCTGGTGCAGGACGTGAAGCAGCAATTCGTGCTCTTCAGGCTGCAGGTCTTGAAGTAAAC
>JAZNBF010000017.1:0-3305 GCA_045586905.1 Clostridia bacterium
AATTGGGTGGTGACATTTAATGACAACAGGCGAAAAATTTGAAAAGGTTGCAGATGCAGTTTATAAAAAAGGTGCTTCGGATTTTGGCACACCTTTTGATGTGACAGGCACAAGCCTTGTGACAATTGACAAGGTTCACCCAAAAGAGCACGATGCCAAGGTGGAGCTTACAAGTAAAAACCTCATCCCATTTCCATATGCCAACATGAGTGTAACCCATAAAGGTGTTACTTTTACTGTTAATGACGATGGTACAGTAACGGCCAATGGTACAAATGATGGAACTGGCTCGTCATATATCGCTATATATCAAGCAGGCAAAAAGCCACTTCCCATCGGCACATATACAATGTCGGGTGCACCGACAGAAGACACATATTTGCAGTTTTCCGGGCTTAATGTAGAGAGCTCTGCAAATAAGAGCAGAACCTTCACGATTACAGAGGTGCAAACCCAAAACCTTGTGACTTGTTGTGTACGAAGTGGCAAAACTGTTGACAATGTTGTCTTTAAACCACAGATTGAAAAAGGAAGTGTTGCTACACCTTATACACCGTATGTAAGCGATTTATCAGTTATAGAAAGTGCGACAGCTTGCGGTAAAAATCTCTTTGATATAAGTATTGATAAAAGAACAGAGTATGTGAGAAATGGTATTGGATTAACCGTCAATGACGATGGTTCTTTTAATCTTAAAGGCACCCTTAGGAATTCTAATTATAGTTATTTGCATTATTCGGATTTTTCCGAGGAAGTAATGCCTTTAAAGATGCTTATAGCTAAGGGAACCACCGTTGTGTCTTCTGCCGCTTTTGATTCCGACGATGTCTATGTTGGTCTGACGTTTTATGGTGCTGACCGCAAAATGGTTGTACAAGCTTCAGGATTATACAATGGACAATCAAGGAAAATTACCCTCGACAAAGATGTATATGGCATTGGTTACGTATTCGCTTGTCCGAACAATGCAGCTGGAGATATGGTAGAAATACGAAACCTAAAACTCCAATGTGAAATCGGTTCTGTTGCTACGGAGTGGGAAGCTTACAAAGGTGGTACATACCCCGTCACAGACGGCAAAGCAATTGTGAAAAGTGTTTCACCCACAATGAACATCACAACACCCACAAGCGGTGTGAGCATTGAAGCAAAAGGCTATCTTGACGGGCAGGCAATCATTAATGAACTAACACAAGCAATTGTGGATTTGGGAGGTGAGATATAATGTTTGATTATCAGAATTTTATTAAAAAGGCACTTTTGGGTGCAGTCGGCTTTATGCCAGATTACAAAATAAGACTTAATGCTGCAGGTTGGCTTGAAAAGGAAGTGCTTACTACTGAAGATCTTGCAGAAATTGATGCTGCTATTGAAGCGCAGTATGCATCAGAAAAGGAGGATCTTTGATGATAAGATTTATGGAGCTTATAATCCTAGCCGCCTCGTTTGCCGGGGCGGTGGGGGCTATAACTGCAACACTAAAAAAATTTATTGCATCAGAGCTCGAGCCTTTGAAAAATCAGATCCATAAAATGGACGTTAAGGAATGCAGACGTTTCCTGATTGATTTTTTGGTCGATATTGAAAACGGTGTTACAAAAGATGAGGTCCAGTGGAAGTTTGCACATGATGTTTATGATCATTATATTAATGATCTTAAGGAAAATTCATATGTAAAAGACAAATGGGAAAGGGTGATGGGAAATGGGCACAATGAATAAGATTCTCATTCTTTTGGGAATTGTGAGTGCTATTTTTATTGCTTTATGCTTTGTGTTTGTGTGGCATGGAAAAATAATTCCGGATTCTCTCATCATTTCGTATTTTGGCGCTGTCGGTACCGAGGGCGCTGTGATGGGATGGATAAAAAATGTAAAGGAGAAAAATAATGGAAATTATAAATAATGCAAGTGTTTTTGCAGGTGTTATTACTGCCCTGGCGTTTTTGGTGAATATAATTGTTCAGCTTACAAAATCGTTTGTTCCACTTCCTACAAAACTTTGGTGTATACTTATTGCAGTTACAGTGAATTTATGCGCTCTTACCTTTTGCTCAGCATCCGGCATGGTAGTTTTAAGTGTGCAAATGGTTATTTTGGCTATATTTTCAGCTTTTATTGTTTCGTATGTTGCCATGTATGGCTTTGATACCTTTAAGAATTTGTGGCGCCGGTTTAAAGAAGGTGAAAACATCAATGAAGATAATTGAAAAAAGCTACAAATGGCATGGCCGGCTTCAGAAACGCAGCAGAACTGATTACATAATTTTACATCATGCTGCATTGGTGAGCTGCAGTGCCGATGATATTCACAGAATTCATGTTAACAATAACGGGTGGGCCGGCATAGGCTATAATTTTTATGTGAGGAAAGACGGATCTGTTTACCGGGGCAGACCTGTTGATACAGTTGGTGCTCATTGTGAAAATTACAATTCCCGTTCTGTTGGTGTGTGCTTTGAGGGTAATTTTGAAAAAGAGACAATGTGTGACGTTCAAAGAAGAGCAGGAAATGAACTTGTTTGTTATCTTAAAAAGCTTTATCCCGGTGCGAAGGTTAAAAAGCATTCCAACTTTAATTCGACTGCTTGTCCGGGAATGAAATTTCCATTTGATGAAATATCAAAAGTGAAGGCAGAGCTTACCGTGGCAAATGAAATTGTTTCAGAGCTAAACAAAAGAGGTATTGTGACAAATGCCGGTCTTTGGAATGTTAAATGCGTGGCCGATGTCAATGCATACTGGCTTGCGAGAAAGCTTTGCAATATGACAAAAAAAGCCCCGGACAGAAGTCCGAAGCTTGAGAGTGTGAATGATATTGTATGGGAGCTTTCTCACAGGGGTATTATTACAGATAAGGCTCTTTGGCTGAGGATTATGGAAGAGGACAAGGACCTTTACTGGCTTGGATATAAGGGTGCGAATATGACGGTGAATGTTTAGGTGGTGCACACACGCCTGACATAATTTTGACATCAATTTGACATCAAAAATCGTGTCAAATTGAGTTAAAATAAGTTAAAACAGGAAAACAGAAAAATAAATAAAAGCCGCTTGACGTCTGCATTTCACAGTGTTCAAGCGGCTTTTTGATTTTATCGAGGTGACAGGACTCGAACCTGCGGCATCTAGTTCCCAAAACTAGCGCCCTACCAACTGGGCGACACCTCCATATTTTGTTTTGCGGCTTTGTTATTATACGGCATTAGGGCGGTTTTGTCAAACACTTAATTTATTCTTTACTACAAGACTGCTTTGGGGATATAATAATTACAAAGAGGGGAAAGTGTTATGACGGTTTTTGAA
>JAZNBF010000018.1:0-16979 GCA_045586905.1 Clostridia bacterium
TGCTAAAAAGGCAATCGGTGTCATGGGTGGAGAATTTAGAGAAATCGTAAATTACAACATAGGCGAAACCGACTACGACCACAACCTCGTGGTCATCAGAAAGAAATCGCCAACACCTCCTGCCTATCCCCGAAATGCGCCAAAACCTTCAAAAGAACCAATAAGATAATATAAAGAGGATGTAAAATTTTCCGAGCGAGAAATTTACATCCTTTTTTGTGCCGCCTTTTTACGTTCTGGACTTTTTTACATTCCCATTTTTGTGTCAATTCACATTCACCCCCTTGCCTTTCTGAGCATATTATAGCTTTGAAGGGAATGAGTTTTATGAACAGTGTTCTGATAGTTGGCGGCGATATGCGCAATGTATATCTTGCCCGCGAATTCAAAAAAAGAGGCATCACACCACTGGTGTGCGGCATAAGAGAAGAAACGCTCGAGGATGATGGCATTTTTTGTGACGATTTGAGGTCAGCAGTATCCGGTGCCGATCTCATAGTTTTGCCTGTCCCTGCCAGCAAAGACGGAGTGAAGATACACACTCCTCTTTTTGACGGAGAGCTTTTTATGAGTGATGTCATAAAGTGCGCAAAAAAAGACGCAATCATTTGCGGCGGCAGACTGAATGTGAGTCTTTTTGCCGAGCACTCGCTCAGCGCTTTTGACTATGCCCAAAGGGAAGATTTTGCATCTCTCAATGCAGTGCCCACCGCAGAGGGTGCCATAGAAGCTGTCATGAAAGCTCTTCCCATCACCCTTTTTTCAAGTAATGTGCTCGTGACGGGGTTTGGCAGGGTTGCCAAGGTGCTTTCACTCACTCTTAGGGCCATGGGTGCCAATGTGAGAGTGTGTGCACGGAGCATGCGCGACCTTTCACTTGCCCAGGCGCTTGGACTGAAAGTGGCACATCTTGACGAGATGCACCACTATCTCAGCGGAGCAGATGTGCTGTTCAACACCATACCCAAAAGAATATTTTTTGCCCGTGAGCTTGATGCCATAAAAGAGCACACTCCCTTTGCCGATCTTGCATCGTCACCCGGCGGCACCGATGCCGACGAGGCAAAGGCACGGGGCATAAACTATATGTTTCTGCCATCTCTCCCGGGCAAATATTCGCCTCTCACTGCTGCACAGATAATACTGAAAACAATAAACAACATCATATCCGAAAGTGAATAATCCTAAAACAGCCCTTGTGGCTAAGTGCATCATTTTTCGGATATCCCGTAGCAGAAAGGAAGAAAATATATGGATTTGCAGGGAAAAAAGATAGGATTTGCCCTGACAGGCTCTTTCTGCACTTTGTCGAAGGTGATGACCGAGCTTGAAAATTTGAAAAACGAGGGTGCCGAAATTTTCCCGATAATGTCGGAGACCGTATGGTCAACAAGCACCCGATTCGGAACCAATGAAGATTTCATCAACAAAGTACATTCAATTTGTCAAAAAGATATAATACACAACATACAGGGTGCAGAGCCCATAGGGCCAAAAGCCTTTCTGGATGCACTCATAGTTGCACCATGCACCGGCAACACCATTTCAAAAATTGCAAATGGCATAACCGATTCTTCGGTCACTATGGCATCAAAGGCAAACCTCAGAAACAGGCGCCCCCTCATCATTGCTGTTTCGTCAAATGATGCTCTCGGAGCAAATGCTAAAAATATCGGCACACTCCTTAATGCACAAAATGTCTATTTTGTCCCGTTTTCTCAGGATGATCCCTCAGGAAAACCCGACTCGTTGGTTGCCGACATGACAAAGATTTGTCAGACTCTCAGGTGTGCACTGGCAGGAGAGCAGCTTCAGCCTGTTATAGATGTTAAGAATGCTTCCTCTTCAAAATAACAGTCAAAACCTCTGATATGCCAAAATATATTGCTGTAAATGTGAGAATCTGACTTGCAAGGTTTTGTGGTTTCAATAAATATACCACCAAAAGTCCACACACAGGAGAAATCATTGCCACCAAAGCAGCCCTGCCAAACGAAAAGCGCAGGGCTGTTGTTTTTTTGAGTCTCCAAAAGCTCATAGAAAGATTTAATATTTCGCTTATGTATAAAATGGCGATGTAGGCTTTTATACCAAAAACGGGCAGGGCAAATATGACGAGCACCACTCTCAAACATGCATCTACTGTGTTGATTTTGAGTGAAAACACCTGCTCATTTATTCCTTTGAGTATTGCATCTGTCACAGAGTCGACATACATAAAAAGAGGCAGAAATGACAAAAGACGCATATACTCTCCTGCATCGGCTCTTTTAAATATGCGTTCAGAGATTTCGGGCGACCACGCCAAAAATATAAAAGACACCAAAACCCCAAATTTTATGATGCTTTCAAGACTTAGTTTTGACACATATTCCACCGATTTTTTGCACCTTTGGCTGAATCTTCTTGCGATTTCAGGCACAAGAAGCGACACAAAGGCACTCGTGAGCACAGACGGAAAATAGAGGACGGGCATTGTCATGCCTTTGAGCACACCGTATTTTGCAAGAGAACCTGACGAAAAGAGCGAAAGCCTTTTGGGCATCAGCATATTTTCGGCACTGCCGAGCCCTGTGCGAAGGTATGAACCGAGGGCAAGCGGCGCGCAAAGCCTTACCACCTGAGCATATGTAACATCCGACTTTTTTCGTATCTGATTTTTTCTTGACATGCGCCAAAAAAACACATCCGATGCGCACTCTGCAAAAGCAGAGAGCATGGTTGCTTTGACTATTGCCATGCATTCGTCATCGCTGCTTTTCAAAAACGCAAAAGTGCAAAGCCATGATGTCATCTCGCTCATAATCCTGCCTGCACACATTGCCCCCACCTTTCCAAATGCAGTAAAATATCCGCCGAGAACAGATGACACCGACACAGCTGTAAGACAAAGAGAAAGTGTTTTTATATATTTCTCTGCTCCGTCCCTCCCCAAAAACACTCTTGCAATATAGCCTGACAGGCCTTGCATTAAAAAGGTGGCAAAGAGCGATGTCACAAGCGAGATTTTCAGGCATTTGCCCACTATGCTGTCTGAACACTCAAGCCCTTTTTGCCTTGGCATATCCGAAAGAAGCCTTGTTACAGTGAGGCTCATCCCCGACACACAAATGCTTATGCCGATAGAATACACTGCCCCCACAAGATGAAAGAGTCCTGTGGTTTCTGCGCCCAGACGATTTGATATGAAAATGTTGTAGCAAAGATTTGAAATGTTAAAAACAACCATTGCCACTGTCATTTCGAGCACTTTGGAAAAGAAAATTTTTTTGCTCATTTTTGCCCCGTTCAATAATTTATTTATATATGAAAATTAATATTTCTTTTTTGAAGATAATATGCTATAATAAGTTTGCAAAGCAAACTTATTGAATTGCCTGATGGCATGAATTAGAGTCGTTAATTTTATGAAGTATAAAAAACTTACGAGGTGAATTCTTTGTCAGACCAAAATAGACAAGCAAAAAGCTTTATGTATGGCACGATAATTCTTCTTTTGGCAAACGCCATAGTCAAGGTTATCGGTGCAGTTTTCAAAATACCTCTCACATACATCCTCGGTGAGGAGGGAATGGGATATTTCTCCACTTCCTATCAGATGTACACATGGATGTTTATTGTTGCCACAGCCGGTCTCCCTGTTGCCATCTCCAAAATGGTGTCAGAATCCGATGCAGGTGGCAGAGATGCAGAGACGAGGCAGATTTTCAAGGTCAGCATGGGACTTCTCATGGTCATTGGTGTCATAGGCTTTAGTGTTCTTTATTTCGGAGCAAACTTTTTTGCAGAAAGGCTGCTCAAAAATTCAGGTGCAGCACAGGGCATAAGAGCTATTGCTCCCGCCATGCTTTTTGTGTCGGCGATGAGTGCTTACAGAGGCTATTTCCAAGGACATCAGAATATGATTCCCACTGCTCTTTCCGAGGTCGCTGAGGCCATCGGCAAGCTCGTGGTCGGATTTGGCCTTGCTTATGTTTTGTCTTCAAAGGGCATGGAGTCGGCAGCATCGGGCGCAGTGTTTGGCGTGTCATGTGGTGCAGCTTTTGGCTTTGTGATTCTTTTCCTTATCCACACCCGTCAGAAAAGAAGTGTGCCAAAGCTCTCCGCATCAGCCAATGCTCAGAGCAATTCGGCGATACTCAAAAAGCTCATAAAGATTGCAGTTCCCATAACAATCGGTGCGTCGGTGTTTTCACTCACAAGCCTCATCGACATGGCAATGATAATGCGTCGCCTTCAGGCAGGCGGCTTTTCAGAGACGGAGGCAAACAGACTCTGGGGCTCATATTCGGGCTTTGCTTTTCCTCTTTTCAATCTTCCTCCCACACTTATCAACGCAATCACAGTGAGCATAGTGCCTGCAATTGCGGCGGCTTTTTCTCAGAAGGACTATGCTCTTTGCTCACACACAACACAGAAAAGTCTTAAAATCACAGCTTTATTTGCGCTTCCGTGCTCGGTTGGCATGAGCATGCTCTCAGGTCCGATTCTCAATCTTGTCTACGGTAACACCAATGCCGAACAGAGTCTCGAAATTCTTTCTCTGGCAATAGTTTTTGTTTCGCTCGTACTTGTTACAAATGCAATTCTTCAGGCAACGGGAAATGTTTTAGTCCCCGTCAAAAACATGCTCATAGGCGGAGTTCTCAAAATAGTGATAAACTATTTCCTTGTTGCACATCCTTCTGTCAACATAAAAGGTGCTCCCATAGGCACTCTGGTATGCTACACGGTAATCCTTGTGCTCAATCTTTTCGACATGAAAAAGCGTATAAAGGTGAGCTTTTCGCTTTCCGAACTTGTCATAAAGCCAATAACTGCCACTGCGGCAATGGCGGCATCTCTAAGCATCACAACACCACTTTTTGAAAGCACAGGCCGTCTTTTTCACGCGCTTTTGCCCATAGTAATTGCCGTTTTTGTATATTTCATAATTCTGGTTATTATAAAGGGTATCACAGAAGACGATCTGGCACTTCTGCCAAAAGCTGACGCACTCACAAAGCTTTGCAGAAAACTAAAAATAATAAGATGAGGTAATATAATGAGACTCGATAAATATCTTAAAGTATCACGCATAATAAAACGTCGCACAGTAGCCTGCGAGGCATGCGAACAGGGCAAGGTCACCGTAAACGGTAAGGTGGCAAAGCCATCGGCAGTGGTAAAAGAAGGCGATGTGCTCGAAGTTACCTTTGGCGAAAGAGTGTTTAAGGCAGAAATTGTCTCCATAGGGGAGCATGTTCTTAAGGGCGATGCTTCGGCAATGTATAAGGTGCTCTGAAAATAATTCATCAAAAAGACAACCTCCGCATACTATTTATTAAAAGTATAGTATACGGAGGTTTTTTTATGGATGACAAAAAACAACTAAGGGCATCGCACACCGATCTGCCACACAACATCATCATGGAAAACAGGGCAAAAATCAGTATTTCGGGAGTTGAAAATGCTGAAAGCTACAATGAAAATGAGGTCGTGCTTCACACCTCAAAAGGTATTCTCATCATAAGGGGTGACGCCCTTTCCCTCTCCAAGCTCAACCTCGACAGCGGGGAAATAACCGTTGGAGGCAGGGTTTCGGTGCTCGAATATGTTGAGCCACGAAAAAGCGGTTCGTCAATCCTTGGTAAAATATTTAAGTGATGTTTGATGAAATGATGGTAAACACCCCCCGTGATCTTCTGATTTTTATCAGCGTATTTTTTTGCGGGATATGCATTGGCGTGGTATTTGATTTGTTCAGGGCACTAAGGAGGGCATACACGCCCGGCTCCGGCATGCTGGCATTTCAGGATGCTGTTTTTTGCGCTGTTGCTTTTTTTCTCTTCTCTCACACTGTCTCCCGTTATGCCGATGGTGACCTGAGATGGTATGTGTTTGCAGGTCTCATCTTAGGACTGCTTTTATACTTTGTCACAATAGGAAAATATGTGCTTAATATAATGGCAGGAGTATTTTCGGCAGTCAGAAAAATTTTGCAGACGGTATTACTTCTTTTAAAAAGAATATTTTTATATCTCTCAAAACCTTTTATGTGTATTTTTAAAAAAGTAAAAAAAATGGTTTTTTCCTTTGCCGACAAAAAGAAAGGCAAATCACGGAAAAAACAGCTTAAAAAGAAAAAGGTGCATATGTTTTGGGAAAATTTTTTCAAAAAAATCTTTACAAGTGTGAGAAAATAGGGTATAATTACGGAGTATAGTAGCTTTATATGTTAAATGGGCAAATAGAGATATTTGAAGAGGTTTTTGCTATGAAGAATAACAAAAAAGGAAAATTCAAATTTATCAAAAGTTTAATAATTATTTGTCTTGCATATTTTCTTTGTTCATCTTTCTACTCTGTTATTGTAAGCATCAGCAATTACAAGTCAGACATAGCGGCAGTTCAGTCAGAGATTGCCGACGAGAAGAAAATAAACAAAGAACTTCAGGAAAAAAAGGTAAACATGCATTCCGACGAAAGCTACAAAGACATTGCCAGAAAAACTCTGGGACTTGTTCAGCCCGGAGACAAAGTATACATCAATTCAAAAGATAACAATTAGAGGGGGCATATATTCATATGCAGTTTGAAGAGGGCAAAATCGTCACCGGTAAGGTAACAGGTGTTACAAATTTCGGAGCTTTTGTAGATTTGGGCGAGGGTGTAACAGGTCTTGTTCACATCTCTGAAATTTCCACAGCCTATGTAAAAGATATAAACGACCATGTAAAAGTTGGTGACAGTGTTGAAGTAAAAATTCTTCCACCCGACAAAAAGGGCAAGATTGGTCTTTCTATCAAACAGGCAATGCAAGACGACGGCAAAAAAGAATCTTTTTCAAAACCCCGTTTTGAAAAGAAACCCCGTGCAACCAAGCTCCCCGAAACAGATCTCCATGCCCAACCTGCCGAATTTGAGTGGGGCAGGTCTTTCGATGAAGGTCTTTCCTTTGAAGACAAACTCAACAAGTTCAAACAAGCCAGCGATGAAAAAATGCACGACATCAAGCGCAACATTGAGTCTAAAAGAGGAAAAGGCAAAGCAGGCACACATTGATTTTACATAGCAAATATCAACAAGACCGGCATTAAAAAACCGGTCTTGTTTTTTATGGTGTAAGAAAATGTAACTTATTTACATATGTATATAGATTTTTTTCATTTACCAAATGTAATATATGATGTATAATTTCAAAAAAACCCAAGGAGGCTTATGTTATGATTTCTTTTGCAAATCAGGCTCTTAAAGAATATAACTCCGAGCATAGCGGCTTTCAGGGCGGCTTTGACGGAAGACCATTTTGGAATGTACATTCGTCACAGTTTATCTACAACCCAAGACTGTCTTTCCCAATAATTCCGGGCGCAAAGAAATACATCTACACTGCTACCGATGAAGACGGAAAAAATTATAGCTTTGAATCAACAAAATCAATCTCTTTCCTCACAGAAATATGGAAAGACCTTCCCACAGGCATGACCACGCTTAAGGTTGATGCCTATAACAAAGACGGTGATTTTATGTGTGTGGCAGGCATGCGCACATTCTTCAAGTGTGATCCGTTCCCCGGCAGAGACAATCTTCCTCCAAAGGCATATTCCTATCGTGAATGTGCTCTCAAGGCATATCGCTACATCTATAACTCCAAGGAGATACAGTATCTTCTGGAAACAGGAAGACCTGACCCTGACTATAACCTCAACCTGTATCCTTCCAAAATGCTTTCCAGCGTTATAATTGCGATGGTCACATACGCAAAAATGGAACCCGAAAATGCTTCTAAAGCTATGGATATAGCCAAAAAAGCCGCAGATTATCTTCTGGATGTTGTCACCTATAAAGAGGGCACTCCTCTTGCAGGCCTTCCCTATACTTACAGCACAGAGCATCTGAGAGAAGGTCAGAAGCCTCAGATTACTGCTGCTGCAAATAGAATGGGCAATGTAATGATGATATATCCTTGCAAGGTTGCCGAAGCATACTTTACTTTGGCAGATGCAACAGGAGAATCAAAATACTCCGATGCGGCAATGAAAATTGCCCAATTTTACAAAAGCAATCTTCAGCCAAACGGAACATGGCATCTGTTCCTTTCTTCCCTGGACGGAAAGCCGCAGGTGGAAAACTACTGTGTTCCCAATGCAATAATACCTCTTTTGACAACAATGCATGAAAAAACAGGAGACAAGGTATGGAAAGATATGGCAGACAACTGCTATGGTTACATACAGAAAACCTGCATAGACGGTTACGACTGGGAGGGACAATTTGAAGACACTGCTTTTTCATCAAGACATGAAAACATGACTCATTTTATTGCTCTGTCAGTAATAAATCACATTGCAAAAACCAAAGCTGATGATCCCAAAGCAGTAGAAACAGCTGTATCAATTATGCGCTTTGTAGAAGATCAGTTTGTGGTCTGGGGCAGATACTCACCCTGGTGCCGCTCTGCCACTTACAGACAGTGCTGGGAATCACCCGCAGGTCTTGAGCAGTATGAATGGTATGTGCCTGTCGATTCAAGCACCTCTGCTATTGCCGAAGCCTTTATGGAAGTATACACACTCACAGGCGATAAGCTCTGGTATGAAAAGGCGTGCGCTCTTTTTGATAAGATAACAAGAATGCAAAACGAAGAAACCGGCCTTATCCCTACACAGTGGATAACAGAAGATCCCAAACACAAAATCTGGAATTTCTGGACCAATTGTCATCTTGCATGCGCAAGAATACTGTATAATATTGCAAATAAATTTGAAAACTGATGGGTTTGTTGACAGTATAAAGGAAAAGATATATACGATTACTGAAAAATACTCTTACAACATAAAGCAAAAATAAAAGCCATACATCTTTTTTGAGATGTATGGCTTTTTGATTTTTCAGATTATCTTTTTATAAGCATCAGTGTCCAGTATGTACCATTCTGACCGCCTGCATAATATCCAACACCAATGTGAGTAAACTCATTGCTTAAAATGATGTCTTTGTGAGAGGTCGAATTCAACCAGCTGTCAAGCACTTCTTGAGCTGTTAAAAATCCTGATGCAAGGTTTTCGGCAGCTGCATCGTATTTGACACCGTCTGCATCAAGACGGTCAAACGGATTTGTGCCGGAGTGTGAAGTGTGGCTGAAATAGCCATATTCTGCCATATCCTTGGAATGTGCGAGAGCTACTGCACACACATCTTTATCAATTGTAAGAGTTGCAATGCCAAGCTCAGCTCGTTTTGCATTTATAAGGTTCATAAGGTCTTTTGCAAGATTGTCGTTGATTTTGTTTATATATGCAGGACCATTGTCTATAACAGGATTGTAGGGGTTTGTATTTACATCGGGTTTTTCCTGTGCACCATCGGAACCAACTTGGGTGTCGGGCTGTGTGCCGGGCTCCGGCTCAACATAATCTTTTGTTTTAAGGATAACTTTTTTGTTTGCATCATCCCACTCAACTGTGCACTGCATTGCTTCGCAAACTGCTCTCACGGGAACGAGTGTAGAACCGTTTTCAATAAACGGTGCAACGGGAATGGTGATAATGTCAGTGTTTACAAGCATTTTGTCAGAACCGATAGACAGGATGACGGTTTTATCGTCTTTTTGTGCAACCACTTTCTGATGAGCTTCGCTCCAGTTGATTTCCATTCCGAGAGCTTCAAATATCGGACGGAAAGGCACCATAATGCTACCCGACACATTTGTTGGCTGGGTAGATGTTTCAAGAATTTTACCGTCAAGGTAAATTGTGACAGGGGTGTCGGAAAGTACGGGAATCTGGGCTATCATTAAAAGCACTGCAATAAATACACTTAGTATTTTTTTCATCATAACCATTCTCCTTTTCTTTTGATCTGGCAGCAGATATTTTTTTCATCTGCTTTCTTATTATATCATATTACACAGGATTTGTCTATATTTTATTTCGCATAAAATCAAAAGGTATTCCCACGATATATAATACATTTAAAAGGCACTTGCAATAAAACACGATTTGTGTTATACTTTAGTGTGATAAGTTGTGATAAAAGGAGCATATATATGCAGACACAGGAAAACAAGAAAAAACTAAAAAAAGAAATAATTGCAGTCATCGCTGTCGCTGCGCTTTGTGTTGTCATTGCTGCAGTTTTTGTTATACAGTATGCTGTGAAAACATATAATGAAGAAAAAGCAATAAGTGAGTTCAGTGAAAAATTCGGCCAGAAGCTTCAGGAAAATTCAGAAAAAGCCGAAGAACTTAAAGGCTCAGTCAACACTGAGCTTGTTGGGACCTATCAGTCCATGGGTGAATTTTCCGGAAGCGATCAGACTCAGGCAGTGGGGGCCATGCAGCTCCTTCCCGACGGTAAGGCTGTTGCACGCACCTTTGGCAACGCCGATTTTAACGGTTGGTGGACCTCTTCCCAAAAAGACGGAGTAGATTTTGTGGCAATAGGTCTTGACGGAAAAAGTGATGTTCTTCTATATCAGAGATCGGGCTCATATCTTATGGATGTAAAGAGCATTTATTATGGTGAAGTCAAAAATTCTTCTACTTTCGATACAACCTTTATCAGTGAATCTTCCACCGGCAAAATGACAATGGAACTCAAATCAGACGGCAGTGTCAGTGCAGAATTTATCGACACCAATGAAAATTCACAAAACAATGGTGTAAAATTTGCTCTTAGGGGTAAATATTCTGTCGATGGCAAATTTATCGACATAGTTCTCAACGGTGTCCAGACAAGATTTTTAACATTTGACTATGGCATGGACAATGCAAACAGAGACAGTGGTCTGGCATCAATTTATTTTGAAAAGATAGATTGATATTTTTCATATGGAACAATAGATATTCGCATTTTCACATCTGACACTATGATAGGTGTGTTCTATAAAGCATCTTGGGGTTTTGGCAAAAAAACAAAGCAGGGGTGACTTTAAACATGCGTCTCAAAAGGGCAATTTTTGTATGGCTTATAGTTGTTTTTTCTTTGTTTGCTACATGTGCTTTTGCTAAAGAGTATAATATTGAGCAGTTTGAGATCAATCACATCTCAATACCGTCCTCTTTTTCCGCATGCACAAGAGAAGAGTGTGACTACGGTTTTTCGAATATTCTGAGTGCAAACGGATACACTCATTCTTCATGGACAGAGAATGTAATGATACCGGGCGACTTATACCTTTGTGGCCGCGATGCCTCGGGCAATACAATAAATGTGTCTGTGTCCGATCCTTCAACCGAAGAGGAAAAGAAAGACAACTTCAAATTTCATCGCCTTATGTATGACTACAATCTCTACGATTTTAGTGCAAAAGTAAAAGAAAAAGCCATGGTAAAATACCGTGATTCACTTGTTGAAGAAGGAGTAAACAAGAGAAAAATAATGCGCATCAAGTGGTTTGAGAGAGATGAACTTTCAACCTACACACCATATATTCTTGGCATATATGAAACCGAAGGCGGTTCATATGTAAGCGACTGGTACACGATATATAACGGAAATATTTTCAGAATATCTCAGGTATCAAAATATGCACCAAAAAAACAGCAGTTATCTTCTGCAAGTGAAATTATAAAAGGAATCGAATTTAAAAGCGAAATTGACTACTCTCAGGCAAAACAGGTGTACAGGCAAAACCAACGTGTCAAACTGCCCGAACGACTAAATGTAAAGCAAAAGAGATCTAAGGTATTGGTGGGAGCATCTCTCGCTTTCATATCGGTTGTAATATTGGCGGCGATTTCCATAACAACTGCAAAGATAAGAAAAAGAAGCCGAAGCAGCAGGCACAGTAAAAACGGAAGATATTAATATACGAAAGGATGAAAAACATGGCTGTTATCAAATGTGCAAATTGCGAAAATGAAATTTTAGACACCGAAATTGTTTGTCCTTATTGCGACTATCCCGTATCTGCTCCCGAAGAAGACAAGAAAGAGGAAGCCCTGTCCGGCATGAACGGTGAAACCATAAGAATTTCCCTCTCTTCAAAACCCGAAGAGAAGAATGATGCTTTGGAAGAAATCTCTGAGGCCACACCAGAAGAAAAGCCTGAAGAGATACACCCGGATACAGCTGAGGAAAAGCCTGAAGAAGCATATGACGATGCATCTGAAGAGGTGCAAGATAATAATACCGAAGAAATCACTGATGATATGCGGGAGTCTGAAGATATATCTGTCAAGACTTATGAAGAAGCAGATGACGTAAAAGCTGAAGAGACAGATGAGACAAAAAAAGAATCCGACTCTTCTACAATGAAAATATCAAAAGATGATATTCGTTCCGATGCACTGCGTCGTTCTCTTGAAGAGAGAAAAGCAAAGCGTGAGCAAACAGAGAATACAAAGAAAAAGAAAGACCACAAGCTTGTTATTCTGACAGTTACAATCATCGGTATTTTTGTAATAATATATCTTTTAATAAATGTTTTTCAGAGCATCGTTGGCGAAGGTCTTTTTGAAGACGAAAAGGAAAGCAAAAAATCAAAAGTTGAGGTTGACTCCTCTGCCGAATTGATAGACCTCGGATTTGAAATACATTCCCACACTCTCACAATAGTAGAAGAAGCTATCGTGAGCACAGACTATCAGGCCGGTGACGAAAAACCCTGGAAAGATCACAAAAAGGATATTACCAATCTCACCATAGCCGATGGCATTGAAACAATTGGTGCCCATGCCTTTGACGACCTTAAGGGCCTCAGACATGTAACTCTGGCACCCTCTGTCAAAACAATTGGCGACAGTGCTTTTTATGCTTGTTCCAAGCTTGAAAAACTTGCTTTTGACAGTGAAAAAATCAGTCTCGAAAGCATTGGCAACTATGCGTTTACCGACTGCGATTCTCTCGAGAGTGTGACTTTTGGCTCAGGACTTAAACAAATAGGAGAGGGCGTTTTCAAAAGCTGTGACAATCTCGAAAAGGTTGTCATCCCCGACTCAGTAGAAGAAATTGGTGCCGATGCATTTCTTGGTTGCCATAAGCTTGTCATTGAGTGTTCAAGGGAAAGCTATGCATATGAATATGCAACACAGAATGGCATAAAAGTTGAGATTGAGGGTGAAGAAGGTGCTCACCAGGAGCCTTCAGCTCCTGTCGTAGAGCCGAAGCCAACTACTCCCGTAAAACCACCTCAACCATCTACTCCCCCCGCAGAGCCACCTGCAGACACTCCTGCACCTGAACCAACCAACGAAGAAAAAATAGCGGCTCTCATGGCTCAGTTTGCAAGTGCGCAGACTCAGGAAGAAAAGGATAACATACTTGCACAGATCGATGCGTTGACAAATTAAAACTAAAAAACTTTCCAAAGCAGTTGCTTTGGAAAGTTTTTTTAGTTTTCGTTTATATAGTCTGAAATTTCAACCGGATTTGACACAATGAGGTCGGCTCCGTTTGCCATGAGCTCTTCTTCATCTCTGAAGCCCCACAGCACTCCTATTGTGAAAAGTCCTGCATTTTTGCCGGTTTGCATGTCCACATCGGTGTCGCCGATATACAGACATTCGCTTTTTGACACTGAATACTCTTTCATAATTTTTTCAAGTCCCTCGGTTGAAGGCTTCAGCGCCACACCTTGGGTTGCACCGTATGTAGCATCGATTTTGTCACCCAAAAAGCTGTCAATAACAGATTTTGCCGCAAAATCGGGTTTGTTTGAAAGTACAAATGTTTTAATGCCTCTTCTTTTCATCTCATCCAAAAGCTCACAAATTCCCTTAAATGGTTTTGTGCCGCGCGTTGTATTTTTGTTGTACTCACAGTTGTAATATTCAAAAGCTTTTTCAAAATACTTTTCAAGGTCAGCACCTGCGTGAGCGAGCGTTCTTTCAATGAGAAGCTTTGCACCGTTACCTGCAAAATAGTTATATTTTTTCTCCTCTATCGGTTCAAAGCCAAAATGCTCAAGCGTGAGGTTGCAATAGTAGCTTATGGTTGGTATTGTGTTGAGAAGCGTTCCGTCAAGGTCAAAAATACATGCTTTAATCATTTTTGTTTTCCTCTTTTTTGGCTAACTCTATCTCTTCTAAGATTTCCATGAGTTCTTCTTTGTCAAACTGATATTTTTCCGAACAAAACTGACAACCGAGCTCTGCTTTACCGTCTTCTTCAATGATGCTTTTGAGTTCCTTGGCACCAACCGACCTGAGAACTTTTCTCACTCTGTCTTTTGAGCAGTTACAGTTGTAGCTCACATCGCTCTTTTGTGTGTAATGAAAATCAAAACCTTCAAGAGCCACAGAGAGTATGTCTTCTATGCTCATGCCGCTTTCAAGCATATCGGTGATACTTGTTATGTTTTGAATGTTTTTCTCCAGAGTGTCAATTGTCTCGTCTGTTGCGTCGGGCATAACCTGAACTATTATACCTCCTGCATGTTTTACTGTGAGGTCTTTGTCCACAAGTACACCAAGACCTACAACAGATGGCACCTGCTCTGAAATTGCAAAGTATTTCACAAGGTCGTCGCCAACCTCGCCACTCACGAGGGGTATTTTGCCAATGTAGGGCTCTTTCAGGCCGAGGTCTGTTATAACTGTCAGAAAACCGTCGGTGCCTATTGCTCTTCCCACATCGAGCTTGCCTTTTTCGTTTAAGGGAAGCTCTGCACCGGGATTGGCAACATAACCCTTCACCTTACAATCGGAGCCACATACTGCCATCACTCTTCCGAGGGGGCCTGCGCCTGTCATCTGAAGTGTGATAAGGTCTTTTTCGCCCTTGAGCATTGCACCCATCATGGCGGAGGCTGTAAGAAGTCTGCCAAGTGCTGCAGTTGCAACAGGTGTAGTGTTGTGATGACCTCTTGCTGTTTCAACAGTTTCTCGGCAAAGCGCACCAAAAGCTCTGACGGTACCGTCTTCGCTGACAGCTCTGACTAAATAATCTTTCATATCTTTTCTCCTTAAATCGGGATGTAAGAATTTAAACAATGCAGAGTGATTATAGCACTCTGCATTGTTGTTTTGTTATAACATAGGAAATTGCGCGCAAGATGTGCGCAATTTTGCTTGTTTCAAAAAAGTGAACCTTTTTGCCCCCAAGAGTGGGGGTTAGGGGGATGATGTGATGAAATCACTTTTTTATTAAGAAAGGTCCTGAACAAAAATTTCTCTCACTTCATCTGAAGCACCGGAAGCTTTTTTGTTTCTGTTCTCAAGGAAGGTACGTGCAACCTGCGGGAAGAGTGCATAGCTGAGCACATCCTCTTCACATTTGATAAGGTCGCCTGCTTCCTCTTTGTAGCTTTCAAGCTCGGGGGAGAGAAGGTCGGCAGGTCTAACAGTGATAACCTCATCGTCGCCGATTGCTTTCTTTCTCACTTCTTCGTTAACGGGAGCAGGAAGCTGACCATATTCGCCTCTTAAAACACCCTTTGATTCTTTGGTGATCATCTTGTATCTTTCGCCCGAGAGCACATTGAGCACTGCCTGAGTGCCAACAATCTGGCTTGTGGGTGTAACAAGTGGAGGATAACCAAAATCTTCTCTTACTCTGGGTACTTCGGCAAGCACTTCGTAGTATTTATCTTCAGCATTGTTCTGCTTGAGCTGAGAAATAAGGTTGGAGAGCATGCCACCGGGCACCTGATAGAGAAGAGCGTTTGCATCAACATTTAACACCTTGGGGTCAAGTGAACCCTGCTCTTTGAGCTTTTCGGCAACTTTTCTGAAATGCTTTGCAGCCTGAGAAAGAAGCTCAAGGTCAAGACCTGTGTCGCGCTCGGTGCCTTTCATTGTAGCAACCATAGCCTCTGTTGAGGGGTTTGCTGTACCGTTTGCCATAGGGGAAAGAGCACAGTCCACAATGTCAACACCTGCCTGAGCAGCCATGAGGTTTGTCATGTCACCTGTGCCGGCAGTGTTATGGGTGTGGAGATGAATCGGCACACTCACATTTTCTTTGAGTTTTTTAACAAGGCTGTATGCATCATATGGCAAAAGAAGGTTTGCCATATCTTTGATGCAGATTGTATCTGCACCCATTTTTTCTAAAGTGCATGCAAGCTTCACAAAATAATCTTCGTTGTGTACAGGGCTTGTTGTGTAGCTGATTGCAGCTTCGCACATTCCGCCATACTGTTTAACAAATTTGATTGCTGCCTCAAGGTTTCTGGGATCGTTGAGAGCATCAAATACTCTTACAACATCAATACCGTTTTCGATAGATTTCTTGCAAAATGCTTCCACAACATCATCGGCATAGTGCTTGTAGCCGAGGATGTTCTGACCACGGAAAAGCATCTGAAGCTTTGTGTTTGGCATATGTTTTTTGATGGTACGGAGTCTTTCCCAGGGATCTTCGTTCAAAAATCTCATGCAAGAGTCAAAAGTTGCGCCGCCCCAGCACTCTACCGACCAATAGCCAACCTTGTCGAGTATCTCGAGGGCAGGAATCATGTCCTCTGTCTTCATACGGGTGGCAGCCTGCGATTGATGGGCGTCACGAAGAATTGTATCTGTTATAAATAATTTAGACATAGTTTATCTCCTTATTATTTAGCAAGCATAGCGATAAGCGAGCCTGCTGCAATAGCAGAACCGATTACACCTGCAACATTTGGTCCCATAGCGTGCATCAAAAGGAAGTTTGAAGGATTTTCCTGCTGTCCGACCTTCTGTGAAACACGAGCTGCCATAGGCACTGCCGACACACCGGCGGAACCGATGAGGGGATTGATTTTGTTCTTTAAAAACAGGTTCATAAATTTAGCTAAAAGCACACCGCATGCAGTAGCCACGCCAAATGCAACCACGCCCATAACAATAATCTTTATTGTACCGAGGCTGAGGAAGGTTTCGGCAGTAGCAGTAGCACCAACGGAAATGCCAAGGAATACGGTAACGATGTTCATAAGCTCGTTCTGAACTGTTTTAGAAAGTCTTTCACACACGCCGCTTTCCTTGAGAAGGTTACCAAGCATAAGGCAACCAACAAGGGGAGTAGCAGAAGGCACGAGGAAAGCTACAAAGATTGTAACAACGATAGGGAAG
>JAZNBF010000019.1:0-2828 GCA_045586905.1 Clostridia bacterium
GTGATAAGAGCTTTGTAAGCGTTATCATATTCGGGGCTCATGATTTCGTAAGAAATCTGTGTACCGAAACCAACCTGTTCCATTACAGGAATGTCAAGAGCGTTGTTAACGAGCTGAGCTACGATACCTCTGGAAGCAGGAGCGTCCTGTACAGCAGAAACGCCTTCTGTGAGACCATAGGTGTTAGCAACTACCATGTAACCTGTGGGCCAGCCACCTCTGGAAGCTGCAACGGGTTCGTAACCGAGAGCAACTACGAGCATTTTAACAGCCTGTTCGAATGTTACGTTTGCATCAGGAGCAAATGTGCCATCGCCCATACCGTTTACGATGCCCTGGCCTGCTACATATGCGATGTAAGCAGATGCCCAGTGGTCAGCAGCAACATCGGAGAACCCTGTAACAGCTGTACCGGCAACTTTAGCACCTAAAGCACGGCAAACAACTGCGCAGAATTCTGCTCTTGTGATGTCACCATCGGGTTTGAAAGAACCATCTTCATAACCGGTAAGGATACCGAGTGAAGAAAGTGTGGAAACTGCTGTGTATTCTTCAGCATCTTCAGCAACGTCTGTGTATGCTGCGAAACCAACAGTACCGAGCACCATTGTTAAAGCAACAACGAGTGCAAGAACTTTTTTGAGATTTTTCATAATTCTCAAATCCTCCCTTAATAATATTTTTTGAATGAGATGACTTAATTTTTCGTGATTAAGCTGCATCTCATTCATATACAACTTAACACTACGGTTAGATTTAACTCTAACCTTGCACTGATTATAACACCCGAAAATGTTACAGTCAATGCAGTATATATTGTTGTAACAAAAATGTAATGATAGAGTAAACTATGTTACATTTTATGTTATAACCGTGTGAATAGTGCATTCCAAAGCAACGCGGCTCAGATATGCAGATGCGGCATGTGCCATTCTTTCATTATATATATGCACAAATAACCACTATCTATTGTATTTTATATGTTTTATCGAAAAATGTCAAGAAATTTTTAACAAAACAACTCATAATGTTTTGAATTATATAAAACTCTACATATATATAATGAAGGAATTGTGCAAATATACGATTGACTATCGTCTTTTTCAACTTATATTACAGCTTTCAGGCAAAAAACTTTCGATATCAGCTTTTTTTGAAGTGTTTTTGCTCTTTTGATATATCTCTCCTGTTTTTTCAAGGCTATATATCAGCCGGACAAGTTTTTTTGCAGCATGTGATACTGCCACATTGTAGTGCTTGCCTTCACTACACTTTTTACGAAGATACTGAGAAAACCCATCATCCCAGCGGCATACAAACTTTGTTGAATTGAACAGGGCATATCGCAGATATCTTGAACCCCGTTTTTCCATATGGGAATAACCGTTTTGCAATTTGCCGGACTGATAGGTTGACGGTGACAAGCCGGCATAAGCCAAAATCTTGTCGGGAGAAGAAAATCTTTCAAAGTCACCTATTTCAGCTATAATCATTGCCCCCATACGATAGTTTATGCCGGGTATGGTGAGGATTGGTGAATTGATTGAATCCATAATCTTTTTTATCTCGGCTTCAACCTCACCTATCTCCCATTCGATTTCCTGCACAAGCTTGATGGTATGCTTTAGTTCCAGTGATTTTGCAGGCAGAACTGTTCCTATTGAATTTTTTGCAGCTGTACGAAACATTATAGCAGTGTCACGGTCGTAGTGACCTTTTGATGAATCATACAAAATTCGGGTGAGTCTGGTAAGATGGGCCGATGCAACATGAGCAGCAGAAGGGTATTCACTTAAAAGAGCATATACAGACTTCATGTGGAGTGTTGGCACAAGAGACTCAAGCTCGGGAAAAAGAATTGTGACCAGTCGTGATATGGAGCTTTTGAGCTCAGCCTTTTCTGAAACCTTATCGAAGCGATAGCGTGTCAGTGATTTCAGCTCTTCATAATGCTTCTGGACTCTTGAATATGGCTTGATGCTCACATCTGACATGAGCATTGTGGCAATGGTCAGCGCATCCACCTTGTCAGTTTTGGTTTTGCGCAGAGTAAGACTTTTGCGATAGAGATTTGTGTGCAGTGGATTTATTACATAGGTGGTAATTCCCTTGTCGGTGAGAAAGGACAGGAGGTTAAAAGAATAATGTCCTGTGGATTCGAGACCTGCCTTGACATTTGAGAGGTCATCGGTGAGCGATATTATCTTTCCGTAAATCTTATTGAATCCACTTATGTTGTTTGTAACAGTAAAAGCATCGGCCAGAATATCACCATTTTCATTGCATATGATACAATCATGCTTGTCTTTTGCCACGTCAATACCAACATATATCATGTTTATTCCTCTTTTCGTTTGTGTTGTATACTGCCTCAACTGTGAAGAAAGCTTTGTCAGAACCTTAATATAACCATCGTGTGGTAGGAGGATTGTACTGCTTTTCAGCTTATAAACACAGTATGATACCCATCTCAAAGCAATCATGCCATGTCAGCGATTTTGACATCAGGTCACCCCCCTTATAGTTTTCTTCGCTTGTGCACATGATGAGAGACTGCAGTCAGAGCCTTAATGCAACCATCTAAGCAATTTGGTCGGGCAAGTTTACATTCTGACGCAACTGCTTTGTGGTATGAGGATTGAACTGTTCGGCAGTATCGACAAACAGTATAGCATATATAATAGGAAAGGAAAAGAAAAACCTCTTTTATATTAAGGGAGGATTTGAGAATTATGAAAAATCTCAAAAAAGTTCTTGCACTCGTTGTTGCTTTAACAATGGTGCTCGGTACTGTTGGTTTCGCAGCATACACAGACGTTGCTGAAGAT
>JAZNBF010000020.1:0-1502 GCA_045586905.1 Clostridia bacterium
CGCTTGGCCTCCGACTTAGAAATGTTAAAAGAGGTTGGCAGTATTCTCGTAGGCGACTATGTGGAAGACGGACCGAGAAAAACCGTGGTTATTTCAAATTATATTGAAGCCAGATATACCGATGCATCGGCATCCACTCTCACATTCACACATGAAACCTGGGACTATGTGTATAAGGAAAAGGACAAAAAGTATCCCGACAAAAAAATAGTCGGCTGGCAACACACCCATCCCGGATATGGAATTTTCTTGTCGAATTATGACATCTTCATACAGGAGAATTTCTTTAATCTTCCATGGCAAATTGCATATGTGGTCGATCCCATTGCCGATACAAGAGGTTTTTTCGAATGGAAAAACGATAAGGTTTCAAAGTTGACGGGTTTTTATGTGCATGATGAAATCGGGCGCGAGATTAAAATATCGGAAAAAGCCAAACCGGCCAGAAAGACCTTTTCACCACTAAACTTTATTTTGGCTTTTCTGCTGATGGTGTCGGTGATTGTATCAGTTTCGTTTGCTGTTGAGAAAAATAATGTTGTAAAGAAACTAAACGAAACTATGGCTTCCGTGACAAATCAGCCTGTTACCGAGACGGAACACAAACTGCCCGAAGATGTTGAGCTTTTTAAGGTTTATGTGATTCAGCAAGGCGATGGTCTTGAAAGTATATGTGAAAAATATGGCCTTGATTATATTGAAAACATACAGAAAATAATGAAAATCAATGGCATAACTGATGTGAATAAAATATATGCAGGACAAAAACTATATTTGCCAATCAGCCAAAAAGGAGTTTAAACTATGAAAATATGTTCCAGATGTCACTCAGAAAATGATGACAACTCAAGATTTTGTTTTCAGTGCGGAAATGACCTTACGGTAAATGTGGATGCGCCGGCAGCTGAAGAATTAAAAAACCTGGCAGATTCGCTGAACCAGCAGGCTGTGCCCACAGGTAAACAACCTTTTAATTTAAATAAAGCCATTGTAAACATCCCCCGAAAAATCGGTGGTGCATTCAAAAAGCTCGGACTGCTTTTTTTGAAACCGTTTAAAAAACTCGGAAAGAAAAGAAGCATCATTATGCTGATTTCTCTTGCCCTGGTAGCACTTATCGTTTTTTTGTCGATTGAATTTGTGATACCCTTTGCCCCACACTATTTTAAAGGCAACGCTTCTTTTGACTCAAAGGATTATAAAACAGCGATAGCGGAGTATAAAGAAGCAAAAAACTTTTTGAATTCAAAAACAAAACTGAACGAGGCCCATTATTTGTATGCTGAACAGCTATATGGCGAAAACAAATTCTATGATGCTGCTGTTCACTATAATGTTGTGACAGGTTATGAAGGCACAGAAGAGAAGATAGTTCAGTGCGGAAAAGGTCTTGTAGACAGAAAATACTACGAAAAGGCACTTACTGTGCTTGAAATGGTAGATTCTGAAGAGACGAAAATAATTAAAAACTATGCAGAGGGAATGACATGTCTGAACAAAGG
>JAZNBF010000021.1:0-11725 GCA_045586905.1 Clostridia bacterium
GTTTCCGGCCTTGGTTGGGGACTTGGCTACTTTGGTATGCCCCACATTATCGTTCGCTTTATGGCTATAAAGAAGCCCAGCATGGTTAAGAAGTCTGCTACCGTTGCTATAATCTGGGTTGTTCTTTCTCTTGCAGCTACAATCGTTATTGCATATCTGGGCAGAATGTTTGTATATTCAAACGGCACAGACCTTTCCGAGGTTCTTCTTGCACAGGGTAAGCAGTCACTTATCTTTGTTGAGCTCGCACGCGACGTGTTCCCCGCATTTATCGCAGGACTTCTCCTTGCAGCTATCATTGCGGCTTCGATGTCAACTGCTGACTCTCAGCTTCTTGTTGCCGCTTCTTCCTTCTCAAGCGACCTTTATAAGCCCCTTGTCCGCAAGAACGCATCAAACAAAGAAATGCTCTGGGTTAGCCGTGCGATAGTTATCGTGATTGCGATAATTGCGTTCTTTATCGCAAGCAGCAAGGGTAAAGCAGCACAGGCTATTATGGATCTTGTATCCAATGCGTGGGGTATCTTCGGTGCCGCATTCGGACCTGCTGTTCTTCTCTCGCTCTTCTGGAAGAGATTTACATATAAGGGCGCAGTTGCAGGAATCATTGCCGGTGCACTTGTAGATATGCTCTGGCTCTGGCTCCCTGTTACCGCAGACAAGCTCACACTTTCGGCGCTTACCGGTATTTACGAAATCATCCCCGGATTTATCATAGGCGCAATCGCTGCTATTGCTGTGACACTTATCGACAAGAAGCCCTCTGCTGAGGTTGAGGCAATATATGCTGCAGCAACCGATAACAGCATTGATGACTGATTATTGAATATAAACGGCGTACCGTTGTGGTACGCCGTTTTTGCGTTTGTGCACTTGATTTTTATATATTTCCGTGATAAAATATTTAATGTTGAAATTTTTTCAAATTTTTGTATTTTTTTGTGTATGACTATTGACTTTAGCGCTTTAGTGTGGTAAAATAATAAATCATCGGCGGTTGTTTGTCGAAATGCTTGTGCCAAAAGGAGTTTGCTTTGATATGAATATAGATAATTCGGTATTGAAAAATGACGAAATTGCGATTTTTAAGCTTCGTTCTCTTTACAGAAAATACGGTTATTCTCAGTATAAGATGAGTAAATTTGAGGAATATGACCTTTATGTGAGAAACAAGGATTTTCTGGTGTCTGACAATATAATTACCTTTAACGATACTGACGGAAAGCTTATGGCGCTGAAGCCCGATGTGACACTTTCCATAATCAAAAACGGCAAGGACAGGGCAGGTGTGCTTGAAAAGGTATATTATAACGAAAATGTTTATCGCGCTCCCAAGGGTAAGCACTCATTCTGTGAGATTATGCAGGTGGGACTTGAGTGTATAGGAAACATTGACACCTACTCTATTTTTGAGGTGCTCTCGCTTGCGTGTGAAAGCCTCAAGATAATATCGGAAGATTTTGTGCTTGACATTTCACACATGGGTGTGATTGGCGACATTATGAAAGACCTTTCGCTTGACAGAGAAAGTGAGAGAGAAATCATAAAATGCATGGGCGAAAAAAATGCTCACGGGATATTTGAGATTTGCGAAAGAAACGGTGTGAGTGAAGAAAAGGCAAAAAAGATTGCCGCTCTCACCACCGTGTACGGAAGCATTAAGGATGTGAGCGAAAAGCTTATTGAAATAGTGGGCGATGAGGGCAAGGAAGCTCTCGGCGAGCTCATGGATGTGGCAAAGCTTCTGGACGCAAGAGGATATGGCGACAAGCTTCATATTGACTTTTCGGTTGTAAATGACATGGGATATTACAACGGAATTGTGTTTAAAGGGTTTATCAACACCATCCCCGAGGGCATCCTTTCGGGCGGTCAGTATGACAAGCTTATGAAAAAGATGAACAAAAAGTCGAGAGCAATAGGCTTTGCAGTGTATCCTGACCTTTTAGAAAGATTTGACGACGATGCAAAGGAATATGACATTGACACTGTGATACTTTATGATGACAATTCAGACCTTGGTGTGCTCACCGATGCAATAAAGATGATGACAGACAGCGGAAAGAGTGCTTCGGCACAAAGAGAGATACCCAAAAAGCTTAAATACAAACAGCTTTTAAGACTCAACGAAAGGGGGCTTGAGGAGCTTGAAAACAATGCTTAACATCGCATTGCCCAAAGGCAGACTTGGCGAAAAGGTGTATGACATATTTGAAAAGTCGGGCTTTGAGTGTCCGTCTATAAAAGAGGGCAATCGCAAGCTCATTTTCGAAAATGAGGAAAAGGGCGTGAGATATTTCTGGGTGAAGCCATCTGATGTGGCGATATATGTAGAAAGAGGCAGTGCCGACATTGGTGTGGCAGGAAAAGACATACTGCTTGAGTATGAGCCCGACATATATGAGCTTCTCGACCTCGGACTTGGCAAGTGCAGAATGGCTGTGGCATCGAAGGCAGATTTCAGAGACAACATGCAAAAGACTCTCAGAGTTGCCACAAAGTTTTCAAACATTGCAAAGACCTATTATGCATCAAAAGGAAGAGATATTGACATTATTCACTTAAACGGTTCTATCGAGATTGCTCCGATACTCGGACTTTCGGATGTTATAGTGGATATTGTGGAGACAGGCACTACCCTTAAAGAAAACAACCTCGAGGTTACCGAAACAATAGTGCCCATAAGTGCAAGGCTTATTGCAAACAAGTCGAGCTTCAAATTTAAAAATTCAGAGATAGAAAAGCTTGTGAAGGCAATAGAAGACAAAATATGAGCTTTTTTGAGGAGAAGATAGAATGATAAATATACTTAAATATGGCGAGGTTTCAAACGACGAGATATTTGCCCGTGTAGTGCCCGAGGTAAATGTGGAGTATATTGTGGCTGATATCATAAAAAATGTAAAAGAAAACGGTGACAGAGCACTTTTTGAATACACCGAAAAGTTTGACAAGGCGCGTCTTTCGTCACTCGTTGTAACCAAAGAAGAAATTGAAGAAGCAATCGGACTTGTGGAGCCAAAATTTTTGGAAATATTAAAAACTGCAAGCAAGAACATACATAAGTTTCACGAAAAACAGGTGAGACAGAGCTTTATCATAAATGATGAGGCAGGCATTGTTATGGGGCAGAAAGTTATCCCTGTGGACAGAGCAGGTCTTTATGTGCCCGGAGGCACTGCGGCATATCCGTCGACTGTGCTTATGGATGCAATCCCTGCAAAGATTGCAGGCTGCAAAGAGGTTGTTATGGTGACCCCTCCCATGGCAAACGGAAAGGTTAACCCCGTGATACTTTGTGCCGCATCGGTGGCAGGAGTAGACAAGATAATCAAAGTGGGCGGAGCTCAGGCAATTGCAGCTCTTGCCTATGGCACAGAGTCGGTGCCCAAGGTTGACAAGATTGTAGGGCCAGGAAATGCATTTGTGGCAGAAGCTAAAAAGCAGGTGTTTGGTCAGGTTTCGATAGATATGATTGCAGGGCCGAGCGAGATACTCTGTGTGGCAGACGGTAAATCTAATGCAAAGCACATTGCCGCCGACCTTCTTTCTCAGGCAGAGCACGACAAAAATGCGAGTGCAGTGCTTGTGACCGACAGCATGGATTTTGCAAAGAAGGTGGCAGATGAGATAGAAATTCAGCTGCCAATGCTTGAAAGAGAAGAGATTGCAAGAGCGTCTATCGACAATAACGGTAAAATCATTGTGGCAGATACTTTAGATGCTGCAATAGAGATTTCAAACGAGATTGCACCCGAGCATCTTGAGCTATGTGTGGACAATCCGTTTGACTATCTTGACTCCATCCGTCATGCAGGCTCGATATTTATGGGCAGAAACTGTCCCGAAGCTCTGGGCGACTATATGGCAGGGCCAAACCACACTCTCCCCACAAGCGGAACAGCAAAATTTTCGAGTCCGCTTTCGGTGGATGACTTTGTTAAGAAAACACAATACACCTATTATACAAAAGATGCGCTTTCAAAAGTTGCAAAAGATGTGGAATATTTTGCCACAAAAGAAGGCCTCACAGCCCACGCAAAAAGCGCAGTGATAAGACTTGACGATTGACAGGAGCAAAAAAATGAGCAGATTTTTTTCACAAAGGCTTAAAAACCTCGTGCCATACACACCGGGTGAACAGCCAAAGGACAATGATTATATAAAACTCAATACCAACGAGTCACCGTTTATGCCATCAAAAAAGGCAATACAAAAAGCATCGGAAGCAATAAAAAACCTTCACCTCTACCCCGACCCTGAAGCAAGTGTGCTGACAAAGATGGTGGCAGAAAGCCTTGGCGTTGACAAAGATGAGGTGCTGCTCACAAATGGCTCGGATGAGATACTCAACTTTGCGTTTATGGCATTTTGTGACAAAGAACACGAGGCTGCTTTCCCCGACATAAGCTACGGGTTTTACAAGGTGTTTGCTGAGGTGAACGGTGTTCCCTACTCTGAGATTGCGCTCAGGGATGATTTTTCAGTAAATGTTGATGATTACATCGGCATAGGCAAAACAATCTTTATTGCAAATCCGAATGCACCAACGGGCATTGCGCTCACGCTCTGCGATATTGAAAAAATAGTAAGCTCAAACCCTGACAATGTGGTGGTTATTGACGAGGCGTATGTGGATTTTGGAGCAGAGAGTGCAGTGAGCCTCATAGAGAAATATGACAATCTGCTCGTGACACAGACATTTTCAAAATCGCGCTCGATGGCAGGTGCAAGGCTTGGATTTGGTGTGGGAAACAAAGCACTTATTGCCGACCTTAACACCATTAAATATTCCACAAACCCCTACAATATCAACTCCATGACGATGGGCGCAGGGATTGGATGCATGAGTGACGAAGCATACACGCGTGACAACTGCAAAAAGATTATAGAGGCAAGAGAATACACCATGGAAGGCCTCAGAGCGCTCGGATTTGAAATGACTGAATCGATGACGAACTTTGTGTTTGCAAAGCATCCTGAGTTTGATGGTGAAAAGATATATGCCGAGCTGAAGAACAGAGGCATACTTGTGAGACATTTCGGAACGGAAAAAATAAAAGACTACAACCGAATCACAATCGGTACAAAAGACCAGATGACTATTCTTCTGGATACCCTCAAAAAGATATTGGAGGAATGTTAGTATGAGAACAAGTGAAATAGTGAGAAACACAAACGAAACCCAGATAGAGCTCGCTCTGAATCTTGACGGATGCGGAAAGGCAGAGATTGAGACGCGTTGTGGATTTTTGGACCACATGCTCACCCTTTTTGCATCACACGGTTCGTTTGACCTTAAGGTAAAATGCAAAGGCGATGCCTGGGTGGATTTTCACCACACCACAGAAGATGTGGCAATCACACTCGGTCAGGCATTCGGTGAGGCTCTTGGCGACAAATGCGGCATTACAAGATATGGAAGCATTATACTGCCTATGGATGAAGCACTTATCCTTTGTGCAGTCGACTTTTCGGGAAGAAGCTATCTTGGATATGAGCTTGACATACCGTCGGATAAGGTGGGCGATTTTGACACAGAGCTCACGGAGGAATTTTGGCTTGGATTTACAAGAGAGGCAAGATGCACTCTTCACTTAAATCAGCTCTCCGGTGCAAATTCGCACCACATTATAGAGGGTGCATTCAAAGCAGCTGCAAGAGCAATGAAACAGGCTGTGGCAATTGACGCAAAAAATGCAGACAAAATACCATCAACCAAAGGAGTTCTCTGATGATTGCAATTATAGACTATGGAGTGGGCAATCTGTTTTCGCTGAAAAGCTCACTTTCGCACATTGGCGCAGAGGCAATTGTGACAAATGATACAGAGGTAATAAGAAAAGCCGACAAAATAATACTCCCAGGTGTGGGAGCGTTTGGTGATGCGATAGAAAAGCTTAAATCATCGGGCATGGCAGACATCGTGTGTGATGAGGCGAAAAAGGGCAAACCCATACTTGGCATATGCCTTGGGATGCAGCTCCTTTTTGAAAAAAGCTTTGAATATGGTGAATATGAAGGACTTGGACTTATTGAGGGCGAGATAAGACCGATAAAAGATGATGTGGCAGAGGGTGTAAAAATCCCTCATATGGGATGGAATTCGCTTTCGTTTGGAGAAAAAAAGAACGAGATTTTTAAGTTTCTGACCGACGGCGACTTTGTGTATTTTGTGCATTCGTTTTATGGCACAAAATGCAAAGACTCAACCATTGCCACAAGCGAATATGGCGGAGCTTGCATCACTGCGGCAGTTGCAAAAGACAATGTGTACGGATGTCAGTTTCACCCCGAAAAAAGCGGTGAGACGGGACTTAGCATACTGAAAGCTTTTTGTGAGATTGGAGAAAACAAATGATAATTTTTCCTGCGATAGACCTTTATGACAAAAAGGCTGTGCGTCTTTTTAAAGGCGACTATGATAAGATGACAATATACAGTGACAATCCCGCAAGTGTTGCAAAGGATTTTGAAAACCTTGGTGCAACGCATGTGCATCTTGTTGACCTTGAGGGAGCAAAGTTTGGCTCGACACCGAACATTGAAGTTGTTAAAGAAATAAAAAAATCCACCTCGCTGTTTTGCGAAATTGGCGGTGGGGTGAGAGATATGAAAACCATCGACACATACATGTCTGCCGGCATAGACCGTGTGATTCTCGGAACTGCGGCAGTGACCGACGAGGAGTTTCTTAAAGAAGCCATAAAAAGATATGGCGACAAAATCGCAGTGGGTGCCGACATCAAAGACGGATATGTGGCTATAAAAGGATGGATAGAAAAGTCGGAGTATGAGTGCTTTGAGTTTTGCAAAAAAATGCAGGAGCTTGGAGTGAAAACACTTATCTGCACCGACATTTCAAAAGACGGCGCAATGAAAGGCACAAATCATGCTCTTTACAAGGAGCTCAGCGAAAAGTTTGACATGCAGATTGTGGCATCGGGCGGAGTGAGCTCTTTGGACGACGTGAAAAAGCTTGGTGCGCTCGGCATCTACGGTGCCATCATCGGCAAAGCATATTACACGGGAGCGATTGAGCTTTCTGAGGCAATAGAGGTGGCAAAATGTTGACAAAGCGTATTATCCCCTGCCTTGATGTAAAAGACGGAAGAGTTGTGAAGGGAGTCAATTTTAAAGGGCTTTCGGATGTATCCTCCCCCGTTGAGCTGGCAGATTTCTATACAAAAAACGGAGCAGACGAGCTTGTGTTTTATGACATAACTGCATCGGCTGAAGGCAGAGCACTATTTACAGACATTCTCTCGGAGGCGGCAAGCAAAATCTTTATTCCCCTGACCGTTGGCGGAGGCATAAATACTCTCGATGATTTTGACAGAGTGCTCAAATGCGGTGCCGACAAGGTGAGCGTTAACTCAGGTGCTATAAAGAATCCGAAGCTCATTGGCGAAGCTGCAAAAAAATATGGCGACCAGTGTGTGGTTATATCGTGCGATGTGAAAAGAGTTGACGGTGTATTCAGAGTCTTTGCCAAAGGTGGCAGAGAAAACACCGGCATGGAAGCTATAAGCTGGATAAAAAACTGTGTGGACAGTGGCGCAGGCGAAGTGGTGCTCAACTCCATCGACACCGACGGTGTGAAAAACGGATTTGACCTTGAGATGCTCGAAAAGGTGTGTGATGCAGTTAATGTGCCAGTTATTGCATCGGGTGGTGCAGGCTGCACAGATGATTTTGTAAAGCTTTTCAAAGCACTGCCAAAGGTTGATGCAGGTCTTGCGGCATCGATATTTCACTTTGGAGAGGTGAGCATAAAAGACTTAAAGGCAGAGCTAAGAGCACAAGGCATAGAAGTGAGAATATGAGGAGGAAAATAAAATGGTTAATATAAACGAGCTTAAATTTGACGAAAAGGGACTTATCCCTGCAATTGTGGTGGACAATGCATCGAAAAAGGTGCTCACTCTTGCATATATGAACAAGGAAAGCCTTGAGATTTCCATGGAAAAGGGACTCACATGCTTCTGGAGCAGATCGAGAAGCGAGCTTTGGCTCAAGGGCGAAACAAGTGGAAACTATCAGCACATTGTGTCAATCTCGGCCGATTGCGACGGTGATGCTCTCGTAGTGGTTGTAGACAAGGAGGGCCCTGCGTGTCATACAGGCGCGGACAGCTGCTTTGATGAAAATGTGATATGGGAAAGTGACGAAAGAAATGAGTTTTCTCTCGGCTCACTTATGAAGCTTATAGAGGGCAGAAAGATTGACAAAAAAGAAGGCTCCTACACCACATACCTTTTTGAAAAGGGCATAGACAAAATTCTCAAAAAGGTGGGCGAAGAAAGCACAGAGGTTATCATTGCCGCAAAGGCAGATGACAAAAAAGAAACCATATATGAGGTGGCAGACCTTGCATATCATGTGATGGTTATGATGACCGAGATGGGCATATCGCTTGAAGAGGTGCACAAAGAGCTTGCTTCAAGACATGTGATAGATAAAAAAGTCAAACAGGAAAAAATGACAAATTAAAATTTCAAAGCAGAGGTAAAAACTGACAAAAAACAAAGACCTTAATTACGAGGTCTTTGTTTTTTCATTATGTTCGGAATAATATTCATATCACACTCCTATTTTAAATCCGGTTGTTTTTTTATAGAATTTATCAAAAAACCATTGTCAACCCTAAGCTATTCAATAAAATTGCATAAAAATTCGGACATTTCACTTACAACCATTGACAAACCTCAGCTTTTAAAGTATAATTATACAAAAAATACGCATAATTATACCAAACCTTTACAGAAAGGATACAACGATGTCTAAAATTTTTATTGATGGAAGTGCAGGAACCACCGGTCTTCGCATACACGAAAGATTGGCAAATCGCAAAGATCTTGAGATTATCAGTTTGCCTGATGATATGAGAAAAAATACAGAATCAAGAAAAAAAGCAATTAATTCTGCAGACATTGTCTTTCTTTGTCTTCCGGATACAGCGGCAAAGGAGGCAGTAACATTATGTGAAAACAGTGATACTGTTATCATCGACACTTCGACTGCACATCGAACAGATTCCAATTGGTGCTACGGCTTTCCCGAGCTTTTGGGATTTAAAGAAAAAATTGCCTCTTCAAAAAGGATAGCAAATCCCGGATGTCATGCGAGCGGATTTATTGCGCTTGTTGCTCCGCTTGTAGCTTCAGGCATTATTCCGAAAGATGCATCTCTTTCCTGCTTTTCTCTGACGGGATATTCCGGAGGCGGAAAAAAAATGATTGAACAATATGAAAGTTCAGACAGAGATATTTTTCTTAAAGCACCGAGACAGTATGGTCTCTCTCAGTCCCACAAGCATCTTCCTGAAATGAAGCTTGTATCAGGGATTGATATCACTCCTCTATTTTGTCCTATTGTTGCAGATTTTTACAGTGGAATGGAAGTTACCGTACCACTATTTACAAAGGACATATCGGGGAATGTGCAAGATATTAAAGATGTGTATCGCAACACCTATACAGGAAAGCTTATTCATTTTGATGATGCCTGCGATGAGGAAGGATTCGTTTCTGCAAACGCTTTTTCAGGAAGAGACGACATGCAGATAAGCATAAACGGCAACACTGAAAGAATAATTTTAACAGCCCGCTTTGACAATCTCGGAAAAGGAGCAAGTGGCGCAGCAATACAGAATATGAATATCGTTCTTGGCATTGATGAAGATGAAGGACTTATAACTAATATAAATGAAAGGAATATTTAATAATGAAAACAGTTAATGGAGGCGTATGTGCCGCAAAAGGTTTTTATGCAAACGGAATTCACTGCGGTATAAGGAAAAACAAAACAAAAAAAGATCTTACGCTTATTTACAGTGAAAAAATTGCAAATGCCGCAGCTGTGTACACAACAAATCTTGTAAAAGGTGCTCCGCTTATTGTTACTAAGAAAAACATTGCCGACGGTAAGGCTCAGGCTGTAATCTGCAACAGCGGAAACGCCAACACCTGCAACGAAAACGGTGTTGAAACAGCAGAAAAAATGTGCGTTCTTCTCGCAGATAACATAAAGATTAAACCCTCGGATGTTGTTGTAGCATCAACAGGAGTTATCGGTGTGCCTCTTTCTGTCGATCCGATTGCTGATGGTATTTCTTCACTTGTCAGCGGTATCTCCAAAAACGGAAGCGGAGCTGCGGCAGAAGGAATTATGACTACCGACACAATAAAAAAAGAAATTGCTGTCGAATTTGAAATCGGCGGCAAGATTTGTACTATCGGCGGCATCGCAAAAGGAAGCGGTATGATACATCCAAATATGGCAACAATGCTTGTGTTTATTACAACAGACTGTGCTATATCTTCCGAAATGCTTTCCAAAGCTCTTTCAACCGATATTCAGAACACTTTTAATATGATAAGCATTGACGGCGATACATCTACCAATGATATGGTAACAGTTCTTGCAAACGGAATGGCAGAAAACCTGGAGATTACGACAGAGGGTGAAGATTTTGATGTTTTTATGAAAGCTCTTAATTCTGTAACCATTCACCTTTGCAAGATGATAGCAGGCGACGGCGAGGGTGCAACGAAGCTTTTGGAATGCAGAGTTAGCGGTGCAAAGGATTCAAAGACTGCAAAAATTGTTGCCAAAAGTGTAATTTGTTCCAGCCTATTGAAAGCTGCCATGTTTGGAGCAGATGCAAACTGGGGGCGTGTTCTCTGCGCCATAGGATACAGCGGTGCCGAAGTAGATATTTCAAAAGTAGATGTTTCATTTAAATCTGTCAAAGGCGAAATATTAGTCTGTAAAAACGGATCCGGAGTGGATTTCTCAGAAGAGCTTGCAAAGGAGATTTTGCTTGAAAAAGAAATTGAAATTATCGTATCCGTTGGAGATAGTGATATATCAGCCGTAGCCTGGGGCTGCGACCTCACCTATGATTATGTAAAAATCAATGGTGATTACCGAACTTAATTAAGAAAATACTATCGGTTTGAAAGGATTATTTTATGAATAATACATTTTCTAATTTGGAAAGAGCAGAGGTGTTGACACAAGCTCTGCCATATATAAAGAAATATAACGGTAAAATCGTTGTAGTAAAATACGGCGGTAATGCAATGATAAACGAGCAACTTAAAATGCAGGTTATGGAAGACATTGTACTTTTATCGCTGATAGGAGTTAAAATCGTTCTTGTTCACGGAGGCGGTCCCGAGATAAGCGATCTTATGGAAAAGCTCGGCAAGAAGCCCGTTTTTGTTGATGGTCTTCGTGTAACCGACAAGGAAACAATTGACATTGTTCAAATGGTTTTGACCGGCAAGGTCAATAAAACATTGGTAAACCTTCTTGAAACCAAAGGTGGTAAAGCAATGGGCATTTCCGGTATGGATGGCAGATTAATAGAAGCTGTGATGAAGGATGAACGGTTTGGATATGTGGGAAAAATAACAAATATAAACATTGACCCCATAACGGATCTTCTTGAAAAAGGGTACATTCCCGTTGTCTCAACAGTGGGCTGTGATAAGGATGGTAACGCTTATAACATCAATGGTGATACTGCTGCAGCACATATTGCAGGTGCTCTTGGTGCAGAGAGACTAATTATGATGACCGATATTGCGGGAATTCTAAAGAACAAGGATGACCCGTCAACTCTTATTCCCGAAATGACTGTTTCCGAAGCGGCAACACTGCAAGAAGAAGGCGTGATCTCCGGAGGTATGATTCCAAAGGTTGAATGAAGTCGGAG
>JAZNBF010000022.1:0-20401 GCA_045586905.1 Clostridia bacterium
CTTCGGAATACAACTCTCTTTTTGCCGAGATAAAATCAGCTTTGGATCTTCTTTCAACATCCACCTCTTTTCAGGAGGCGGATGCAGATGAGTGGAATGACACATTAAAACGCAAATCGTGTTATTTCGCCTATCCGGTAGAATATGACAGTGGTTATTTTATATATCAGCTGTCCGGCAATTCAGCTTTTGACGATGTTTCTTCTGTTCGTGAATTTATTTTGACAAGCGACACTCGTATTTCCAAGGTATCATATGTATATATTAAAGATGAAGCCACAGACAAGGTTTTTAAATATCGCATAGATTTTGAAAATACAGCACTTGATGACTATATCGATCTTGTGCCATCTGTTTCAAACGGTAGTGATTATTACTCTTTCGAGCTCAATTTTGACAAAGAAGACGAAAATGCGGTTCAGAACCATCTTATTATTGATCCCGATGTTCTGATCAATATCAATCAAACACAGATTCCCAAAATAGTGGGGTACAATCTGTTTTCAGACATCGCCAACCAACCCAACGTCTACAATTCCATCCTTCAGACCTTCGGTTACAACACATCCACAATAAGACGCTACACTGAACATGATAACTCTTTGGTTTTTGTTGAGAATTATGGTACATTAAAGCTTCACACAAGTGGTATTATAGACTATAAATCTCTCAATACAACTAAGGGTGTTTCTCTTCCCGGCAACACAAGCTATGAATGCATAAATTCGTGTATTTCTTTTGTCAACAACATCACAAGCTCGCTCGGATTTTCAGAAGGAATGTATTTTGAAATATCGTCCGACATAAAAGATGTCAATTCAAAATCCTTCACACTAAAATTCGATTATTATATAAATGACCGGATGATAATACCGTCCGACAAAACTCATTCAATCGTAGTTGAGGTTGAAGCTGGTAATATTGTCAGCTACCATCAGCTTTGCAAATCATTCTACAATTCAGAAGAATCGGAGCTGTGTCCGTCTGCCATTGAAGCAATAGACATGCTGGAGTCGCAAACTGAATCCGGAAAAATATCCGATCTTTTCACTGCCTATATGTTCGATAGCTCCATGGGCATCTGGCGCCCCATGTGGTTTATAGAAGATGAAAAAGGTGAAATAACAACCGTTTCAAAACAGCTGGAGGTGGCGCAGTGAGTTGGAAAAAAATCAAAACTTTTCTCATTTTACTCTTTGGCATCATCAATCTCTATCTGATAATCTCAACATCCGGCAGTGTGGTTCGTTTCAATTCCGTAACGGTTGTCGATAAAGACATAATGAAAAAAACTGCTTCTGTCATATCTTCAAATTATAACATAACCTTTAACGAATCAAAAGTTCCTTTGAAAATTCATAATCTCAATATTATTGATGTTACAAACTACATCTACACCGACCACTTGTATGCAAACGAAAAGTATAATCCCGAAATTAGCGGAAATGTGTTCAGCTTTGTTGTAAAAACCGACACCTATTCCTACAACGAATCAAATGCACGCAGTGAGCTTGAAAAGGTTTTTTCATCACTTGGAATAAAAGGTGAAGACTATAACCTTATCTTCAAAAAAAGTGACACTGGTCTTGTGGGCACAGCAACAGGGTTTGTATCAGGCGTTCCCATCCTTAATTCGCGCATCAGGGCAGAATTTGATACAAAAAAAATCACTGTTTCCGGAACATGGTATCTGCCTGGAACAGACGATATTAAATCTACTGATAACACATTGAGAATGGTTGATATAACCGGCGTTCTTATTGATGCGGCAGCCAGATCTCCACAACCCGACACAACTTCTTTTGATGAAATTACTTACGGTTATTATGTAAGCTCATATGATGAAAATGCAGTAACCAAAATTTCTTCGGCAATACCTTGTTACATGATAAAAACCAACAGAGGTTTAACATATTTTTATGATGCATTAAATGGTAAATTTTTAAAACAGGAGGAATAAATCATGGCAAAACAAAGATTTCCTATGGGAGGCATGATGGGTGGCAATGCCGGCAACATGCTCAAGCAGGCACAGAAAATGCAACAGGAAATGCTTAAAGCACAGGAAGAAATAGAACAGACCGAATTTGAAGCCACCTCAGGTGGCGGAGCGGTAAGCGTTAAAATGAATGGTAAAAAAGAGCTTTCAGAGGTTATAATTCAGCCTGAAGCTTGTGATCCCGATGACATCGAAATGCTCCAGGATCTTATTATTACAGCTGTAAACGATGTTATCAAAAAGGTTGACGATGCCAACAATGCAAAAATGAGCAAGCTTACAAGCGGCATCAGCATTCCCGGTTTGTTTTAATTTTAAAAATAAAAAACCTTATGACAATGTCATAAGGTTTTTTTGTTTGAAAAAATTATTTTACAATAAGACTTTCGCCTGTCATATCATCAGGAAGGTCAACATCCATGATATCAAGCATGGTAGGAGCAAGATCGGCAAGTCTGCCTGACTTGAGCTCTACATCACCAAGTCCTGCAATAATAAGAGGCACAACATTGGTCGAATGAGCAGTAAACACCGATTTGTCAACCGGATCAATCATCTGCTCGGCATTACCATGGTCAGCAGTAATAAGAATAACGCCATCTTTTTCCATAACCTTGTCATAAACTTTGCCAATGCATTCGTCAACAGCTTCAACCGCCTTGATTGCCGCGTTCATGTCGCCTGTATGGCCAACCATGTCACAGTTTGCAAAGTTTAATATAATCACGTCATATTTGTCGGTATCGATTGCTTCCAGAAGCCTATCGGTCACCTCATATGCGCTCATTTCAGGCTGCATGTCATAGGTGGCAACCTTTGGTGAATTAACCAAAATTCTGTCTTCGCCTTCGTATACCTTTTCTATGCCACCGTTAAAAAAGAATGTAACATGCGCATACTTTTCGGTTTCGGCAATTCTGAGCTGCTTAAGACCAAGTTTTGAAACAATTTCACCAAGGGTATTTGTAAGCTTCTGAGGTTTGAATGCGATGTGCACATTTGGCATGCTTGCATCGTATTGTGTCATACATACATAGTATGTTTCAAAATATTCTCTTTCAAAACCATCAAATGCAGGGTCTACAATTGTTCTTGTGATTTCTCTTGCACGGTCAGGTCTGAAATTGAAAAATACAACACTGTCATTAGCCTTTAGAGTACCGTTAGGCTTGCCATCTTTACCGATTACAGTAGGTACGACAAATTCATCGGTAACATCGGCATTGTATGAGTTTTCAATAGCAGTCACTATGCTGTCACAAATCTGACCTTCGCCTTTTACGATAGCATCATATGCTTTGCTCACTCTTTCCCAACGGTTGTCTCTGTCCATGGCATAATATCTGCCCATTACAGAGGCAATTTCACCATATCCGAGTTCTCTGATTTTTGCCACGAGCATTTTTGCAAAGTCAATACCACTAGTAGGGGATACGTCTCTTCCGTCAAGGAAGCAGTGGACATACACGTTGTTAACGTTCTTTTTCTTTGCAAGCTCAATTATTGCAAACAAGTGTTTAATATGTGAGTGAACACCACCGTCTGAGAGAAGGCCCATAACATGAAGGTCTGAACCGTTTTTAACACAGTTTTCACAAGCATTTACAAGCTCTTCGTTGGCAAAAAAATCACCGTCATCAATAGATTTTGTAATTCTTGTGAGCTCCTGATACACGATTCTTCCGGCACCGATATTGGTGTGTCCGACTTCGGAGTTGCCCATCTGTCCGTCCGGCAAACCTACATCCATACCGCTTGCATGTATCACGGTAGAGGGATGATTTGCACTGATTGCATCCATTCTTGGTGTGTCAGCACTGTATATTGCATTGCCTTCTTTTAAGTCACTTTTGCCATAACCATCTAAAATGGCAAGAAGTACAGGTCTTTTTTTCATATTATTCGTCCTTTCGACTAACGCAACTGCTTAATTAGCTATTAACAATCACAGAAAAATCCTGTGCTTTAAGAGAAGCACCACCAACAAGACCACCGTCAATGTCCTCTTTTGCAAAGAGCTCTTTTGAGTTGCCTGCATTAACACTGCCACCATACTGAATGATAACTTCATCTGCAGCATCTTTGCCAAATACATCGGCAACAGTATCTCTTATAGCTTTGCACACTTCCTGAGCCTGATCGCTTGTAGCAGTTTTTCCTGTACCGATAGCCCAGATGGGTTCATATGCAATAATTGTCTTTTTAACCTGGTCAGGTGTGAGACCTAAGAGAGCAATTTTTGTCTGCATGCTTACGAGTTCAACAGTAATTCCCTGTTCTCTCTGCTCGAGTGATTCACCAACGCAAACGATAGGGGTGAGTCCGTGTTCAAAAGCTTTGATAACTTTTTTGTTAACTGTTTCATCAGTTTCGTTGAAATACTGTCTTCTTTCTGAATGACCGATGATAACATATTTTACGCCCATTTCTGTGAGCATTGAAGGAGCGATTTCGCCTGTATATGCGCCGCTTTCTTCATAATACATATTCTGTGCACCAACTTCGATGTTTGTTCCTTTGCAAGCTTCAATTGCATTGGCAAGTGATGTGTAGGGAACACACACGATGCATTTGTTTTTGCTGTCTGCAACAAGACCTTTGAGCTCTGCTATAAGAGCTGAAGTCTCGGCGGGAGTTTTGTTCATTTTCCAGTTACCTGCAACTACTGTTTGTCTCATAATAAAATCTTTCCTTTCACTACTAGTATAAATTATGCGGGAAAGGTTTGCTTTCCCGCAAGATTGTTATAGCTTATTATTTGTCGCTGAGAGCAACAATACCGGGGAGATCTTTGCCCTCTAAGAATTCGAGAGAAGCACCGCCGCCTGTTGAAATGTGGCTCATCTTGTCGCCAAGTCCTGCCTGGTTAACAGCAGCAACACTGTCGCCACCACCAATGATGGTTGTAGCATCAATTTCAGAAAGGGCTTTTGCGATAGCATTAGTACCTTTTGCAAATGTAGGCATTTCAAACACGCCCATAGGTCCGTTCCAAACAACGGTCTTAGCATCTTTGATAGCGTCAACATAAAGAGCAATGGTCTTTTCGCCAATGTCAAGACCTTCCCAACCTGCTTCGATTTCTCCTCTGCCAACAGTTTTGTGAGCAGCATCGTTTGAAAATTCCTGTGCAACTACGGTATCAACAGGGATAAGGAGTTTAACACCCTTTGCTTCAGCTTTCGCCATCATTTCTTTTGCATAATCAAGGTAATCAGCTTCAAGGAGAGAATTACCAACTTCTTCGCCAAGAGCTTTCATAAATGTATATGCCATACCACCGCCAATGATGAGGGTGTCAACTTTCTCAAGAAGATTGTTAATAACGGAAATTTTGGAAGAAACCTTGGAACCACCGAGGATAGCAACACAAGGTCTTACGGGGTTGTTTACAGCGTTGCCGAGGAATTCAATCTCTTTTTCAATAAGATAGCCACAGGCTGCAGTATCGAGATATTTTGTAACACCAACGTTTGAGCAGTGAGCTCTGTGAGCTGTGCCGAAAGCGTCGTTTACAAAAATATCGGCAAGTGATGCAAGTTCTTCACTGAAAGCATCAACATTTTTTGTTTCTTCTGCTCTGTATCTTGTGTTTTCTAAAAGAACAACATCGCCATCTTTCATTTCAGATACAGCTTTCTTTGCATTTTCACCAACAACATTGTCATCGGCAGCAAAAATTACATCTTTACCAAGCTTTTCGGAAAGCTTCTTTGCAACAGGTGCGAGTGAAAGCTCAGGTTTAGGCTCGCCTTTTGGCTTACCCATGTGTGAGCAGAGGATAACCTTTGCACCATTTTTGATAAGATACTGAATTGTAGGCAGAGCACCGTCAATTCTGGTTTCATCTGTGATGTTTCTGTTCTCGTCGAGAGGAACATTAAAGTCACATCTAACAAGAACTTTTTTGCCTGCTACTTTGATGTCTTCAATTGAAATTTTGTTCATAACATTCACCTCATATATAATTTTAAAATTACAAACTAAACTAACATTATAATTCTATAATATTTTACATTTATTTGCAAGGTTTTTTTTGCCAATTTGCAAATATCGTCATATTGACATATTTTTAACAAATAAAAAACGGTAATTATGTGCAATTATTATTTGCACACAATCGCCGTTTTATTATTACCAGTCAAATTTAGTTAATTTGCCCTTTGTTTCAAGACCGAGATAGTCATTCTGTCTTAGTGCTTCATACAAAACTATTGCAACCGAATTAGACAGATTAAGGCTTCTGGCATCGTTTATCATAGGTATTCTTATACAGCTTTCTTTGTTTTCTTTCAAAAGCTTTTCGTCAAGTCCTTTGGTTTCTTTTCCAAAGATGATATAGTCACCGTCTTTAAACTCTATGTCAGAATGTCTGTTCAATGATTTTGTTGATGCAAAATAGAAAGTGCCCTTGTTCTGTCTGAAGAAGTCATTAATATTTTCATAGAAAGTTATGTCCAGAAGGTGCCAGTAATCAAGACCGGCGCGTTTTAGTTTTTTATCGTCAATCTCAAAGCCTAAAGGTTTTACAAGATGTAGTCTTGAGCCTGTGGCAGCACAAGTGCGGGCAATGTTTCCTGTGTTTTGCGGTATCTCAGGTTCTACAAGAACAATGTTAAAACTCATCTCTTATTTGCTGCCCTTCCTCTCGTCCACAAATGCTTTGATTCTTTCCAGTGCAGCTGTAATTTGTTGCACACTGTATGCATACGATACTCTGATATAACCTTCGCCGCAATCACCAAAAGCAGTGCCGGGAACTACTGCGATTTTTTGCTCCTTGAGCAGAGTTTCGCAAAATTCCATAGACGATAGTCCCGTACTTTTAATGCAGGGGAAAACATAGAATGCTCCCCTTGGCATAAAGCAGGAAAGACCCATTTTATTAAATCCGTCAGTTATAATTCGTCTTCGGTTGTCATATTCGCTAACCATGGTTTTAATAGAATCGGTTCCGTTTCTGAGTGCTTCAACAGCTGCATATTGGCTGAGAGTAGGTGCACTCATAATGGAATACTGGTGTATTTTTGTCATCGCCGCGATAATTGTTTTGTTGCCTGTAACAAATCCCAGTCTCCATCCGGTCATGGCAAACGCCTTTGAAAATCCATTGACAACAAGAGTTCTTTCTTTCATTCCGGGCAGACTTGCAATAGATACGTGCTTTGAACCGTATGTGAGTTCGGCATATATTTCGTCGGAGATTACCAGAATGTTATTCTCTATGGCAATTTTTGCAATGTCTTCAAGCTTTTCTTTTGGCATTATCGCGCCGGTAGGATTGTTTGGATATGACAAAACCAATATTTTTGTTTTAGGTGTGATTTTTGCAATAAACTCTTCTTTTGTGAGCATAAATTCGTTTTCGGCTTTTGTCTCTATCACAATAGGCTTGCCACCTGCAAGATCAATGCAGGGTTTGTAGCATACGAAGGAAGGCTCGTGAATAATAACCTCGTCGCCATCTTCAATTATCGCTCTTATTGCAAGGTCGATGGCTTCACTTCCGCCAACTGTTACGAGAACTTCACTTTTATCATAATTGAGATCAAACTTTTTCAGATAATGGCATATTTCTTCTCTGAGCTCCGGCAGACCTGCGTTAGATGTGTAATATGTACGCCCTTTTTCTATGGAGTATATGCCTTCTTCGCGTATATGCCATGGCGTTACAAAATCAGGCTCGCCCACACCGAGTGAAATAGCATCGTCCATTTGATTTACAATGTCAAAAAACTTTCTGATTCCGGAGGGCTGCATGTCTGTAACGACTTTGTTTATGAATGAACTTGGGTCGAAATTTGTCATAATGTAATTACCTCTCTTGTATCTGTCTCGTCATCGTCAAACACAAAACCTTCATACTTGTATGTCTTAAGTACAAAATGAGTAGATGTATTCACGACGAATTCCATAGGCGCAAGTCGGTTTGCCACAAACATTGCTACTTCTGTCATTGTTTTTCCCTCTATGATAAGGGACAGATCAGAGGAACCTGCAATGAGATAGAGTGTTTTAACCTGTGGAAACTTGTATATGCGTTCTGCTATCTTGTCAAAGCCTTCTCCTCTTTGCGGAGTAACATTCAATTCAATTATAGCAGTTACAAGGTCTGCCTGTGTTTTTTCCCAGTTGATGATAGCTTTTGTGCCGATGAGAATTTTCTCTTTGTACATTTTTTCTATTTCCGCCGCCGCTTCTTCAAGAGACATATCGGCAAGGAGTGCTATTTGTTCAAGGGGAGTGTTTGCATCATTTTCAAGAATTTTTAAGATTTTTTTATTCATAACACAGGGTTCCTTTCAATTTTAGTCTGTAAAACTATTATACACGAAATTTTTATCGATTGCAATACTATAAAGCAATGTTAAAAGAAAAAACCACTGCACAATTAGTGCAGTGGTCATTTGATTTTTGTTTTATTCTTCTGTGTCTGCCTGGTTGTAAGCTTCAATAACAGCTTTTTCGATCATGGCCCTTGTTTCAAAATTAATGGGATGGGCAACATCAATGAATGTGCCGTCTTTTAAGCGCTTGTTGGGCATAGCTACGAAAACTCTGTCCTCGTTTTCAATTACTTTGATGTCATGAATAGCAAAACAATCATCAATGGTAATTGAAGCGATAGCTTTCATTTTGTTTCCTGTGTCAATTTTCTTGACTTTAATTCCGGTTATCTGCATTACAACGGATCCTCTTTTCTTGAGTATTATCAGATATATTATAGTTAATTTAATATAATATGTCAATAATTTAAAATATTTCGAAAGATTTTTTGTAAAAAACGCACAAAGCGAGCTGTGGCGATTTGTTTATTATGGCAATAAAGAGTCGCAAATTGTTAAAAAAGTTTTGCATTTTTTGCTATGGCTGATAAAAAGTCTTGATTGTTTAACTGCAATTGTATATAATATAAAGTGAATATGTTTCAACATAACTCGATGAAAGGATTGATACAATGACTGCTGTTGAAAAGCATAAAATTTTTGATAACATCAATCTTCATGTCATACATGATGACAAATATAAAACGGTTTACAGTGCAGCATTTATCCATCGCCTGCTCAAAAGGGAAGAAGTAACTTTTAATTCACTTTTGTCCAAGGTTTTAAAGATGGGTACTGTCTCTCATCATTCTTTAAAAGATTTGAGCAAATATGCAGAAAGTCTCTATGGTTGCTCTTTTGATGTGTCCACAACCAAAAGGGCCAACATACAAAGTCTGGTTTCATGTGTCAATGTCGTTGCCGATCGTTTTACGGGCACCGGCACCCAAATTGATGCCTACACCCTTATGCTCGATCTGCTTTTTAAACCACATGTGTCATCAGGCGCTTTTTGCCCTGAAATCGTAGAATCTCAAAAAAATAATCTTAAGGATGATATCGACGGACTCATAAATGATAAGCGCTCATATTCCAATGTGAGATGCATAGAAGAAATGTGCAAAGGCGAGCCCAATGCCATCGTTGATATAGGATATAAAGAAGATATCGGCAATATAGACGAGCACAATCTTTACAAACACTATATGTCTGTTATTTTTTCAAGTCCTGTCGACATATATGTCGTGGGTAATGTTGATGTTGAGTCTTTAGTAAAATTTACCAGAGAATATTTCAAAAATTTTGATTTTAATATTTCACCCATAAGTGTACAATGTTCTTCTGCCCTTGCCACAGAAGTAAAGTATGTTGAGGACAATCTTGATGTCAATCAGGGTAAGCTCGCAATGGGACTTCGCACAGGCATAAGTATTGAACATCCCGATTACTATGCTCTTCTTACAGCTAACAGCATATTTGGCTCAGGCGCACATTCCAAGCTTTTCAATAATGTGAGAGAAGCTATGAGTCTTTGTTATTATGCATATTCCCGTCTGGACAAGTACAACAGTCTCATGCTTGTGGGTAGCGGCATTGAGTTCGCAAATTTTGAAAAAACAAAAAATGCAATTCTGGCAGAACTCGACAATGTAAAGAATGGCAATTTTACCGACGGTGAACTGGCAGTTTCCAAAGAATATATCATTTCAAGCTATCGTAGCTACAAAGATAGTCCTGCAATGCTTGTGGACTATTATATGGGCACCTCTTTCACTCCCTCTTTGCCAACACTTGATGAGGCCTGCGAAAGAGTTTCTTCTGTCACAAGAGAGGATGTCATAAGAGCATTTGAAAAGGTTTGCCTTGACACTGTGTATTTCTTAAATGGCAAGGGGGACAATAAATAATGCAAATTACAAAAAAATATATTAAATCTTTAGATGAAACACTCTTCAGCGCAGTTCACTCTACCGGTCTCAGAATATATGTAATGCCCAAAAAAGGCTTTTCCAAAACCTATGCCATATATGGCACTCATTTTGGTTCTGTGAACAACCGCTTCATTCCCATTGGTGCCACAGATGATATCACCATTCCGGACGGTGTGGCACATTTTCTCGAGCACAAGATGTTCGAACAGCCGGATGGTTCAAATGCATTTGACCTTTTTTCAAAATATGGCGCAAATGCCAATGCCTTCACGTCATTCACAAACACATGCTATCTTTTCTCGTGCACAAGCAATTTCGAAGAGTGTTTTACACATCTTCTTGACTATGTGCAAAAGCCCCACTTTACCGACGAAAACATCGAAAAAGAGCAGGGGATAATAGGCCAGGAAATCCGTATGTACGATGATGACGGTGAATGGAAAGTGATGTTCAACATGCTCAGAGCACTATATGCACACAATCCTGTCCGTATTGATATTGCGGGTACCGTTGAAAGCATATCCAAAATCGATAAAGATGTACTCTATAACTGCTACAACACCTACTATAATCCCGCCAACATGGTAGTTGTAGTTGCGGGTGATGTGTGTCCGGACACTGTGTTTGATATTGTAGACAAAACAGTTGTTTCAAGAGACAGTGGTGAGGTTAAGAGCATATATCCCGAAGAACCCGACGGGGTTTGTGAATCATATGTTGAAGATACCTCAAGTGTCGCAAAGCCACTTTGCAGTATAGGTTTTAAAGATAATTTCCTGAAAAGCGGAACAGAGCTTTTAAAAAGGGAAGCTGTTTTAAAACTGATTGTAAAAATAATTGCCGGAAAAAGCAGTAGATTTTACGAAAAATATTATGCTGAAGGTCTCATTAACGATACCTTCGATACAGATGTTATGACAGAACTCTCTTTTTCCTGCGCTTCTTTTGGCGGTGAATGTGATAATCCAAAGCTTTTGAAAGATGCACTTCTTCGTGAAATCGATTCATTCAGGTCCAACGGGTTCGATGCCGATGAATTCGAAAGGATAAGCAGAGCATTTTTCGGGTCTTTTATAAAATCTTTCAACAATGTAGAAAGCATAGGTGGTCTTTTATGTCGTAATTTTCTCAGCGATATTGACATAACAGATTTCCCCCAGGTTTATTCGTCAATAACCATAAACGATCTCATGCATGTGCTCAATGAGGTTTTTGTCGCCGACAATTGCGCTTTGAGTGTTGTATGGCCAACAACTGACAAAAACTGATAGCAAAAGGTGGTGCAATAAATGCACATTTCGTTTCCACTGCTCGGCATAGAAATGACATTAGACAGAGTTGCTTTTAATCTGTTTTCAATTCCGATATATTGGTATGGTATTATAATTGCACTTGGTTTCAGCTTAGGAATTGCAGTTGCTTCTTTTGCGGCTAAAAAGCTTGGTGAAAAGAGCGACATAGCCATAGATATTGCACTTGTTTGTGCACCTGTATCAGTTATCTGTGCCAGATTGTATTATGTGATTTTCAAGTGGGATAACTATAAATATAACATTAGTTCGATTTTCGATTTGCGTTCAGGCGGTATTGCTATATACGGAGCAATAATAGGTGCTGCACTCGCTGCATTTGTATTTTGCAGGATACGAAAAAAGAATACACTCAAAATATTTGACATCGGGTCATTCGGTCTTGTGACAGGCCAGATGATAGGAAGATGGGGCAATTTTGTCAACCAGGAGGCTTTTGGAACCAACACCACACTTCCCTGGGGCATGACAGGTGATGGTATTGTAGAATATTTGTCAGAACTTGCTTCAAAAGGTTACGATGTTTCGCCGGATGCTCCTGTACATCCTACTTTTCTTTACGAATCACTTTGGTCACTTATGACTCTCGTTTTACTTTTTGTTATATTGTTTAAGTACCGGAGTTACAACGGACAAATCTTTTTTGCATACTGTGCGCTTTACGGTCTCGGAAGATTTTGGATAGAGGGCCTGCGCACAGATAGTCTTATGCTTGGAAATTTCAGAATTTCTCAATTGCTGGCATTTGCTTGCTTTGTAGGTTTCACAACGCTTTTCTTTCTGTTTTTACGAAAAAACAAAAAGATTGATGCATAAAATTCATATTATAATCCAAAAGGGGTGATGAAATGGACGCGGGCAGTAGTCGATCGCGAGGGTGTATCACAAAAATGCATAAAAAAACTATGCCTGTGTTTGTTTCACGGTCATAGTCTTATATTGTGATGCTTCCTGCCTTAAATCAATTTAATACAAATTAAGGAGGAACATTTATGGAAAACACAAATTTTGCCCCCGAAGAATTGATGGAACTTATAAAAAACAAACAATTCTTCAAATTAAAAGAATTATTTGCCGAAATGAATTCAGCAGATATCGCCGAGCTTTTCCTTGAACTCAAAAGGGAAGAGTTAATCCTCGCCTTTCGCATACTTTCAAAAGATCAGGCGGCTGATGTTTTTGTTGAAATGGATGCATATGAACAGGAAATGCTCATTCAAAGCTTTAGCGACAGTGAGTTGAAAGCAGTTGTTGATGAGCTTTATGTCGATGATGCGGTAGACATTCTCGAAGAGATGCCTGCCAATGTTGTAAAAAGAATTCTTCGTTTTACCGATGCACAAACCAGAAGACAAATCAACGAAATTCTAAAATATCCCGAAGACAGTGCCGGAAGCATAATGACTGTCGAATATGTCAGACTAAAGAAAAACATGACGGTCGACGAGGCAATTGCCCATATCCGCACAACGGGTCTCGACAAAGAAACAATATACACATGTTATGTTACCGATCTCAAAAACAGACTGCTGGGCATAACTTCTGCAAAAGCTCTTCTTCTGGCTAAGCCTGAAGATGTTATTGAAGATATAATGGAAACAAACATAGTATACTTCAAAACCAATGATGACAAAGAAGATGTTGCAAATGCATTCGATAAATATGACCTTATGGCAATTCCGGTTGTTGATGATGAAAAGAGGCTTTTGGGTATTGTCACATTCGACGATGCTATCGATGTATTGCAGGATGAGGCAACTGAAGATATCGAAAAAATGGCGGCTATCATCCCTTCCGAAAAACCCTATCTCAAAACCGGTGTGTTTGAAACATGGAAACAGCGAATTCCCTGGCTTCTCATACTCATGGTTTCCGCAACATTTACAGGAAGTATAATAAGTGCATTTGAGGGTGCGCTTGAGCAGTGTGTTGTTCTCACTGCATTTATACCAATGCTTATGGATACTGCAGGCAATTCCGGTGGTCAGACTGCTGTTACAATAATCAGAAGTCTGTCGCTTGGTGACATCAAAATGTCAGATATACTTAAAATTTTGTGGAAAGAATTTCGAGTGGCAATACTTTGTGGTCTGGCACTCGGAGCCGTGAATTTTATAAAAATGATAATTTTCAACAGTGCTTCCATATCTTCAGAAGGCATAAGTGCATTTCTTGTTTCACTGGTTGTAAGCATAACCATTATGATTACAATTATTGTTGCAAAGATTGTAGGCTCTATTCTGCCTATCCTTGCCAAAAGGGTTGGATTTGATCCTGCGGTCATGGCAAGTCCTTTCATTGCTACAATAGTAGATGCTATTGCACTTTTAGTCTATTTCAACATGGCTCAGTTGATACTTGGAATATAATATAATAAAAAACGCTCTCGGCTAAACTGCCGAGAGCGTTTTACTTTTAAACAGGTATAACATAAAACAAAATGAAAAAGTATTGGGTTATTGTACCAAGGAGAACGAATATATGCCATATATAATGCATGTATTTTATTCTCGTGTCTATGGCAAAAAATATAATACCGATGGTGTAGAACAATCCGCCGCCAATCAGCAAAGCAAGACCTTTTGGAGGTACTTTGGCTATAACATGGTTAAACATAAATACAAGAGACCATCCCATAAGTACATATAACACCATAGACAGCTTTTGCCACTTTTTAACGTCTATCGAGTTAAACACAATTCCTATAACCGACAGAGCTGCAGTAATTCCAAATAAAGTCCATCCCCAGGCGCCTCTTATAAGACAGAGAGAAACGGGTATATATGAACCTAATATCATAAGAAATATTGAACAGTGATCAAATATCTGAAATACTTTTTTTGCTTTTGTATTTGTCAGCGAGTGATATATCGTAGAAAAAAGATATAACAGTATAGTGAAAAATCCATAAAGCGAAGCACTCACAACGCTCATAGCATCACCGGAGATGCATGCAGTTACAATGAGGACAGTTGTTCCGGCAATTGCCAGAAGTGCACCGATACCGTGAGATACGGAGTTGGCTATTTCTTCGCCCAGAGTTTGACCGTTAAAATTAATTTTGAAAGCCAAGTAAATACCTCCCTGAAGTTTGATAACGTTACTATTTTACACCATTTGATTATAAAAGTCAAATAAGCTTTTTTTTTGACATGTCTATTTAATTGACAAACAAATGATAATATAGTAAAATTTAAATGTTGTATAAAGTGGCTTTCAGCCCTACAATATTGGTTTGAGAGGTAACAGAATGTATTGGGAGTATCTCAGGGAAGAAGAATTTGAAAAAGCAATAGAAAAATCCAAGGGTCTTTGTGTTCTGCCCATAGGATGTATGGAAAAGCACGGTCAGCATTTGCCTGTCGGGACAGATTCAATTCTGGCAACGGAGATTGTAAGACGCGCATCAGAGATAGAAGAAGTTTGTGTGTTTCCTACTCTCCATTTTGGAGAAAAGACCGGAGCCGGAGAATTTAAGGGCACTGTTATTTTGTCAAATGAACTAAGACAAAGACTTCTCTCTGAACTTTGTCACGAAATTCACAGAAACGGATTCACCAAAATTCTTATTTTTAACGGTCACGGTGGTAATCAGGCAATGATTTCCTCTCTTGAAAGAAGCTTGTTATATGAAAAAAATGATTTTTTGGTGTTTGACTATTCTCCCGGTTCAGATTTCCCGATTCCAAACAAAATCCTCTCAGGCAATTACGGTAGTCTTACCAGAGAAGACAGAGAGATACTTAAGGCTTATGTCGACGCAAAAAAGAGATATGGTCATGCTTGTTTCATAGAAACAGGCTGGATATATGCCTGCCATCCCGAACTTGTCAGACTCGATAAGCTCGATGCCGAAAGCGGACAATCTACCCATGCTTTTGATGAATTCACCAGGCGAAAGATAAATTCACCGTTTGCCTGGATGGCAAATTATCCCAATTCATACGGTGGTGATATGCACGAAGGCATGAACGAAAACATTGCTGAGGCAATGATGCAATATTCTGTGGAAAAGGCAGCCGAGGTGTTCGGGTTCCTGAAAGAAGAAAATATTTCGCTTGAATATCTTAAAACATGGCTGGCAAAACAGTGAATTATAAATTAAAGGAGAATAAAGATGAGTAGTTTTAAAATTGGTTTCAGCACTGTAAATATAAATCCTCCACTCGGCATTCCGATGATGGGATACTATGTAGAAAGAAATGCCAAAGGATTTTTGGATGATCTGCAGGTTAAGACACTTATTGTTGAAGCAAATGATAAGAGAATTGCCATAATAAGTGTTGATGTTGTCTCAATTCAGGAAGCAACTTACGTTAAATACATTAATGCCATAGAAAAAGAAACCGGCATTAGCAAAGACAACGTTTTCCTTTCTGCAACTCACACTCACACCGGTCCTTTTATTGAGCCTGCTATGGGCTTTAAAGGCAGTGAAACTGTGGAACAGTATAATGACTTCCTTGGTGTGCGAATAGTTGATTCTGTAAAGCTTGCCATTTCAGATTTGAAACTATCCAAAATGGGATACATAGTAGGGTATGCACCCGAGAGAGTGGCATACATAAGACGCTACAAAATGAAAGATGGCACAACAATGACCTGCCCTCCTGTTGACGATCCCAACATTGACCACGCAATAGGTGAGCTTGACAATAGGGTAAATGTACTGCGTTTCGACAGAGAAAATTCCGATAGCATCGTACTTGTAAACTTTGGTGTTCATTCCGATACCATTGGCGGAGAACTATTATCAGCAGACTTCCCATACTGGATGAGCAAAACCATCGAAAAAGCACTTGACGGTACAAAATCAATGTTTTTCGGTGGAGCTCAGGGCGATGTAGGCAGCACAAATGTCCATCCCAAAGATGGTGATATGAATGACACCGAGATAAGCTTTGACAATGAAATGAAGAGCCCAGGTATGGCTCGTTTTGTGGGCAGAGCTCTGGCAGGAACAGTTCTTCAGGTGTATGATAAGGTGAAATATGTTGATGTGGACGACATAAACATATTGATTAAAAATCTTAAGGTTCCCTCCAATATGCCTGAAAAATCAGAAGTTCCCCTTGCTAAAGAATATATCAGATTGCACGAAGCAGGGCAAGACGATAAGATTCCCTATGAGGGAATGGAGCTTTCCACAGTGATTGCCGAAGCATATCGCATCTGCCGCTTGGAAAACGGACCTGAGCATTTTGATATCAGACTTACTGGAGTTAAAATCGGACCTGTTGCATTAGTCGGCATTGCAGGACAGCCATTTTCAGAAGCCGGCATGCAAATCAAAGAAACAGAAGGCTTTGAAATGATTATGCCTTGTGTATTGGTAAATGGTTCGGTAGGCTATTTCCCGATGAAATCGGCATATGATGAAGGCGGATACGAGGCAAAAGGTTCACCTTTTAAAGAGGGGGTTGCCGAAAGAATTGTCGAAGGCAGCAGGGAATTGCTTGCTGAGTTGTGATAATTAGTCACAATACCCGGTAATTTCTAAAGATTACCGGGTTTGTTTTATTGTTATATATAACAATAATGTTATATAATTATAATGGTATTTGTATTTGATTATATTGTTCTTTTGTGATATGCTGAAAGTATCATGAAAATAAAATAGGAGGATAACTATGAAAAGAGTTTTAACTTCAGTTTTAACTGTTGTTATGATTACTTCTTTGATGTGTCCTGTGATATCATATTCAAGCTCGGAACAAGCTCCAAGCTACAATAATCATGATATCATCAAAGAGGTTGCATACGCCTTTGACAGACAAGGTGCACAGCTCCCGTATGACCAATTAAATTCCAGACGAAGCGTTTATGCATCACCTGAGGATGCTACAGCACAGAGAACAATATTTCTTGACTGCAGTAGTTTTGTAAATGCATGCTACAGAGAGGCTTTTGGCGTAAATATAATGCCTTATGAAATCTCTCAGGATATAACAGGAACATCCCCTAAAACAAGTCATTATGATGCTTATGCCAAAGATAACCGTACAGCCGATGATGTTGTAGGATATTGGGAGCCTCAGACATACACTACTGACGAAGAACGACAGGAAGTTGTTGATTGGATTGCAAAGAATATCGAGATAGGTGATACTGTCACATATCTTCATGGAAAGACACCTACTTCAGTAAAGGGTCATGTGTACATGTATATGGGTAATAACACATTCATACATTGCCGCGGTGCAGGCTCTTATACAGTAAACAAGACTAACCCCATGCTCTCGTATGATAACGATGCTGCTGAAATATCATCTAAAGGTACTATTGAAACATGTACTTTTTCTGATATTTTTGAAAACAAAACACATACACGCTACTTGTTTAGGAAAACAGCAAGTGATACTGTGTGGAGTTTCAGCATTTTGAGACCTCTGGCAAGAGGTTTAACTCCAACAGATGAAACAGTAAACCGTATGAAGATTGCAGGTCTTTCTTTGGAAAAGACTTCTTCTGTATGGGAAAACTCATCCGTAAAACCGGGTGACATACTGACATATACCATCACTTTGGAAAATACCAAAAAAACAGCAATTTCAGGAGTGACTATTTCCGATATCATACCTGAAAACACAGAGTTTGTTTCGGCTGATTCGGGCGTGTCCGTAAACGGGAATTCACTTTCCTGGCAGGGTGATGTACCTGCGGCGGGTAAATTAAAGATAAATTATAGTGTACGTATTACATCTGATGTTCCCGGTACACTTATAAAGAGTAATGCGACGTATGTGTCAGGTGTAAAGCTTGGCAATATAACACATACTGTATCAAACTTCAGTGTGACACAGCAGGCAATGATAGCTGATGCAGCAATCCGTAGTGCAATGACAGCAAAAACCTATACGGACGGAATTGAGCTTGCAAAAGATGTATATAAATCTGCATTCAATATAGATCTGTTTGAATATGAAACCATCTCTTCTGCACTTAACGATCTTATTGACAAAGAAAACCTTGTTTGCCACACATCAACCGATATTTCAAAAATGATTGTACCGAATCTTTACGGTGGTCTTGATATAAACTCGGGCAGACTTTACATTCCGTCAGAAAATGATCGTACAAGTCTCCCTATGGAGCAGCATCTTTCTGTGGGTGATATAATTCTTGCCGATTGGGCAGGTGGCAGTACCATATATATATGCGGGTGATAAAAGGCTTGTGACCGTTGATGGCGGCAGTGCAAAACTTGTTACAATAGGCGACAATATATATGGTGCAAATCAGGATAATATCATCATTTCGCTTCTTGGTTATAACAGATTCGCTGTTTTAAGACCTACGATGATAGCTTCTGCTCCCAAAACCGATGTCACTTCGATTAAGATTGTCACACCACCATCAAAATTAACATATCAGAACGGTGATAGTTTTGATCCAAGCGGAATGGTTGTCAAAGCTTTTATGAACGATGGCACAAGTAAAGATATAGTAGGATATACCGTGTCACCATCAAGCTTGTCAGAACTCCCTGATTATCTGTCTCTGGATTTTGGCACATTTACTGATCAGGTAGACATAACGGTTAATTTGAGAACTGATACTGTAAACAGAATTTTTGTTGACGGTGTTCCCATTACAGGATTCCACCCGGATGTTACTTCATACAAAGTTGAAACCGAAAAAATAGGCACAGTTACTGCTGAAGCAGGTGCCGATGTTGAACTTTCAATAACTCAGTCAACTTCGTTCGGTCAGCCGGCCTATATTAATGTTATCAATGTCAAAAACAAAGAAACAGACTCATTCTTATCATATGAGATTAAATTTTCTAAACTCGCTCTCCCCGGTATCAGCATGGGTATGGATTTTGTATCTATTGACGCACCAAAAATTCCCGAACAGCAAAACCCACCTGCGAATATAAATGACGGAGATACTTCAACCCGTTTCGCTGTCGATGGCTATGATGGTTCTGCCATATTTACAGTTGATCTTGGCAGCTCCAAACTTTTGTCAGGTTTCTCGCTTTCGTTCTATAATGGTCACACAAGGAAGAATAAATTTACCTTGGAAGTTTCAGAGGACAAGGTAAACTGGACTAAAGTGTTCGATGGATTTTCAACCGGTACAACTGATGCCATAGCTTCCTATGAAATTGTTCCTACCCGTGGACAGTATGTTCGTTTTACAGGTTATGGCTGTTATGCTGACGATGAAAAAACTGAGAAAAATGTTTGGAACTCAATCAACGAGTTTGTAGTTCACGAAGAAACAACTGACTTTACTGATACTCAGGGACACTGGGCACAGTCAGAAATTCTCTTCTCGCGTAACCATGGCCTTGTAAATGGCGTTGGTGACAATATGTACAGCCCTGAAAATTCTGTAACAAGAGCAGAATTTCTTGCAATGATTGTAAGAGCTTGCAGGTTCTCTGAAGTTTCATATGAAGATGGCACATTTAGTGATGTAAAATCAGAAGACTGGTTCAGTAAATTTATTATGAGTGCAAAAGACAATGGCATTATTCCTTCGGAAATGATCGAGGATGGTAATATTTATCCAAACAAAAACCTTACCCGTGAGGAAATGTGTGCCATTGCAACTTTGGCATATACTGCTGCTACATATAAAGAAATAGTTTCACCAAATGCTGTAAGCATGTTTGCCGATCTTTCTGACGGTCCATACTTAAGTTACATAGATAAAGCAATAGGTCTCAGAGTTGTAAACGGTATGGGTGATGACACCTTTGCTCCGAAAGCAAATATCACAAGAGCTCAGGCAGCAACAATTTTAAAACGAGTATATATCAGAGTATTTAATGTAAGAAAATAATTTTTTTGCAGAGTGCCTTTCGAGGCACTCTGTGTTTTT
>JAZNBF010000023.1:0-2590 GCA_045586905.1 Clostridia bacterium
TATGACTACCGTGAAGGCAAATATTGCACCACCGATATCCGCATGGAAAACACCACTTCAAACGGATTTGACCTCACAGTTTGCGCTCGTCAGGGTTCATATAGCGGCCGACCTGACAACGGTCACGATATTGCCAACAACTCCATCCCCGAGATTAAACCTGTGGGCGAAGTTCGCGACATGCAGGTTAAGATTTTCGGTAAAAAGCCTGCATCTGTTAAGCTTGGCGCATCAGATGTTGAGTTTGAATATGCAGATGGTGCATCAGTATTCACTCTTCCTGCTGATGTTCACAAATCAGGTGATGTAACATTCAAAATAACATACTGAAAAATAACATACTGATATAATTTTTAATTTGAAAAAAGTTGTAAAATCTTTTTGTTTTTACAACTTTTTTTCTGAATTTAATAAGCGTTGTGATTTTGTGTTGACTCGATTTTTTGTGTATGATATAATGCACGCAAATAGCTTTAAAAGACGGTTTACACATAGAAGGCGAGGTAAAAAATTTTATGAACATCAAAAAACTTCAGGATGGCATTTATCATATATATGAAGGCGATCCCAATTCATGTATGCTCACTCGTTACGGCATTCTGAATGTGGGTGTTGAGACAGATAATGACGGAGTATGCGAAGAAACAGATAACGGCATCCTTTTTCATGCATCAAAAGGTGATGTAACCTTTGTTAAAAATGAAAACGGTGAAGGCTACTCGCTCACTGCGATACTTGACAAAAAAGAAAGACTTTTCGGTGGTGGCGATGCTAATCGAAAAAAGCTGATGCTAAGAGGTATGAAAATAGACCTTTGCATAGATGACTACGTTTCCTATGGCCCCATACCTGTACTCCTCAGTGACAAAGGCTGGGCTGTCCTTTTAAACACCACCTATAACAGCATATTTGACTGTGCAAACACTAAGACCGACGAACTTATTTTAAGTGTAAAAAAAGGTAAGATAAACATATACATTTTCAGAGCAGACACTTTAAAAGGTCTCATAGATAAAGTCACCACCGTTACAGGTAAGCCTATTATTCTTCCAAAATTTGCCTATGGTCTTACCATGGTAAATAACGAAGAAAATATTAATGCCCGTGAGCTTTTGTGGGATGTAAAGGCAACGCGTGATGCAAACATTCCCTGCGATGTTATTGGCCTTGAACCAAATTGGATGGAAACCTATTATGACTTTACCATAGAGAAAAAATGGGATCCTGAGCGTTTCCACATTCCCAAATGGGCACCTCAGGCGGGAGATTTTACATTTTTCTATCCTCTTCGTATGATGGGTATGCAACTTTCTCTCTGGCTTTGCTGTGACTATGACCTTTTGTGGTATGAAGACGGCATCGTAGAAGAAAAAGAAGAAAATAAGAAAAAGGATATCGACCTTCATATCGTTGACGAACACCTTTCCGAAGGTGTTAAGATGGATAAAATCACCGACAAAAAGGTTCCCTGGTTTGAACATCTCAAAAAATTTGTTGACAATGGTGTATCAGTTTTCAAAATGGATGGTGCCAGATGTGTTCTCTATCACAGTGACCGTCTGTGGGGCGGCAAATATCTCGACGATGAGGTACACAATATATACCCCGTTCTTCTTGCCAAGCAGATGGTCAATGGATTTAAAGAATATACCGATCGTCGACTTTTATACTACACAGGCGGTATATTTGTAGGCACACAGCAGTTTGCAGCCACATGGTCAGGTGATACCGGTGGTGAGGCCGACACCATTCTTTCTATGCTGAACACCGCAATGTGCGGTCATTCCAATACCACCTGTGATCTTGAACCCAAAGATGATAAAGCAATTCACTATGGCTTCCTTCTCCCATGGACACAGTATTTCTGTTGGTCAAGCTGGAAGTTTCCGTGGTTTTTGGGTGATAAAAAAGAAAAACTCATTCAGTACTATGCAAACCTCCGTTCATCTCTTGTGCCCTACATCTACACCATGGCACGCAAAGCCTACGATACAGGTCTTGCAATAATGAGACCCCTTTCACTTATGTATGAATATACCGATCGCTTCGATGATGTTCTTAATGCATATATGTTTGGTGATAAGCTCTATGTCGGTGTTTTTGATATGAACTTAAAACTTCCCGAAGGCAGATGGATAGACTATTTCACAGGCGATGTTTATGAAGGCGATATTTCCTATGAAATTCCCGAAGGCAAAGCAGGTGCACTCTTTGTTAAAGAAGGCAGCGTGTTTGTAACCATGAAGCCACAGAAATATGTGCTTGAAAAAGAACATGACTACATCATAAATGTTTATCCCGGCTCTGATGATACCTTCTCACTCTATGAAGACGATGGATTGACATATGACTACCTGGAGGGCAAATACTGCACCACCGATATTCGCATGGAAAATTCTTCCGAAAAAGGCTTCGACCTTACAGTATGCAAGCGTCAGGGTTCCTTCGACGGTAGACCCGACAACGGCCACGATATAGTTAACAACGGCATTCCCGAGGTAAAACCTTTGGGCGAAGTTCGCGACATGCAGGTTAAGATTTTCGGTAAAAAACCGTCATCTGTTAAGCTTGGCGCATCAGATGTTGAGTT
>JAZNBF010000024.1:0-9399 GCA_045586905.1 Clostridia bacterium
TACGATCCGACTTCGTGTGACTCGCGGCTTTTTGAATACGTATATTACTTAAATAATACCCTGTGCAAGCATAGCCTTTGCAACCTTCATGAAGCCTGCAATGTTGGCGCCTGCGATGAGGTCATAGCCGAGTCCGAATTCTTCGGCTGCTTCTTTGGATGCTCTGTGAATGTTGATCATGATTGATTTGAGCTTGTCGTCTACTTCCTGAGCTGTCCAGCTATATCTCATAGAGTTCTGTGCCATTTCAATGGCCGATACAGCAACACCGCCGGCATTGGCTGCTTTGGCAGGTCCAATGATGACATTGTTTTCTTTGAAATAGAGAGTTGCTTCAGCAGTGGTGGGCATATTGGCAACTTCAATATAATATTTTGTGCCATTGGCTACGATTTTCTTGGCTTCGTCGATGTTGATTTCGTTCTGTGTAGCGCAAGGCATGCAAATGTCGACTTTAACTTCCCATGGCTTTTTGCCGGGGAAGAACTTGCAACCGAATTTTTCGGCATAGTCTTCGGCACGGTCGCGGCCTGATGATCTCATTTCGAGCATGTAGTCAAATTTTTCTTTGGTTGTGATGCCATCGGGATCGTATACATAGCCATCGGGGCCGGAAAGTGTAACAACCTTACCGCCGAGCTCTGCAACCTTCTGAGCAACACCCCATGCAACATTACCAAAGCCGGAGATTGCAACGGTTTTGCCCTCGATGCTGTCGCCAAACTGTGAAAGAACTTCGCAAGTGTAGTAGGTAGCGCCGAAGCCTGTTGCTTCAGGACGGATAAGAGAACCACCGTATTCTATGCCTTTACCGGTGAGAACGCCATTTTCCCAGCAGCTTTTAATTCTTTTGTACTGACCGAAGAGATAACCTATTTCTCTGCCTCCAACGCCAATGTCACCAGCAGGTACATCGACATCGGGACCTATGTAGCGATAGAGCTCTGTCATGAAAGACTGACAGAATCTCATGATTTCATTTTCGCTCTTGCCACGGGGGTCGAAGTCGGAACCACCTTTACCACCACCGATAGGGAGACCTGTGAGACTGTTTTTAAAAATCTGTTCAAAACCAAGGAATTTCATGATGCCGGCATATACTGAGGGATGGAAACGGAGACCGCCCTTGTAGGGACCAATGGCAGAGTTGAACTGAACTCTGTAACCACGGTTAACCTGTACTTTGCCATTGTCATCTACCCAGGGAACTCTGAAATATATGAGACGTTCGGGTTCGACAATACGTTCAACGAGGCCGGCTTTTTCAAACTCGGGGTATTTCTTTATAACAGGTTCAAGTGATTCTAAAACTTCTTCTACCGCCTGATGAAATTCGGGTTCATTTGGATTGCGCCTTTTAACTGTTTCCATAACATCTAAAAGGTATTTGCTTGTGATACTCATATCTATTCCTCCAAAAAATTATAATTTTCAAAAATCGAATTTATTATAGCATAATTGACAGTTTTAGTCAACAAAAAATGCAACATTGCTTTCTTAAAATTTCATTTTTGTGTATAATTGTTCAAAAAACCAGAAAAATCTTACAAATTTTGAAACATTTGTAAGGTTTGGGTTTCATTATCTTATAAGCATTCCGAATTATTTACTGTGTATGACCTTTATCACATTAACATTTACTGTGTCAACACAGATGGATGTACATTCGTCAACTGATGAAATGATGGTTTTCTGGATTTCTTTGCATATTTTTTTGAAATCAGTGCCGAAATTCAACGAAACATCTATGCGAAATTCTCTTGTGTTGCCATTGTCATAGTAGATGGTTCTTATTACCTCACACACGCCATCTGTGTGTTCAGTTTCATGACGGGCAATCTGACAAAGTACTTTTTCGGAAATGTCAAAATCACCAAAGTATCCATATTTTGGACGTATTATGGTTCGCTCATCGGAATTTGGCTTTTCCAGTATGCCATCTGCAAGTTTTTTTATTGAAGTGAGAGGGTCGAGAAAATAGCCCGAAAAAGTGCGTTTGATTTCGACAGTGGGAACGGGTATGACATGTTTGCCAAATTTTGTGCGTTGCGTCCGGGCAGTGAGTATGTCTTCTTCACTTGCCACATCCTCTATGTGAATGTGTTTTTCGACAGGTGACACACCAACGCGCTCGGCTATGAGATTGACCATTTTTTCGCTTGTGCCAATAATAAGAATGGAGTCATGACCACTTTTTTTGATTGCAGTTGACACTTCTCTGGCATGTTTGGGATCGTCAAAAATAGCGCGGCGTACAGATGCGTAACGGTATTTTTCTTTTTTGGCAGACTTCCCTGCCAGAACCTTACCCTCTGAGATTAAAAGGCCATCATCTATGATAAGCTTTATGTCATTTTGATCAGCAACACTAAGTGCCATATAGCTCTTGCCGGTGCCGCTTTTGCCTGAAAAACCTATTGCTTTCATTTTTTATCACCCGACTTGGACATACGACATGAAAGTGTCATGAGAGAGTCACTGAGATGAACATTCTCGATGATTACATCATCAGGAAGTTTGAGGTCGATGTGTGCAAAATTCCAAAAAGCTTTTATGCCACATGAAACGAGATGCTCTGCAACCATGGAAGCAGGCTCTTTTGGAATGGCCAAAATAGCGATATCGGGTTTTTCCTTTTTTATGTAGTCGGCAATTTCAGAGTATGGGCGCACCAAAATATCGGATACTTTTGTGCCTATCTTTTCTTCGTCGACATCGAAGATGGCAGAAACCGAAAAGCCTCTTTTTGAAAATCCGCCATAGTTTGCAAGAGCACGACCAAGATTGCCCGCACCGATGAGAATGGCTTTGTAGCCATTGTTTAGGCCGAGGATATCGCCTATTGCTGAGTAAAGATGTTCAACATTATAGCCATAGCCCTGCTGACCAAACACGCCGAAATAGTTTATATCCTGACGAATCTGCGAGGCTGTGACACCCATCTTGGCGCTGAGCTCGGTGGATGATACGCGATATACTTTATTGTTTAAAAGCTCTCCCAGATAACGGTAGTATCTGGGGAGTCTTCTTATTACTACAAGGGGAACTTGTCTTTCTGACATAATTCAACTCTCCTTTGAACAAGCATGAAAATGATTATTTCCTTTTTAGTTTTTCCGACGAGAAAAAACGGGATCCACTTTCATGCTTCTTTTTAAGCTTCCTTATAACAGTCCTGTATGCTTTGAGGCCCAAAAAACTTAGAAGTGCAATGATGACAAAGAGCGCTATGGCTCTGAAATAGTGTCCTGAACCAATGAGATTGCCCCCTACTGTGGAGGAAAGCACTGTTGGAATGCGGGCAAAAATGGTTATTGTCAGAAACTCTTTGAGTGTCATGCGGGTGAGACCAAAAAAGTAGGTAAGAAGGTCTTTGGGTGTGCCGGGGATAAAATACAGGAGAAAAGTGAGTCTTTTGAGTCTTTCTTCACTGTTGATTATTCTAAGGTCGTTTATTTTGTCAGTTGACATAAAATATTCAAGTATTTTTATGCCAAATCTTTTGACGAGCAAAAAGATGAGTGCAGAACCAACGGTAACTCCACCAAGGCACACAAGCGAGCCCCAGAACCAACCATAGGCAAAGCCTATGCCTACCTCTACAACCTCGCCCGGAATGAGAGCGATAAAAACCTGAATTATCTGAATCCCGATAGCGACAAAGATGCCATAGGCTCCATAGCTCTGAATGAAATCTTTAAAACCGACTCCATCGGAAGCTATGCTCATAAAACGGATGCCGAGAAAATATGTGAGAAATGCGATGATTATCAAAACCACCAAAAGCGAAAGGCATGCAAAGATACGTTTTCTTTTTGCACTTTTTTCGTGTATCGGATTTTCCACATTTCTCACCTCCGAATGTTTTATGTATGTGATATTTTACTTTTTAAGGCTTATTCCCTGCTTAGCTTTCTGGGCAATATTTTGTGCAGTGAGACCGTAGATCTCAAAAAGCTCATTGGGTTTGCCCGATCTGCCGAAAACATCTTCTGTGCCCACTCTCATGAGGGGTGCGGGTACAGTTTCGCAAAGGACTTCTGCCACTGCACTGCCAAGACCACCAATGATGTTGTGTTCTTCGCAGGTAACGAGAGCGCCCGTTTCCAGAGCTGCTTTAGCTATGATGTCACGGTCGACGGGTTTGATGGTGTGAATATTGATTACTCTTGCGCTTATGCCTTCGGATTTTAAAAGTTCGCTTGCCTCAAGAGCTGTGCCAACTAAAAGACCTGTTGCAACGAGAGTTACATCTGTGCCCTCTTTGAGCTGTACGCCTTTACCGATTTCGAATTTGTAGGAATCGTCAAAGAGTACGGGAACAGCGAGACGACCAAAACGAAGATAGCAGGGACCGTCCATTTCAGCTGCAGCTCTGACTGCCGCTCTGGCCTCTGTGTCGTCGGCAGGATTGATTATTGTCATGTTAGGAAGAGTGCGCATGATGCCGATATCTTCGAGGCACTGGTGGGTTGCACCGTCTTCGCCAACGGAGATGCCTGCATGGGTAGCACCTATTTTTACATTGAGGTTTGGATAGCAGATGGAGTTTCTGATCTGTTCAAAAGCTCTGCCTGCTGCAAACATGGCAAATGAGCTTGCAAATACGGTTTTGCCACAGCTTGCAAGACCTGCTGCAGTGCTCATCATATTGGCTTCTGCTATGCCCATATTTATAAATCTGTCGGGATATTTCTTTTTGAAAGTATCTGTTTTAGTTGATTTTGAAAGGTCGGCATCAAGAACTAAAATGTCATATTTGTCACCAAGTTCACAGAGTGCATTGCCATAGGATTCTCTTGTTGCGATTTTTTTGATATCAGCCATTTATCTGTGCCTCCAATTCTTTGATTTTAGAGTCAAGCTCATTTGTAGCTATTATGTAATCTTCTTCCTTGGGGGCATTTCCGTGCCATGCAGGATTGTTTTCCATGTAGGAGACGCCTTTGCCTTTTACGCTTTTTGCAACGATGCATGTGGGTTTACCTTTGGTGTTGCGGGCATCGGCAAGAGCTTTTTTGATTTCGTCATAGTTATGGGCATCAATAACCAAAACATTCCAGCCAAAAGCTTCGAATTTTTTGTCGATGGGTGTAGGATTCATAACCTTGGTTATGTCACCGTCTATCTGAAGTCCGTTGAAGTCGACAAATGCAACGAGATTGTCGAGGTTATAGTGAGATGCAAACATAGCTGCCTCCCATACCTGACCTTCTTCGAGTTCGCCATCGCCGAGGATGGTGTAGACACGGTAGTCTTTTTTGTCGAGCTTGGCACAGAGTGCCATACCGTTGGCTGCGCATATGCCCTGACCGAGAGAGCCTGTGGACATATCAACACCGGGAACACCTTTCATGTCGGGATGGCCCTGAAGATAGCTGTCGACTTTTCTGAGAGTTTTTATGTCTTCTTTTGGGAAAAATCCTTTTTCGCAAAGTGCACCGTAAAGTGCAGGTGCACAGTGACCTTTTGAGAGAACAAAACGATCACGGTCGGGATCGGAAGGATTGGATGGGTTTACATTCATCTCGGAAAAATAGAGCACCGAAAGGATATCGGAAATTGAAAGTGAACCACCCGGATGACCCGAAGCTGCATTGTAGACTCCGTCAATGGCATGCTTACGAATCTTATAGGCAATAAGTTCGAGCTGTGTGTTTGTTGGCATCTTATTTGACCTCCATTAAATTCTTTTGTGTGTATTAATATTTTCAAAAAACATCATTATTCATCATCGTGCACTGATTCGATGCACATTGATATTATTTCGCGAAGACGGGTTTCATCTTTTTTGATGTAGGTGTAGCCTATGAGTGCTTCGAGACCTGTGGAAATGCGATAGTCGATTATGTCGGTGTTTTTGGCACTGGTGTATGAATGGGCATTGCGACCGCGCTTAAAGACCTCGGTTTCTTCTTCGGTGAGATTGTCTTTTATTTTATGATATATCTTTGCTTGAGCCCTGGCACTTACATACTGCGTGGAAGCTTTGTGGAGCTTAGCTACCGGCATGTTGACATCGTGCATTATATAGGAACGGACATACAGTTCATACACTGCATCGCCAATGTAGGCAAGAGAAAGCGGCGACACACTGCGAGGGGTTAGGGTGATATCGAAATCTATCATGTTATGCCCTTTTCCACTTTACGCCGGCACGGGTGTCTTCCAAGATGATGCCTGCATCTTTTAGCATGTCTCTGATTTCATCGGCACGGTTAAAGTCTTTGTTTTTTCTTGCGTTGTTTCTTTCTTCGATAAGAGCCTCGATGTCGGAGTCGAGAAAATCTTTGGATGTTTCTTTGAGTATGCCAAGAACATTCATAAGCTCTTTTGTGAGCGATATTGCATAAGAGAGTGTAGAAGCTTCTGTTGTTTCATTAAATGTGGTATTGCAGTATTTTACAATATCAAAGATGGTGGAAACTGCATCGGCTGTGTTGATATCGTCATCCATTGCCTTGATGAAGGCTTCTTTGAAAGAGTCGAGAGCTTTGATGGCTTCGGCATTTTCGCCATCGGGAGCACTTGCGAGGAGGAAGTCCATGTTGTCAAGGCAAGTGTTTATGCGCTCAAGGCCTGTCTGTGCCTGAGTGAGAAGCTCATCGCTGAAATTGATGGGATTACGATAGTGAGCTGAAAGCATGAAAAATCTTATTACAACATAGTCGAACTTGGCACTTACATCACGGACTGTGAAGAAGTTGCCGAGAGATTTACTCATCTTCTGATTGTCAACATTGATATAGCCATTGTGGAGCCAGTAGTTGGCAAAGGTTTTGCCATGGGCACATTCGCTCTGAGCTATTTCGTTTTCGTGGTGAGGGAAGATGAGGTCTTTGCCGCCTGAGTGGATATCGATGGTCTCGCCGAGGTATTTTGTTGCCATGGCAGAGCATTCTATATGCCATCCCGGTCTGCCCATGCCCCAGGGGCTTTCCCATGCAGGTTCACCCGGTTTCTGAGCTTTCCAGAGAGCAAAGTCCATGGGTTCTTTCTTTTTGTCGCCAACCTCTATGCGAGCACCGAGTTCGAGATTTTCGAGAGGCTGATGAGAGAGTTTGCCATATTCACCAAACTTTTTGACACTGAAATATACATCACCGTCAACATTGTAGGCAAAGCCTTTGTCTTCGAGAGATTTGATAAGCTCGATTATTGCATCGATGTTTTCTGTGGCTCTTGGATGAACAGTTGCCTCACAAATGCCAAGGCCTTTGGCATCGGTAAAATATTCGGCGATGAAGCGCTCTGCAAGTTCTTTTACGGTGATGCCCTCTTCGTTGGCACGTTTTATCATTTTATCGTCGATGTCGGTAAAGTTCTGGACAAAGCTTACTTCGTAGCCAAGATATTCGAAATATCTTCTTAAGGTGTCGAAAATTATGAAAGGACGGGCGTTGCCGATGTGGAAATAGTTATATACTGTGGGCCCGCAAGAATACATTTTTACCTTGCCCTCTTCTATGGGAACAAATTTTTCTTTTTTGCCCGTCATGCTATTGTAGAGTTTCATTTTTTGTCTGCCTCCAATTTGTCTAGTTTTTTGGTGAGATCGTCAATTTGGTGTTGAAGTCTGCAAAGCTCCTGACTCACAGGGTCGGGAATATGTATCTGGTCGAGATCTTCGGCAACCCTCTGATTTTTGATGCGCACTACCCTCGCAGGAACACCAACGCAGGTACTGTGCTCGGGAACTTCGGAAAGGACAACAGCATTGGCAGCGATTTTGGAGTGGCTGCCCACGGTGAATGGACCAAGCACCTTGGCTCCTGAACCAATCATTACGTTGTCACCTATTGTGGGGTGACGCTTGCCTTTGTCTTTGCCTGTGCCTCCGAGGGTGACATTCTGATAAAGAGTGCAATTATTGCCGATGATGGTTGTTTCACCGATTACAATGCCCATGCCATGATCTATAAAAAGACCTTTGCCGATGCGGGCGCCGGGGTGGATTTCGGTGCCGGTGAAAAAACGCGCCATCTGAGATATAGCACGCGCTATGAAATAAAGACGGATGTTATAGAAAAAATGAGCTATGCGATAGTGAGCCACTGCATGTACGCCTGAGTAGAGAAAAAAGATTTCGACAGGGTTTCTTGCTGCAGGGTCTCTGCCCATTATCTGAGAAACACAAATGCATGCAAAAATGAAAAACGGAATAAGATACAGTGCCACAATGATGGCAAAAATATATAGAACGGTCATACTAACCTCCATTTTATCCATGTTAACATTATTATATAATTTTTCGGAGAAAATTACAACTGTTTTTTAAACAAAAATCGAGTTATTTACTTTGACTTTTTATGTATTTCGTGATAATATTTATGTGAGGTGAGATTATGAAGACAAGAGGCAGTCAAACTCCATCGTGCAAGATGTGCGGTCATATGTTTAAAGGCAAAGAAAATGGCACTCTTTGGTGTATGATTAAAAATGCTGAAACAAGCCCCGAGGGCTCTTGCAAAAAGTATGTTTATGATGTATACAAATATGAGCCAAAGAAAAAAGCTGATTTCGGAAAGTTTAAAAAAGAAGATTTTGAGATTTAAAAAGGATATATGACTGTCTTTGTCATATATCCTTTTTTTATATGTTGTCAAGTTTTTTAGGCTTTGGAGTGAATTCACCATTTAAAAACATGGAGGTTTTGTGGAGAATGTCTTTGGGGAATTTGGCTTCTTTGCCGATGTTGCGATAGTCAAAGCTTTGTGAAAAGTTTGTGATGTGAGTATGATTCTCTTCCATCCTTTTCTTTTGGAGCTCAATTATGGGCACAAAGAGCTTTTGATATTCGCTGTCGGAAAGGAAATCCAGGGCGGAGGTGCAAAGGAGAGCAAAATGCTCCATGCAAAAGCCATCGGACGAGAGCACCTTTTCCAAAAAGCCTTTTTCTTTTTTGAGCATGTAGAAAAACGAGTTGGTGTAGTGAGACATGGTGTTTTCTATGCGGGAGCACACCGTGCACGAGGAAGAAAGCTTTTGCATGGATGCGGCAAAGGTCTTTTTGACATCTTCCTTTTTGGAAAAAAGTCCACCACCGGAAGATGAAAAATCGACATTGAAAAGCTTTTCAATCTCGGTGAGGTGGCTCTCGAAAACAAGTGAAAGAGGGAGAGCTTTGCTCTGGGCACCAAGCTCACTTATGTGCTTTTGGCAAAAGCCTTTTTCGTTTGTGATGGTGCGAAAGTCGACCTCCATCATTGCAGGGCCGAGAGTGTAGGCAATTGCATCTTCTTCGAGTTTTTTGTGCATGAAGCAAAACGGGCAGAAGCTTTGTGCATCGAAGGCTTCGTTTATGGGGATGGTGTAGATTGTTTCTTTCATTTTTCTGATACCTTTCAAAAATCATACATATAAGCAGTTGCGTTAATATCCGAACCCGTTTTAGGTGCG
>JAZNBF010000025.1:0-16963 GCA_045586905.1 Clostridia bacterium
AAAAAAAGAAATCTGCAAAAATTTGCAGATTTCTTTTTGTTACGATATTATACTTACATTTTATAAGCAGACTGTGCTTACAAAACATACATTTTAATTTTGAGTGTCTTTTAATATTAAGCCGCCATATTCATAGATGTAATTTCCCGAAAGATATACTTTCTTAATTGCTCTCTGAAGAGAAGTATCTTCTGCCATGTCTTCAAAGGTTTTGAATTTGAGTTTGAACACGAAGTTGAAAACATCCCTGCCCTCTGTTTCGGCAGGATAGCACATGTATCTGCCTCTGAATTTTATGATGTTTGACTCAGCTTTTAAGATGTCTAAAAGTTCAGAAGAAAGCATCCACGAATGGCAATGAAGACCTTTTACATTGAGCTCGGGGAAATATGTTTCAAAAACTTCGTAGGCTCTTTTGTAGCTTTCCACGCATATCGCATCGTTAAATTCACCTGTATTTGGAATGTGTACGCTGAGGAGTGTGTCGCCGGGTTTTAACCTGAGAGAGTATTCACTCTTTTTGAAGGTTTTGGTGCCCTTTTCGCATCTGCCGAAAGCGTTTATGACATTGCCCTCGTAGCTATCTGCATTTTCGGAAAAAGTGGCAACAAAAGGCTCGGCCGACTCAGGTGGAGCAGAGAAAAGCAATCCGTTTTCATTCATTTTGCCACCGTCAAAAAGAAGCACTTTTTCTTTTGTGATTTTGTGCTCAAGCACATAGACGGGATCGGAGAGCTTGTAGATTTCGAATCTGAGCCTCTGAATGTTTAGTATCTCGCAGTCTACATAGTGCTGAAGCCAGTCGAAATAGTGCTTGTTAAGACCTTTACGGTCGAATCTTTCTTCATATATGAACACGCACGCCTGATACTGTCCCATGGTGTTTTCTATGACATCGTCGGGAAGATTTTTTGATTTGAGAAACTCTAATGTATCTGTCATGGATGGAATAAGGCATATAAAGGGAAGAAAGAAATATTTATCGGGGAAGGTGAAAAGGCTCAGGTTTTCCATAAAGCTTTTTCGCATTTCCATTGCACGTACAACAAAGAGTGCATACAAAGCCATGTCGGAGTCGCTTTTTATTGCCTTTGCATCACTGAGAACCAAACTGAGAATTTTGGGGTAGGCTCCCGTTTCTTCGTTGGTTTTTATGAGATATTCTTCTTCTAAAAAGAATGCACCCTTTTGGGCATATTCTTTTTTTGCATCTTCATAACACTCTTTTAAATCATGTGGCAGTTTAGTAATGTCAATCATTTTCTTCATCCCATCTCAGCACAAATGTACCGACTATTTTTGCAAATTCCAAAAGCTTGTCACATTCTATATATTCATCGGGCAGATGCGCTCCGCCATATTTGGCAAAGCTTCTGCCTATGCCGAAGCTGAAGGCTCTGTTTTTGGCATTGGCAAGAAAAAGTGACAAGTCGGAAAGGCAGGAAGGAACGGGGGTAAGCTTTCTGCCCGACACATCTTTTGCGCTTTCCTGCAAAAGTACAATGTTTTCATTGTCTTTTGAAATTTCGCCATAGCCGAAAAATCGGCTTCCGTAGTTGACCTTGTCTATAACAAGACCGAGGGGTGCGATTTTTTCTTCTATTCTTTTGAGCATTTTGTCTTCTTCTGTTTTGACAAAGTCTTTATCTTTGTCGGTGTAGTAGGCATAGTCGATGACGCCCACATTTTTGGCGTTAACCTCGACACCGCTTTCTATGCGCATATAGCGGAAGGCTGTGTCGGGAATGTAGGAACCATGATACAAAGGATTTTCTCTCAGCTCGTCCTGTCTTTTGGTGCCGAACTTATCGATTTCCTTTTTGGCAAGATAGAGGCCTTCTATTATCTTCTCGCAGTTGTCCAATGGCTCGGGGTGCTTTATGACTATGGCGAGTCTCTGGCCTCCCGATGCTGTGTTCCATATTTCAAAATCCTTGCAGTCCATGTTGACATACAAATCGCAGGGGTATTTGAGAACAGATGCTAAAGCACCGTTACCACCACCGAATTCTTCATCTACATAGCCTGTGAAAAGGATATTGTTTTTGGGTTTTATGCCAAGGTCGCAAAATGCCTTTGCCAGAAAGAGCATGGTGGCAAGAGAGTACTTGTCATCACAAGCCCCTCTGCCCCATATTTTGCCATCTTTTATGATTCCTTTAAAAGCATCCACAGTCCAAAGTGACTCATCACCTGCAGGCACAGTGTCGAGATGGCCTGCAAACATAAGGCTTTTTTTGCCTTTTGTACCCTTAATTGTGGCTGTGATGTTGTGTCTTTGGGGAACCTTTCTTGTTTCAGCATAGTCTCTGTGAGAGTGTATGCCTTCCACATCCTCGGGAGAATACAGTTCGGAACTGATTTCAAAGGCTTTGAAAGCATCTCTTAAATATTCTGAAAGAGGTGTTTCGTTTATGCTCTCTTTCCCGCTTCCGTCATTTTCGGTGTTGATTTTTATAAGGTCTGACAGCATGGTGAAAAGAGTTTCTTTATTGTCTTCAATATAATTTAAAAGTTTTTCCTGAATCATAGTTCCCAAATCTCCTCAAAAGGTATTATTCGAAGAAAACAGGCTTACCTGTTGCGATGCTTTCATATACTGCATTCATTGCCTTGATTGTGTTTTTGTGTCTTGCAAGATTTATCGAAGGTGTCTTGCCGTTTCTTATGCAATCAACAAATTCGTCAATAAGGCCAATCCATTCGTCAAAATAGGTGTACTGCAGAACGTAGTTATCATCGGGTGTACCGTTGTGGTATACATTGGGACCGAAGCAATCGGTGAGCACTGCGCCCTTATCGGTGTTGAGTGTGATGTTAACTTCCATACGTTTTGGATAGAGCTCCCAACCGGGACCGGGAACCTTGAGTCTTCTTTCCATTCTTGACCATGAGGGATCGAGAGAGAAGATGGTTCCGTTTTTCATTCTGCCGATAACTGAGAGCATATCTTCCTCTTCGATGTCGGGGCGGATGTTGGGAGCAACCTGAGCAAAAATCATCTCAAATTCACTGTTTGTCACTTCTCTGATCATGTCAAAGATGTGGGGATGGTCGCAAAGTGCACCACCTCTGAAACGGGGATCGCCTTCTTTGATGGAAACTCTTTTGCCATAGCTGAGCTCGGGAACACCCTGCCAGGGGAAAGCCCATACGGGAGAAAGTGTGATGTTGGTTGCATTGAAAGCTAAGAGCTCGCCTGCTTTTTTGGTGTTTACGAGTTCTTTCATTCTCATAACAACGGGGTTGTAGTGAAGCTCAAGCTCTATCTGGAAAACAATGCCTGCTTCTTTTGTGATTTTAACCATTTCTTCATATTCGTCCATGTCGAAGCTGGGGATTTTCATGGAAAGAATGTGAATGCCTCTTTCGGCACAAAGCTTTACCTGACGGAGATGGTCGGAGTTTTCACTCGCAAGTACCACTGCTTCGATTTCGGGATGTGCATCGAGCATCTCGAGTTCACTGTCATAGCAGGGAATGCCCGATACGCTGTCGAGAAAGATTTTCTTTACTTCATCGTTTGCTGTGGATACTGCAACCCAGTCAAGCTTCGGATTGTCTTTTAAAGTCTGATAATATTTTCTTGTGTGTCCATGAGTCATAGACATCATTGCTATTTTAATCGGTTTCATATCTATTCCTCCTTATAGTATCACATTAACAGCATCTTTTAAAGATGTGATAACAGCCTGTTTAAGATCTTCGAGATGCTTAACCTGATCGTTGAGGTTATAGCCTTTTTGTGCCATGTCAAAGCACTGTCTTACAATGGAAACCTCGTCGATTGACAAACCGTAGAGTTCTGCATCCACATCCTGATATTCGATGTTTTCATCATCTAAGAATGCATAAATTGAGCTGTTTGGTGTCTGGCTGTCAACAAGACGGTCACAGGCAACGCCCTTCTGGGCAATAATTTCGTGCTTGTCGATGTCTTTGTTGCCTTTGGCTAAGGTTGCAGAAAGCTCGAGCGTGCAGATGACATCATTTTCAAGCTTCATGATGATGTTTATAACATTTTTGGTGTCGCCTACTGCAAAAATTTCTTTTGCTTTTTTGCCGATGACATATTCGCAGATGTCGAGTTCTTTTACCACAAGATCCATAAGATCATTTTCTTTTGTGGTGATGTGGCCGGTTCTCATTACACTTACGCCCTGTATGCCGCCACTTGCTGCTTTATTCTGGCTGAGGTTGGCAAGCTCCATGATTCTTCTTTCCTGTCTCCAGGGGAGAAGGGTGCATTTTACACCGTCTACGATTGCTTCGCGATTGTTTACAATTTCAACTTTTTTGTTTACATCATATTTGTCAAGTAAAAATTCAAGTCCTTTTTTCAAGGTAAGTCCCTCCTTATAGCATTTTAATTCTTGGTCTGTATTTTTCAAGATATGCAGCATTTTTCTCGTCGCCGCCGGGTGTGTTTGCACTGGACCACACAGGTGGTGTTATGCCTTTTTCGATGCACTGACGTACTGTTTCAATCTCTAAAAGATGAGCTATGTAGAAATCGGCTATGTTTGAAACAGGGGCAATGGGTGTGTCGAGACCGGGCACATTTACAACTGCATCGCCAACGGGGTTGAAATCTTCTATGCAAACATCGGCATAGTCGTTGAGGTTTGTCTTGTTGGGATGACGGATGAAGTGATCCTGGGGCATTTCTTCCTGCCATGCCTTAGATGACACAGCGATGATTTTTACACCGTTTTTCTTTGCTTCCATAGCAGCATCGATGGTTGCGGGGTTGATGCCGATGTTGTGGAAAATGATGAGGACATCATCTTTTTTGAGGTCATAATATTTTACAATGGCACTGCCATAGTTGACAGTTCTTTCAAGCTCAAGATATTTGAGAGCCTGATTGAAAACAGAAAGACCTGTTTCCATGATAGGATTTATGCAGGAAAGTCCGCCTGCTCTGAAGAACATTTCACCAACGGGGAGTGTGGTGTGTCCGCCGCCGCCATATACATTGATGAGTCTGTCGTTCTTTATGGCATCACTCATGAGGTCGGCAGCTTTTTTGATGTTTTCTTCCTGAGTTTCGTTTATTTTTTCAAGATTTTCGATTATTGCTTTATAGTAGCCGAAATCGTTTAACATTTTACTATCTCCTCTATTTCATTTTTGTATGGTATTGAGCCGAGCACCATTTTTCTGGTGACGCTGAGTCCCGATGCGGCGCTTGCATATTTTGAAGCATCCAAAAGGCTCATGCCATCTGCAAGACACACTGCCAAAACGCCATTGAATGTGTCGCCGGCACCGGTGGTATCGATGGCATTTACATTAAGAGAGGGCACTTTAATCTCTCCGTCAATCTCGCAGCCTTCACTGCCTTTGGTGATTATGTGGTGAGGGAAGGCATCGAGATCAATCTCAAGCGATTCCTGCTCATTTGGTGTGACAAGATATACATTTTTATACATATCGCCGCTAAGCTTTCTTGCAGGGGCCGGATTTAAAATGACTTTTTTGTTGTATTTGTGTGCAAGAGATATGGCAGTGATATTTACTTCTTCTCTCACTTCGTTCTGAAGAAGTAAAATATCACAGGTCTTTATTTCATTTTCAAAGGCATGAACATCATCTTCCGAAAGCCTGGCGCCACGATATACCGTGACCTGATTTTCACCATGTTTGTCGGTGAGGATGAATGCCGAGGCAGTGGAGGCGTCTTTAAACACAAGGCATGACTTTATGCCTTCGTCTGTGAGCACCTTTTCGCAGCCTTTGCCATGTTCATCGTTTCCAACTGCTCCGAGAAAGGCAACCTCGGCGCCCATGCGGGCTGCCGCCACTGCCTGATTGAAGCCTTTGCCGCCATATTCACAATTGCAGCTTTTGGCAACAACGGTTTCTCCTTTTTGGTGGAAATGGTCTGTTTCCATGAAAACCGAATTGCCGCATATGCCTATGATTGCAATTTTTGACACAGTATCACCTGCTTAAAGATGTTTTACTCTCGGGAGGTATTCGTCGATGAGCGCTTTGTTGTGCTCACTGCCTCCCTCTATGTTGCCGCTGAGGTAGACGGGAAGATCAATTCCGTCTCTGGCACACATCTCGCTTGCTTCCATGAGCACCGACTGCAGAATGAATGTGCCTGCAACTGTTGAAACACTGCCCATTTTTTTGCCGCCGATGTCTATCACTGCATCACCGTGGGGAACGCAGCAGTCTATGTACATATCGGCAGCTTCATAAAGGTGCATGCCACTTTTGTGACGGGATTTGTCCCCGGCATAGTCCATAGATGTTATGGCAACAGAGCGCACCCCTGCCTCTTTGGCACAGAGTGCCATCTCGACGGGAACACCGTTGATGCCCGAGGAAGATATAATAAAGATGCAATCGTTTTTGCCGATGTTATATCTTTTGAAAACTTCAGGCGAAATCTCTGCCATTCTTTCCATAGCACTCGATTTGGCGGCACCGTTGTGAAGCATGAGGTCGGTATCGAGTACTGCGCTCACATTGGCAAGGCCACCTGCACGGTAGAAGCTGTCGAGAGCCACAAGGTGTGAATGACCACAACCAAAGGTGAAGATGAGGCCGCCTTTTCTTATGGTGTCTCTGACAATTTCTGATGCTTTTATTATGTTTTCTGACTGCTCGTCAGATATGCGCTCAAATATTTTGCTTATCTCTTTTGCAAACTTCAGTGCAATCATTTTTTGAGTACCCTATTGTAGTTTCTGCCGATGTTGTCCCAGAGCTCGATAGGATCTTTGGCTGCAACTGATGTGCCATAGCCACCACGATAGGTCCATGTGGCAAGACGGTCTACACCGAGTTCTTCATACATGTCGACAACTTTATCTATCTGAGCGAAATCATCGGGGCGTTTGTTGTAGCCCATGAGCCATCTTTCAGACTGCTTGCCATATTTTTTAGCCATGGCAACTGTTCTTTCGGTGATTTCACGGAAGAAACTCTCGGGGAGAGACCAGTTGATGATGGTGGTGGAGAATACGTCGAAATATGGGCAGGATGCAACCATATCCCAGTTGTCATAACCACGGAGCTCTGTCACATAGTAGGAATTGAGTGTTGCGTGAACACAGCATGTGATCTCTAAGTTGGGGTTATATTCTTTGAGTGCTTTTGAGGTGTCGGAAAGTGTGTAGAGAGCTTCTCTCCAACGGAACTGCTTAACATCGTCGTTCATGAACTTGGGCATTTCATAGCCATAGTATTCTTCAAATTTTTTCATACATTCGGGGCAACGGCAAGCCCAGTCATCGCCTGCGCCACCTGTGATGGATGCATAAGACTTAGGGTATGCATAGTGGGGTTCATCCCAGAAGAAACCGTCAACCTCTGTGTTTTAGGCAAGCTTTAAGCAAAGACCTTTGAAATAGTCTCTGAAGGAATTTGTGTTGAAGCAGGCAGCGTTTAACACTTCGCCTGTGTAGGCACTTACCTGACGGTGGTGGATGTTGTTCTGAAGGAAAAGGCTCACCTGTTCACCGCCGAAATATTTACCGATACCCCAGGTGTCGGCAATAACACGAAGGCCTACCTTGTGAGCTGTTTTTACGATTTCGTTTATGTTGGGGAACCAGAAATCCATGTCGAATTCGGTGATTGCAAGGATTACGGTGTCGCATCCGTGTTCCTTCATTTCGATGAAATCTTTTTCTGCGTGTTCTACATAGTTGAAACCATAATAACTTACTGCTGTGTGTTTAATAGACATTTTATCATCTCCTAAATATGATTTGTTACCTTTATAATACATTAAAAGGCTTATACAGACAAGATTATTTTCAGAACAAAATTTACAATTTTCCGAACTGTTTTAGCTTGACAAAGCTGAAAAAAAACAATATAATTTTTTTGGGGTGATTTTTATGTTTTTGGATAACACCGAAATATCGTTTGAAATCCTTTCTATACTTAATCTTTCCTGGGACAATACCGATGCAAAATCCGACCTGCGCCCCTATCATGCACTTTCGTTCAGAAAAAAGGGCAATGCCGAATTTTTCACCGGCAAAGATGGCGTAATCACTGCTCAGACAGGAGAAATCCTTTTTGTGCCCGCTTTTTATGAATATACTCTTAAAGCATCCGATGAAGAGGTGTTTGTTGTTCACTTTTCATCACAAAACCCTCTCCCAAGAGAAATAAGAAAATTCACTCCCGAAAGCTCCAACTATTTTGAAAGAAAATTTACCGAACTGTATACCGTCTGGGCAAAAAAACAGTTTGGCTACGAACACGAGTGCAAATCTGTTATTTATAAGATTTTGACCAAAATCGAAAGAGAGATTGCCGAAACAAAAATCTCCAAAATGCACGACAGCATACTGGAGGCGGTGGAATACATACACGACCATTTCACCGAAGACGGTCTCACGGTTGACTTTCTTGCAAAAATGTGCGGGATGAGTGACACCTATTTCAGAAAGCTCTTTGTGAAAAACTTTTCGCTCACTCCCATTGACTATATAAAAGCTTTGAAGGTAAACTATGCCCGAGAGCTTCTTTTGTCGGGCTACTACACGGTCGGAGAGGTTTCGGATAAATGCGGATTTAACACAATCAACTATTTTTCTTCATTTATGAAAAAAGAAACCGGTCTCACTCCATCGGACATACTAAAAACAACAGAACTGTAAATTAAGATTTCGCAAAAAAAGACAGTCTTTGCCGAGTGTTTTAAAGGACACTCGGCAAGGGCTGTCTTTTTGTTATTTTATGAATAATCCTATTATGGGAATCTGCCTGAGCCGCAGTCTTATCAGACGTTTTTTCCAGTGTTCATATTCTTTTTGCGAACGACTCCTGTTCATTTCGGCTTTTATGTAGTTTCTCTGTGCCAGATATTTATTGAGATTTGCAAGAGAGTCTATGGCATATACAAGAATAAGTATGCCTGTTAAAATTATGAAAAACATAGCAGTGCTACTCACTTAAAAGTCCTTCTTTCGCAAAATTTTACAAAATCAGATTATTCATCTGACATTCAGATACTCGGTGAGCCTGTCGGGGAAATTTACTGTCATTCCGTCAACTCCGAGCTTGCACATTTTCTTCATAAGCTCTATGCTGCTAAGGCCCCATGCTCTTACACCAAAGCCTTTTTCTCTGAGTGTTTGCATGAATTCTTCGGTAAGGGGACTTGCCTGAGGGCAGTATTCCTCGGCACCGATAGAGATAAGGCTTTCGATTGTTTCGTCATCGGTTTTACTTGTGAGAAGTCCAACGCGTGCAGACGGTTCGAGCTCTTTGATTTTTTTGATATAGTCAAATTTAAAGCTTGTAAAGGTTGTTTTATCCATTATGCCAAATTCCTGTATCATGGCAAGGGTATCTTCCTCTACGCCCTCACCCTTAAGCTCAATTGCAAAGCTGATGTCATAGCCTGAAAAACCTTCAAGAAATTCTCTGAGAGTTACTACCCTGTCATAGAAGCCGCAGGTGGAGTTACCGTATATTTTTAAATTCTTTATCTCTTCCAGAGTAAAATCTGCCACTCTGCCTTCACCGTCGGACACTCTGTTTACTGTGTCATCGTGGAACAAAACCAAAACACCGTCTTTTGTTCTCTGAACATCGGTCTCGATGCCATTTGCTCCCTGAAGGAGTCCGAGATAAAAAGAAGACAAAGTGTTTTCGGGTGCATATTCACTTGCGCCTCTGTGGGCATAATTAATCATAGTAACATCTCCTCAGATTTTTAAACGTTTATCGTATATATGTTAATCATATAATTGGGTGATAGGAAAGATACTCCCCGTTTTTAATGAATTGACAACTCCCGTTGTCATGAATTGGCTAAAGCCATGATTTCTCGCTTCGCTCCAAGAATTGAATTGCCTATATAATGCACGAAGTGCAATTCATGAGCCGCAAGGCTCAATTCATGAAATCACAGATTTCAACTCATGCGATCAGCAATTCATTGATTTTATCTACGATGAAATCATTATATCATATCAGATTTCTTTTTTCAATGTCAAATATGCTCCAAGTTTTATGGGATAAACAAAATTTTTATATGCAAATAATTAAATATGTATGGAATTTTATTTTGTTTTATGTTATCATTGATATATATGTTTTCAACAAAAGAAAGAGGATGTGCCAATTATGGTATCTAAAATCAACTCGGGCGCTGTGTTTGGTCTTGACGGATATATTGTAACTGTTGAGGCCGACATGTTTTCGGCGTTGCCATCGATAGAAATTGTCGGTCTTGCCGATACAGCAGTTAAAGAATCGAAGGAAAGAGTCAAGGCCGCCATGAAAAACTCCGGCTTTGCCATTCCTCAGAAAAAGCTTGTTATAAATCTTGCTCCTGCAAGCACCAAAAAGAATGGTGCCTATCTCGACCTTCCGATAAGCCTTGCCATACTTTGTGCATCGGGTCAGCTTACATCACAAAGCATAGGCGAATATATGATAATAGGCGAGCTTGCACTTGATGGCTCGGTGAGAAGTGCGCAGGGTGTGCTCCCCATGACACTCGAGGCAAGAGAAAAAGGCATCACAAAAATCATTGTGCCAAAAGACAATGCCTCCGAGGCAGCAGTTGTGGTGGACTGTGAGGTATACGGTGCATCATCTCTTGCAGAGGTTGCCGCACACTTAAACGGTTCGCAGATGATGGAGCGCGTGATGGTGGATCCCGAAAGCTTTTTTGCCTCGAAGGGCGATTTTGATCTTGACTTTGCCGATGTCAAAGGTCAGGAAAGTGCCAAAAGAGCTCTTGAGGTGGCAGCAGCAGGTGCGCACAACTGCCTCATGATAGGCTCTCCCGGTTCGGGCAAGACCATGCTTGCCAAAAGACTGCCATCAATACTCCCCGCACTTTCTTTTGAAGAAGCACTTGAGGTTACCAAGATATATTCCATTGCAGGCAAGCTCGGTGCAAACATTCCCCTCATAACCCAAAGACCGTTCCGCTCTCCTCACCATTCGGTGTCGGGTGTGAGCATAACGGGCGGAGGCACTGTGCCAAAGCCCGGCGAAATCAGCCTGGCTCACAGAGGAGTCCTCTTTTTAGATGAATTTCCCGAGTTCAAAAAAGACACCATAGAAGCAATGCGTCAGCCTCTTGAGGACGGGTGTCTCACTGTGTCGAGAGTGTCGGGAAGTGCCACTTTCCCGTCGAGCTCAATGCTCATTGCAAGCATGAACCCCTGCGGGTGCGGATATTTTGGTGACGACTCACGCGAGTGCAACTGCACTCCCCTTTCCATACAAAAATACATTGGCAAAATATCGGGTCCTATGCTCGACCGATTTGACATACAAATACAGGTTGCATCGGTAAAATACGACGACCTCTCTTCAAAAGGCGACGGTGAAACCTCTGCTATTATAAGAGAAAGAGTGGAAAAAGCAAGACAGATACAACTTGAAAGATACAAGGGCATGGGCATATATTCAAACGCTCAACTTTCAGCCGGTGCAATAGAAGAGTTCTGCCCGATAGATGAATCAAGCCAAAGTCTTCTGAGGGAAGTTTTTAACCGTCTCGGGCTTTCGGCAAGGGCTCATTCGAGAATACTTAAAGTGTCGCGCACAATTGCCGACCTTGAAGGCGCAGCCGACATAACAAGTGCCCACATAGCCGAGGCGATAAGATACAGAAGCCTTGATTCTAAATTCTGGTACAAATAAAAGGAGACAAGTTTTATGAAAAAAGCAATCAATAAAATTCTGACTGTTATACTATGGATAGTTATACCATATGTTTTGGTGTCGAAAACCGTCAAGTATTACGGTCTTAGCATGGGACTTGGAGTGTTTGTGCTTGTCGGAGTTGCTTTCTTCTTATGCTACAAAGCACAAATATACACCATCATTGGCAGGCGAAAATATTTTTCCGATCACGACGCAGGCTTCAAATGGCTCGAAAAAGCTTATGAAACGGGCAAGATGTCGGCTCAGCAGTCGCTCATTTATGCATATCTTCTCCTCCGTGACGGTCACCTCGACAAAGCCGAAAGACTTATCACCTCCGTGGTGCTTCAGAAAAAGGAAAAGCTCACAGAGCAGAATCTTCTTGCAGCCGACCTCAATATGGCAATTGTACTATGGAAGAAAAACAACCTCAAAGGTGCCATTGAAAAGATGGAAGAGGTGTATGCAAAAGGTTATCGTTCCACTGTGCATTATGGCACTCTGGGCACATTCTATATATTGAACAATCAGCTCGAGCGCGCCGAAGAATTTTGTCTTGAGGCACTTGACTTCAACTCATCTGACGCATCAATCAGAGACAATCTCGGTCTTGTATATATAAAGAAGGGCGACATAGACAAGGCAGAAGAAATTTATGCATCACTTTTTGCCGACACCGAGCCAGGCTTTATTGAAGCTTTTTACAACTATGGCAAGGTGCTTGAGCAAAAAGGCGACTACGAAGGTGCTTTCACCTATTATCAGAGAGCTGCAGGCTGCCCCGAAAAATATCTTTCGACAGTTAAGCTCTCTGAGGTTAATGCATCACTTTCAAGAGTTGAGGCGAAGCTCTGATGAAATATCTTTTTCTGGACTCTTTTGCTTATATTTCGCCTTGCATGCTCGCAAGTGCGCTATATGACATGACTAAAAACAAAGACAGGCTCGAAAGGCTCTGTGCCATCTTTGAGGGCGCAAGTGTGACTGCGCGCGAGGAGAAAAGATGCGGCATGGAGGCTGAATTTTTGCAGCTTGATTATCAGGCTCAAAGCACACATGTCAAAACCCATGACCTTATGAACCTGTGCGAAAAGCTTGACACAAATGAAAAAACAAAAGAAAAACTTAAAGAGTATATCACCATAGATGCCGAAGCAATAAGCATGGACCCGTCTGATGCATTGTTTGAGTCAAAAGCTGCTTTCGACTCGCTTGTTTTTGTTGCATACATTTTTGAAACAATTTCCTCACTCGGCGTTGGCACAGTATATGTGCCAGAGGTGATTGTTCCGTCGGCTGAATTCAGCTCACCTGCTATGTCGCAGAAGGTTTCAAATGCGATATATATCTTTAAAAAGCATGGTATTTCCCCCGTTTCATCTCCTGTCTGTGCTCCATCTTTTTCACAAGGTTGGGCGGCAATGTGTGTGTGCCTTGGCATATCGCCAAAGGTGAGCCACACGGGAAGCATCATTAAAATAGGATATGGAGCAGGCGAAGACAACATAGATGATGTGCCAAATATTCTTCGCGCAGTGTATGGCGAGGAAGGTGAAGAGGATATGCTCTTTGAGGCAGAAATGGCACTCAATCCGAGTTTTGATTTTTCAAAAGCAACGGTTTTATCGGAGGCATAGATGAAAAAGGTTATTATAGGTAAAAACGATGCCGGACAAAGACTTGACAAATTTCTTTTTAAGTTTTTCTCGTCCATTCCCGCCTCTATGGTCTACAAGGGCATCAGGAAAAAAAGAATAAAGGTTAATGGTAAAAAAAGCGAAGAAAAGTACATTCTCACAGAGGGCGATGTGCTTGAGCTTTACATCAATGATGAATTCTTTGAGACAGAAAAAGGCAGCGGAGAAGATGCGTTTAAGAAAATCAATCCGCAAATCAGAATTGTGTATGAAGATGAAAACATTATGCTGGTGGATAAGGATGCCGGCGTAAGCGTTCATGATGACGAAAAAGAAAAAACAAACACTCTCATTAACCATATAAAAGCATATCTTTATCAAAAAGGCGAATACAAGCCCGAAGAGGAAAATTCATTTGTTCCCTCTCTTTGCAACCGCATAGACAAAAACACCAGCGGAATTGTTATAGCCGCAAAAAATGCTATGGCACTGCGCACCATGAATGAGATAATCAAAAACAGGGAAATAAGAAAATATTATCTGTGTCTTGCAAGAGGGCACTTTGAAGAGAAAGAAAAAACTCTTAAGTCGTACATGGTAAAAAACGAACAGCAAAACAGAGTTTATGTGCACGACCGTCCGGTAGATGGCGGCAAAACTGCCATAACACACTACAAAGTGCTTAAAGAAGGCCATCTGACATCGCTTCTTGAAGTGGAGCTCCTCACGGGCAGAACTCATCAGATAAGGGCGCATATGGCATCAATCGGGCACCACCTGGCAGGTGACGGGAAATATGGCACCAATGAATTCAACAAAAAAGTGGGCATGAAACATCAGGCGCTTTATTCGTATAAGCTTACCTTTGATTTTAAAAACAAAAACGAGCTTTTCTACCTTAACGGTAAAACCTTTGAAGTAGAAAATGTACCTTTTGCAGAAAATGTGCTATAAAAAAAGCTTTCTCTTTTTATGACGGGAGAAAGCTTTTTTATTATAATTTTTGTGTTTTTTCGAAAGAATATATAATGAAAAAATGGATTAGAAAAGCTTTTGAAAAAAATTTTTGAAAAATTTGGAAAAAAAAGAGGAATAAAAGGAGTTGTGTAGAATATAAGAAATAAGGCTTAGGATTGACATTGTTGTGTAACAATGTTGTGAAATATTAAAAAAATGTCCTGGAAGGAGGTAGCGAAGTGTCTAATTTATTTGTATGTGTGCTCGGTGTGGGAACAGTCTTTTTAGGACTTATATGTATCATATTGCTTTGTAAAATTACAAGTGCTTTATGCTCATCTATGCCCAAAAAATCCGAAGAGAAAAAATCTACTGATGCAAAACCGGTTTCTGCGTCAGTCGCTCCTATAGCCAACAAGCAGGAGATTGTTGCTGCCATTTGCGCAGTAATTGCCGAAGAATGCGGCACAGATGTAAAAAACATCAAAGTTGTATCATTCAAAAGAGCGTAAAACTATCAAAAAATTAAGAGAGGTAATTTGTTATGAAAAACTACAAAGTTAATGTGAACGGAACAGAATATGTTATTGGTATTGAACTCATGAGCGAAGAAGAAGCTAAAGCAGCAAAAGCAGCTCCTGCTCCTCAGGCAGCTCCCGCACCCGCAGCAGCTCCTGCTCCTCAGGCTGCTCCCGCAGCAACAGGTGAAGGCGAAGTGGTATCTGCTCCTATGCAGGGTACTATCCTTTCAGTTAATGTTAATGCCGGCGATGCTGTTAAAAAAGGCGACGTGCTCTTCATTCTCGAAGCTATGAAAATGGAAAACGAAATCGTGTCAGCTTTTGACGGTACCGTAACCTCCGTTAGTGTGCAAAAAGGTGCAAGCGTTGCCACAGGCGAAGCTCTTTGCACAATAAAATAATTTTTTGTAACGCAAAAATCTATCGGAGGAAATCAAAATGAAAAGAAAAATTATTTCCGCCATTTTGCTCATAGTTATGCTCACATTCTGTCTTGGCACATCTCTTGCCTTTGCAGATGCAGATGCTGAGCAAAAGGCTCCTGCCGTGTTTGTCAAATCATCAAACTTTGACGAAACCGAAGGCAAATTAACCATTACCATCGCAAACCGTGAGCTTGAAACCATAAGCGGTGAATTTGTTTTATCCTTTAATGACTCAAATAATGTTTTTGTAAGTGCACAAGGTGAAGTGCTCCCTCAGGAAGGATCTGTTTTTGAGCTTGGCGCAGGCAGAGAAAAAGAATATGAATTCAATGTCCTGGCAAAAACTGAAAATGGCCAAAACCCCAATCTCACATTTTCAGGTTTATACAAAAACACAACTCTTGCCAATATCCCCTATTCGTCTGATGCTTTCGTTGAATTTCAGACAGAGGATGTGCTTAGTGCAGCCCAGACAAGCAAGCTTGATGCTGTTATCAACTTCTTAAAGCAGACAGGCTTCTCACTCACCAACTGGAAAGCGCTTATTATGATAGCTGTTGCATGCTTGCTTCTCTATCTTGCTATTGTTAAGCAGTTTGAACCGCTTCTTCTTTTGCCCATAGCTTTTGGTATGCTTCTTACAAACCTTTTAGGTGCAGAAGTATTTCATGAAGAGCTTTTCAGTGGCGGACATGTTCACTGGGACTACTTTGGTGCGACAAATGCAATAAGCATAGGTCTTATCGACATTTTATATCTTGGTGTTAAGCTTGGCATTTACCCCTGCCTTATCTTCATAGGTATCGGTGCCATGACCGACTTCGGTCCCCTTATTGCTAACCCCAAAAGTCTTCTCCTAGGTGCTGCTGCACAGGTTGGTATTTTTGCAACATACCTTGGTGCATATTATCTCGGCTTCACACCTCAGGAAGCAGGTTCTATCGGCATCATCGGCGGTGCCGACGGCCCGACAGCTATCTTTGTAACATCTGTGCTTGCTCCTCATCTTTTAGGACCTATCGCAGTTGCCGCATATTCATATATGGCTCTCGTTCCTGTTATTCAGCCACCTATTATGAAGCTTCTCACAACAAAGGAAGAACGCCAGATAGAAATGAAAGCTCTCAGAGTGGTTTCTCAGACAGAGAAAATCCTCTTCCCTATCGTTGTTACAATCTTTGTTGCTTTCCTCGTGCCTTCTGCTACTCCTCTCGTTGGATGCCTTATGCTTGGTAACCTTCTCAAGGAAAGCGGCGTGTGTGAAAGACTTTCTAAAACAGTTCAGAACGAACTTATGAACATCGTTACCGTATTCCTTGGCATTTCTGTTGGTGCTACTGCTACTGCCGAAACCTTCTTAAGCCTCGGTACAATAAAGATTATTGTTATGGGTGTGGTTGCATTTGGCGTGGCTACTGCATGCGGTGTGCTCCTTGCAAAGTTTATGAACCTGTTTTTAAAGAACAAAATCAATCCTCTTATCGGTTCTGCAGGCGTGTCGGCTGTTCCTATGGCAGCCCGTGTTTCTCAGAAGGTTGGTCAGGATGAGAATCCTTCCAACTTCCTCCTTATGCACGCTATGGGCCCCAACGTTGCAGGCGTAATCGGCTCTGCAATTGCTGCCGGCGCTCTTATTGCAATGCTTGCAAAATAAGAAAACAAAATTTAATGGAGGTACAATATGTCTAAATTATATATTACCGACACTATTCTTCGTGATGCTCACCAGTCTCAGGCAGCAACACGTATGAAAATTGAAGATATGATTCCTGCTCTC
>JAZNBF010000026.1:0-8994 GCA_045586905.1 Clostridia bacterium
AGGAGAAATGAGTCTTTGCCGCCCGAAATGCACACAGCTATCCTGTCACCCTCTTCGATGAGGTTGTATCTCTTGACTGCCTCGATAAACGGTGCCCAGATTTGTTTTCTGAATTTTTTTATTATGCTTCTTTCAATTAAAACTTCTTTGGAAAGTTCTCTCATTCTTCTTTAATCCTTTAGAGAATTTGGTTTTTTAAAAAGAGTACAAAAAAGGGGTGCAAAAAAAGATGCAGAATAACCGAACTGAACCGAAGCAAGCTTTGCTTGCAAGGGATACCCGAAGCTGTACAAAGGTACTGCGAGTGGTTGCTGAGGTTTCTGTTAAATCAAGCACAAAGTGCGAAGATGAAACAATGAAACCTCGTATGCCAAAACTTCTGACGAAGCAAGCACCATCTGTCGGTGCGAAGCTGAGTCACTGAAGTTGACGGCTGAAGTTTGATTAGAGCAAAAAGGTGAACAGATAAAAGGAAAAGGTCTGTAAAAGACCTTTTTCAACCTATGGTATATATGTGTTTTCGAGCTGTTTTTACATGGCAATTAGTTTTTTCACCTTTTTCCGGTCTGAACTTTTTTTACAGCACCTTTTTATCCGTGACAATGCTCACAATTACCACAGTCAGGGAAAAGCGACTTGTCATATTCTATACCGTTTCTGTCATAGTAGTCTTTAACTGCTTTTTTCACTGCTTCTTCGGCAAGCACCGAGCAGTGAACCTTTGCAGGAGGAAGACCGTCGAGAGCTTCAACAACTGCTCTGTTGGTGAGCTCGAGTGCATCGTCTATGCTCTTGCCTTTAATCATTTCGGTTGCCATGGAGCTTGATGCAATGGCAGAGCCGCATCCAAAGGTTTCGAACTTGACATCGGTGATGATGTTATCCTCCACCTTAAGATATATCTTCATTATATCGCCGCATTTTACATTGCCCACCTCGCCTACACCATCGGCATTTTCGATGTGGCCGACATTGCGGGGATTTTTGAAATGGTCCATAACCTTTTCACTATATAACATGATTTTTCCGTCCTTCCTCGAGGTCTCTCCAAACGGGAGACATGTTTCTGAGATATGCTACAACATCTTTTGTGATTTTTATGATTTCTTCAACCTCTTCTTCGGTGTTGTATTCCGAAAGGGAGAGTCTTAATGAACCGTGAGCTATTTCGTGAGGTCTGCCTATTGCAAGGAGCACATGGCTCGGATCAAGCGAACCCGAGGTGCATGCAGAGCCCGATGAAGCACAGATGCCATACATGTCGAGCATAAGAAGAAGTGACTCGCCCTCTATGCCTTCAAAGCACATGTTGACATTTGAAGGGAGACGGTGAGCCTTGTCACCGTTTAAGACAGAATGGGGTATCTGGGCAAGCCCTTCTATGAGACGGTCTCTCATTTTAGTGAGCTTTGCGCTGTTTTGGTCTATCTTTTCAGAAGCTTCCCTGAGAGCTGCCGCCATAGCCATGATGGAGGGCAGATTCTCTGTGCCGCCTCTTTTGCCGCGCTCCTGAGCGCCGCCTTCTATGAGATTGGAAAGGATGATGCCCTTTCTGGAATAAAGCACGCCCACACCCTTTGGCCCGTGGAATTTGTGAGCCGAGATGGAGAGCATGTCTATGTTTTGCTCTTTTACATCTATCTTTAAATGTCCTGCCGCCTGAACAGCATCGGTGTGGAAAACCACTCCTGCCTCATGGCAGATGTCGCCGATCTCAGAGATGGGCTGAATGGTGCCGATTTCGTTGTTGGCATACATGACGGTCACAAGGCAGGTGTCGGGGCGGATTGCCGCTTTCACATCCTCGGGTGACACTATGCCCTTATCTCCAACGGGGAGAAGAGTGACTTCATAGCCCTCTTTTTCGAGTTTTTTTAATGTGTGGAGCACTGCGTGATGCTCAAAGGCAGTGGAGATGATGTGTTTTTTGTCTTTTTTGGCACCGTTTTTTGCTGCCGACATTATTGCCTGATTGTCGGCCTCGGAGCCGCCTGAGGTGAAGTAGATTTCTCTTGCCTCACAGCCGAGAACGGATGCAATGTCTGCCCTTGCCTCATCGAGTGCCTCTTTTGCCTCCTGACCTATTGTGTGAAGGCTTGAGGGATTTCCATAGGTTGAATCTATGTGCAAAAAGAGAGTTTCTTTTGCCTTTTTGCTCATTTTTGTGGTTGCTGCGTTGTCTGCATAAATCTGCATAGTAAAAATACACCTTCTTTATTTATGTGAAAAGCCTGTTAAGTCTTTTATAACCTCTCCTGCCATAATGTAGCCTGCAACGGGAGGCACAAACGATACCGAGGCAGGAACAGGTCTTGAGGAAAATTCGTTTAGTTCATTTTCTTTGCCAAAGCTTTGAGGCTGCTCTTCGGACCAGACACATTTGACTCCTTCTATGCCTCTCTTTTTGAGCTCTTGGCGCATTACCCTTGCCAGAGGACACACCTTTGTGTTTTTGATGTCTGTCACACGGAAGGCTGACGGGTCGAGCTTGTTGCCTGTGCCCATGCACGATATGACGGGAACATTTGCCTCTTTGGCTTTTTTTATTATTTCCAGCTTGGCACAGACGGTGTCGACTGCGTCGACAACATAGTCAAACAGAGAAAAATCGAATTCGTGAGAGTTTTCGGGAAGAAAAAAGCACTGCTTTGAGCTGACCTCACAAGACGGGGAAATGTCTCCGATGCGCGACTTTGCCGCCAAAACCTTTGGCATGCCAACATTTGAGGTGAGGGCGAGAAGCTGACGGTTGATGTTTGAAGGGCTTATGGTGTCGGAGTCGACAATGACAAGATGCCCCACTCCGCCCCTTGCAAGAGCTTCGAGCGCTGCACCGCCCACGCCGCCCAATCCAAAGACGGCAACGGTTGAATTTTTCAGTTTTTCAAGCGCACTCTTTCCGAGCATTGCCTCGGTGCGTGAAAAAATTTCTTCCATTACAATTCTCTTTTCTTATATCAAACAAGCCTATTTTCTCTTATAACCTTACAAATTATACCACAAACAAGGCACTTAGTCAATCGGCACAAGAGAAAAATATGCACAAAAAAGGAATGACCACCGACTACCGTTTTCTGTAATCGATGGTCATTCCTCTTCTATTTTGATATCGAGCATATGGTTAACCTCTCTTTCTCAGTCTGCCCTTTTAAGTTCTTATCAAACTGTCTTAACACTTAACTTTTTCTTTCCTATAAGTCGGAAAACCCTGATGTTCTTTTGTTTGTCCGATTTAAAAAGGCGATTGGATTTTTGCTTTTAAATGATAACCTTATCTGTTCCAAACCTTATTGTCTATGTTAAGCGTTACACCGCCGTGTTTGTTTCGTTTATATACCTCCGATTCCTGTTTGGAATAAAGGTTAAACTCTTTTTTAAGATTCATTTAAAAGCTTTGTTTAGTTTCTCATTGGACTGTACCTTCCTTTCTTTTTCTGACTTAAATATATCATATTCTGCTCCCCATTTCTATTGACAAAATGCAAAATGTTGAAAGCGTCTTTTTGTGGAAATGTAAAGAAAATGAGTGTATCGACAAAATTACATCTTTACAAGGTGAAAATCAGTGTGATATAATGAAAAAGTGGGGTGCAAAAAAGAGAGTCATTTTTTGACTCTCTTTAGTTTTATTCGCCGATGCGGCGAGTGATATTTGCTGAGCAAGTGTTATTGCTTCTAAGTGGTATCACCTTCGGTGGTGAAAAGCGAATAAAATACCACTAAAGCCATAGGCTTTAATATAACTTTTGTTATGCAAAAATATCACTCTGCACAAAGTGCAGAATGTCACTAAAAAAATCGCAGCAATCTGCTGCGATTTTTTTTACAAAGTTTTATTCAACTTCTCTTTCGAAATATCCTTTAAGTCCCACAGGGTTTTTGCCCTGTGGTTTTATTTCGCCAAGGAGAACTTTTACAAAAGCTTCCTGACTTGCATCTTCCATAGCATATGCATTGACATATGTTCTGAGGAAAGGAAGCTCATAGAGCTTGAACGGATCGCCAAACGATGTGTAGATTACCTTGTCGTGCTCAAAGATGATGCCCTCCCACATGGACATGATGTTATCCCATGTGATATTGCGGGAGTTTCCGAGAGAGTCAAGCTCGGTGTGACGGGAGTTTATGAGAACATAGTCAGGTTTTTCCTCTTCGTAGATTTTTTTAATCTCGGTATAGAGGGGGTTTATGAGAGAAATGGTCTTGATGCCTCTGTCATTTAAGCATTTTTCCATATATTCAAAATTGCCCATTCTCGCCTGATTGTCCCAACCTGCACGCAGATAAAGATTGACCATTAAAACTTTGTCGCCCTTCTTTGCGTTTATGGGGATGAGGTGGTCTGCATCTCTTACCACCTTGATGGATTTGTCGGCAATTTCCTGTGCGATGGTTCTGATGTCACCATTTGGCTCGGCTATCGGCTCAGATGCGTCTAAGAGTGACACTTTTTCTTTGAGCTGCAAAACTCTTTTTACCGATTCTTTAATTCTTTCTATGCTTATTTCGCCATCCTCTACTGCCTTTTTCAAAAAGTCGAAGTCGTCTTCACCGGGGAAGAGGAGCATGTCGGTGCCTGCCTTCAGGCACTCTATGGCAAGTCTATGGTGAGGCACATATGCCGCCATACCCACCATGCACATTGCATCTGACACTATGACACCCTCAAAGGCAAGCTCTTCTCTTAAAAGCTTTGTGGTGAGCTCGTAGCTGAGTGTGGCAGGACGATAGCCCTGTATTTCGTCATATTCTGCCTCCGACTGATAGGCAGGGAAGGTGTAGTGGCCTGTCATGATTGACAAAACACCGTCGGCAATCATTTTTTTATAGACCATGCCATAGGTTTTGTCCCATTCTTCTTTTGTCAGACTATTTTCGGGGTTACAAAAATGTGGGTTACGATAGTCGGTGCCGGCACCGGGGAAGTGCTTGGCACAAGCCGCAAAAACACCGTCTTTCTGCTGACCTCTCACATAGGCAGAGCCTATGCGTGCAACCTGGGCGGGACTGTCTGAAATAACTCTCACGCACTCTGCGCAGTCTTTATTAAACCAGATGTCTACAAGAGGAGCAAAAGACCAGTGAAGTCCTGCCTTTCGGCATACCCTTGCAGTTTCCACGCCGCCTCTTTCTATGAGAGCGTCATCATCTGCACTGCCCCATGCAATAGGGTTAGGAAGCTTGGTTTTGCAATCGGCAAGTGTGTTGGGGCCATTCTCTGTATCGCCTGCAACGATTACAGGCACTCTGAGGTTACGGTTGGCAAGAAGTGTGAACTCTTTTATCTTTTCATTGGAGCTTGGATTGAAAAATATCGAACCGGGCTTGGTGCGTTTTACTTTTTCTTCAAAGCTTGCCTTTGTCGCATCGTCATTGCCACCGGGAACGCAGTAGCATATGAGCTGACCTATAAGCTCGTCTACGGTCATTTCATTTATTATTTTGTCAAATTTATCCATTTTGCACTCTCCTTTTTCAGACTTCTCTTTCAAAGAAAGGCTTTAGTTCTACGGGGTTTTTGCCTTTTGCTTCCATTTCGCCAAAGAGCACCTTAAGGAAGGCTTCTTTGCTTTCCTTTGCGGGCGAGAAAGCATTTACATATGTTTTGAGAAAAGGAAGCTCATAGAGCATGAAAGGATCGCCAAACGAGGTGAAAATAACCTTGTTGCCTTCAAATATGGTGCCTCTCCAGAATGCCATTATGTTTTTCCAGAGGACATGGCGTGAGTTACCGTAGGTGTCGAGATAGCTGTGACGGGCATTTACCAAAATGTAGTCGGGTTTGTATTCGTCTACGACCTTTTTCACCTCGACATTGTCGGGATTGGTGCGTGAAACGGTTTTGAAGCCTCTATCCTGGAGCATCTTTGCGATATCTGAAATGCAACCGTATTTGGGATCTTCATCCCAGATGCAGTAGTGGTTGATAACGAAAAATGTCTCGCCCTTCTTTGCACTTAGAGGAAGAATGCCCTCGGCATTTCTTACCACCTTGATGGATTTGTCGGCAATTTCCTGTGCAACAGATCTGATATCGCCAGGCTCTATCTCGGGCTCTGTGCCATCAAGAAGTGACACCTTGTCTTTGAGCTTTAATACCCTTTTTACCGATTCTTTAATTCTTTCTATGCTTATTTCGCCGCTCTCTACTGCACCTTTGAGATCGTCAAAGGCACTGTCGGGCGGGAAAAGTGCCATGTCGGAGCCGGCTTTAATGGTCTCTATGGCGAGTCGGTTAAGCGGCACATATGCCGCCGCACCAACCATGGAAAGAGCATCGGACACAATCACACCTTCAAAACCAAGTTCTTCACGGAGGAGCTTTGTGGTGAGCTCATAGCTGAGTGTGGCAGGACGGTAGCCATAGACCTCGTCATATTCAGCCTTTGACTGATATGCGGGGAAGGTGTAGTGGCCGGTCATGATGGACAAAACACCGTCATCTATCATTTTTTTGTAGACCATGCCATAGGTTTTGTCCCATTCTTCTTTGGTCAGACGGTTTTCGGGGTTACAAAAATGAGGGTTACGGTCATCGGTGCCTGCACCCGGGAAGTGCTTGGCACAGGCGGCAAAAATACCGTCTTTCTGATGGCCTCTCACATAGGCAGAGCCTATGCGTGCCACGTGAGATGCACTGTCGGAGATTATGCGTGTGCTTTCGGCGCAGTCTTTGTTATACCATATATCAACAACAGGTGCAAATGACCAGTGGATACCGTTACTTCGGCAAATCTTTGCAGTTTCTCTGCCGCCCTTTTCGATGAGTCCAGAATCATTTGCACTGCCCCATGCAATTGGATAGGGAAGCTGGGTGTCGCAGTCGGCAATGGTGTTGGGGCCATTCTCTGTGTCACCTGCAACGATAACGGGCACATTGAGGTTACGGTTGGTAAGTTCTATGTATGACTTAATTTTTTCTTTGGAGCTTGTGTTAAAAAATATTGCACCGGGTTTTGTGCGTTTTACTTTTTCTTCAAATTTCTGTTTTGTTTCATCATCATCTTTTGACGGAACACAATAGCAAATGAGCTGACCTATGAGTTCGTCTAAGGACATTTCGCTTATGATTTTGTCAAATTTATCCATTTTGCACTCTCCTTTTTATGAGAAATCATATATTCTGTTTAAAGGTAGTATATCTTTTAAAACCATAACACAAAAGCCTTGAAAAATCAAGGCTTTTGTAGTGTAAATTTATATAATTTTTGTGATTGGCTTTTTCTCAAAAATTTCTTTTGCGTTTCTCACAAAATCCTCACAGGTGAGGCTTCGTCTTGTGTAGGGAAGTGTGGGAAGAGAGCCGAATGCAACCTCATAGAGCCACACGCCCTTATAGTTTATGTCAGAAAGGGCATCTATGATTTCATTCCAGTTGTTTTTGCCCTCACCCGGGAACCAGTGCTTTTCAAAGATGAGATCATAGTCAGACACATGAAGAGTGATGAGTCTTTCACCGAGTGCTCTTATGTGCTCGGCAGGATCGCCGCCTACGATGTGGTTGGTGTCGAAGCACGCACGAAGGCGGTCGTCGGCACTCAGAAGCTCGAGATGCTCGGTATAATCTGTGGGGCAGCATATGGGCGGAAGATTTTCTACCGCCATAACACCGCCTGCACTTTCGGCAACATCGGCTAAACGTGCAAGGCTTTCTTTGGCGTTTTCAAGTCTTTCTCTGACAAAGTCCTTGCCAACCTCTTCCCTTTTGAAGACGCAGCTTGAATGAATGACATATTTGTCGATGCCTATGTCGCCTGCTTTTTTGATAAGCTCGGAATAATTGTCAACAGCACTTTTTTTGACATCTTTATCGGAAGATGAAATGTCTATTATTTCATATGGCCTGAAGGGCAGATGGAAAGACCAGACTTTTACGCCATATGTGTCTGAAAGTTTTTTGAGACCTTTGAAATCAAAAGTGAGATATGGCTCTAAAATACCTAAGCTCGGCTCGATATTTCTGATTCCGGCTTCGGCACAGTTTTTGAAAAATTCTTCGTTAAAAGTTTCAGTGTCTTTTATAAACAGCTTACCACCTGTGGTTGAAAGTCCTATTTCATACATAGCGATTCTCCCTTTTTGTTATATATTTGTTTTTATGATATCACAAACAAAGGAAAATTTAAAGGCTTTTTTGTACTGTTTTTTTAATTTATGAAGAATTATCTAAAAAAGATTTTCAATCATCAACCCCCTGCCCCCACTCTTGGGGGCAAAAAGGAAATCTTTTTTGAAACAAGCAAAATTGCGCACTGTCTCGCGCAATTTCCTATGTTATAAAAAACCTCTCAATCTGAAAAGTCGATTGAGAGGTTTTTGTGTGATTGCCAAAGTTTATTGTTTAATAAATACCTGAGAGACAGGCGTGAGAGTTGATGTCATATTATCCCACACAAAGGCTTTTATCTCGTCATAGTCTTTGGGATCAAAGCCGGGTACGGTGTAGTCTCCGATTCTGAAAATAGTGGCAGGAGCAGATTTGATGTGTGTGAGAGCACCGTTTTTATATGCAGCAAGGATAAGAGTTTTTGTCTTGCTTGAAAGAATCCAGCTTGATGTGATGTTTACCTTGTCACCGTCTATGCTGTTTATAACCACTTCGTTATAGTTTGCATAGTCGTCATTTCCAAGATATTCATCCCAGTTTTCCATGGGTTTTATGTCGGGAGCAACAATTGATTCTCCGTCTCTGAAGGGAGTGAGAACCATTGTAATGGTTGCATCCTTAACATTTTCGGCATGGAAATATACTTTGTTATAGGATTCCGAGCAGTCATAACCGTTGTAGGCTGCATCCTGGGTGGGATCAGGTCTCAACGATTCGAGATGATGAATGGCATCGGTAACGCCTATTTCAAAATCGGGAATGTCGGTGATGAAATCAATTTTCAGATAGTTCCACTGACTCTTCTGCTTGAGAGTGATGCTGTGGGAGTCAGAAGCTACCACCATATCTGATTCGGCTATGTGGAGGTAGGAATAAAGCTCGCCTGC
>JAZNBF010000027.1:0-15490 GCA_045586905.1 Clostridia bacterium
TGTAAACAGAGGCGGCGGCAGCTTCACCAAGGTGTCCATCGATGCCGAAAACTATCGCGAAAAAAGAAACGATGCACTTTCCAGTCTTGCTCACAAGCTCGCATCAAAGGTTGGGGGCACAAGAAGAAGCACAACTCTCGAACCCATGAATGCCTACGAGAGAAGAATTATCCACTCTGCTCTTCAGGATCACGAAAAGGTTACCACATACAGTGTGGGACAGGGTGTAAACAGGAAAGTTGTAATAGCTTTAAAACAAGACTGATAAATTCCGGGAGGGTGTAAAAAATTTCATATGAAATTTTTTACACCTTTTTTGTATAAATAAGATAAATGAATTGACAACTTCGTTGTCATAAATTGGCTACGCCATGAATTCTCGCTGTCGCTCCATGAATTGAATTGCATTTCATGAAATCTTTGATTTCAATTCATGCGACAAGCAATTCATTGCAGTCCATGGAGGACTTTTATGAACCTACATTCCACCATCGCCGCCATCTCCACGCCCCCCGGTACAGGCGGCATTTCCATAATAAGAATATCGGGCACCGATGCAATAGGCATTGCCTCAAAGGTTTTCAAAGCCTCATCATCGGTCTCTCTTTGCGATGTCCCCACCCACACCATTCACCACGGTCATGTTATGTCGTCTTCGGGCAAGGTGATAGACGAGGTGCTCGTGTCGGTAATGAAAGCACCACGCACCTTCACCGGCGAAGACACAGTTGAAATAAACTGCCACGGTGGAGCGCTTATCACAAGGCATGTGCTCGAAGAGGTGCTGAGATGCGGCGCTGCGAGCGCAGGCAGGGGCGAATTTACCAAAAGAGCCTTTTTGAATGGCAAGCTCGACCTTGCCGAAGCCGAATCGGTCATAGACATCATCAACTCCAAAACCAGTCTCGAAGAGGAAATCTCCGTAAACAATCTCGGTGGTGCACTCTCGGGAGCAATAAACTCTGTAAGAGAGCGCATCATAGCTCTCATAGCAAACATCGGCGTTCTCATCGACTATCCCGACGAGGGCCTCGAGCCTTTTGGCGACGATGAGTTTTTCGCAGAGCTCGTTTCCATAAAGAATGAGCTTCAGAAGCTCTACGACACCTCCGAATCGGGCATTGTGCTGAAAGAGGGCATTCCCACTGCCATAGTGGGCAAGCCAAATGTGGGCAAATCGTCACTTTTCAATCTTCTGTCGGGCGAGGAAAGGGCAATTGTCACAAGCATCGAGGGCACCACAAGAGATGCTCTTGAGGAGTGCATTTCCCTTGGCGATGTCACACTCCGTCTTGCCGACACTGCAGGCATAAGAACCACCGACGACGAAGTGGAAAAAATCGGTGTGAAAAAATCACTGGAATACATTGAAAAATCTTCACTCATAATATTTATGGCAGATGCAGTTTCGGGACTTGACGAAAGAGACATGGAAATAATAAGCTCGCTTGGCGGCAAAAAGAGCATTGCTCTTATAAACAAAACCGACAAAGGCTCTTTAAAAGACAAAGAGCATCTTTCGTCCGTCTTCGATGTGGTCATTGAATTTTCTGTCAAAGAGAAAAAGGGCATAGACGAGCTTAAGAGTTCAGTGAGCGAGCTTTTTGGCATTGGCGCCATCTCGTCATCGTCGCTTTCGGTCATAACCAATGCGCGCCACAGAGATGCAATCGCAAAAGCCATGGAGTCAATCGACTCGGCAATCCAATCGCAAAAAATGCTCATGCCCACCGACACAGCCTACATCGACCTCGAAGCTGCTGCCCATTCTCTCGGAGAAATTACAGGGCTCACAGTGTCGGAAGAGGTTGTCGACAGGATTTTCCATAAGTTTTGCATTGGTAAATAAAGCATGTTTTGCACAGGGTTTTTAAAAAAATATCCCCGTAAAAAAGCAGTGGTTCTTTACTGATATATTTTAATTTTAAGTGCTGTGAAAAGCTTTTTCTTTTCACAACACTTTTTTTGCAGACTGTGAGGTATGGCGATAAGTGAAAACGAAGAAGAACTGCTGTTTTGCTTAATTTTGTCGAGCTTGGATATGTCCTTTAAAAATTTTATAAAAAACTCTTTATTTTTTTCAAAATATATGTTATTATGATAGTACGAAAAATTTTCCGGCATAGCTGCACTCTTTTTGTGCACAAAAATACACAAAAAAAAGACAATTTTTCAAAATTTGGTTTCAAAAGAGTAAATAATGTGATTTTACATATCAATACATTATTAAGAAAGGAAGAAGAAAATGAAAAAATCACTCTCACTTCTCATCATCCTGTCTATGCTTTTGTCTCTGGCTCTTCCCACGCTTGGTGCGATGGCAGCAGCTAAAGACGCAACCTTCCCCAAGGTTGCCATCAAGATGTCCGACATGGGCATCGTTACAAAAGCAGGACTCAAAGCAAGCACAGAATACACCAAAAGTGGTGCATTCACAGCTGTGCTGGAGGGCAATGCTCTCAAAAAGAGCACCACGCTTCCTGTGGAGGTAACCGATTTCACAGGCGCTGAATATGTTGAGTTCAACATGTACTCCCCTGTTGCAACTGCCACAGCGTTTGCTCTGGCTTTTGTGTCCGACAACCCCACCACAGCAAGCCTTGACTATTACTATACTGTTGTTGCCTGTAACTATCAGGGCTGGAAGCTCAATTCTTTCAGAATTCAGAGCCTCAGAAAAACAGGCACACCTCTTGGCATCAATGCCATCGAAAAGGCTATGCTCATCCCCGGTCACGGTGGTTCCATGGTTGACCCCACAGCCAAGCTCTTTATCGACGACATCGTTCTCACCGCCGAAGAGTCTGAAGGCGCCAATGTAGAACAGACCGACAAGGTAGAGCTTGAGCCTCTCGTTCTCTGGGAAGCTCAGGAAGGCGGCAAGGGCATTGTCGAAAAAGCCGGCAAGCTTGCCTATCAGTGGGGCCCCGGTGAAGAACAAATGGAAAAAGGCGGTATGCGTGTTGAACTCCCCAAAGACGGTTCAGCTGCAAAATACAAAGACATCGTCATCGAAATCTACTCTGCCAAAAACACCGGTCAGGGCATCTGGGTTCCGATGTATGGTGTAGACAATCCCGACACCACCAAAACCGATTTCTACAAAACCACGTTTTCCATCACCTGGGAAGGTGAATGGAGAGAAATCCACCTTGCAATGTCGGGCGGTCTTGAAGATGTTGGTGTTTTCACCAAAACCACAGGTACTCCTGTCATGAAACCCTATGAAGGCACAAACTTTTCTATGGCAGCCAGATTCAACACCACCGATAACGTTTTCTACGACACCGAGATTTACATATCCAAAATCTATCTTGATGGTGAAAGAACAAGAAAGGTAGTTGAAAACCCCACAGGCGAAATCATCCTTCCCGACAACTACGACCCAGACACCATGAAAGACTTTGTGGCCATGGTTAAGGAAAAACACCCCGACAAACACCATCCCCGTCTTCTCGTTACCGATGAGATTCTTAACAGAATCAAAAAATACAAAGACACCGACCCCTTTATGAAAACTGCCTACAACGCAGTTAAAAAGAAGGCCGATGACTACCTCACCACTGCTCCCACACCCGGTCAGTATCTGGGTTCATCAGGTGTAAGTGCTTTCAATCGTGATGTAGAGCAGGTTGCCAAAAACTGCGGCTTTATGTATCTTCTCACAGATGACCCCATAGAGAAGGCAAAATATGCCGATCGTATATGGCTCGAGGTTGAAAATATGTTCAACACCGAGCTCCCCTGGACCGAGACCTCCACAGGTCTTGACGCAGGTCATGTGTGTAACGGTTTTGCTCTTGCCTATGACTGGTGCTATGACTACTGGTCAAGAGACCAGAAGCGCCTCATGCGTAATGCTCTCATGGAAAAAGCCTTCACCTATGCAATGAACACCCGTAACGGTGGTGGTTACTTCGCCTTCCGTAACAACGTTGTCGGAGCCAACACCAAAGGCTTTGTAACAGCTTTCCTTGCCATCTGTGACGAAGAAGGCTACGAAAACCTTTCCAACGAATTCCTCAACAACATTGATAAGTATTTTGCTGAAGCTCTTTTGTATCAGTTCCAGCCCGACGGTAACTATTCCGAAGGTCTTGGCTACTGGAGATATGCATATTATTCAACACTGTTTTTCACCAATGCAATGAAAACAGCCATGGGCACCGACATGGGTCTCGAAAACTATCCCGGCATGAAAGAAACCGTATATTTCCCCTTTGCCATGAGAGGTCCCGTAACAGGCTTCAACCATTCCGACTCCAACGCTGACATAATGAGAGAAGGCAGCCCCTTATATTTCTACCTTGCCGAGCTCTATGGCATCACTCAGCCTGCAGCCTACCGTCTCGAAACCTACGAGCAGTATGGTGGCGCAGAGGCAGACGACCTCCTCTGGTATAACCCCGAATTTGACTATCCTGTCGACTGGCGTCAGGGCTTCCCCAAGGATCGCATCCTCGACGGTCTCGATCCCATCGCTGTCTTCCGTACAGGCTATGGCCCCGATGACATCTATCTGGCATCAAAAGGCGGTAACCACAAAACAGGTCATGACCACCTGGACGGCGGCTCCTTCGTTTTAGATGTGTTCGGTTCAAGATGGTTCTCCGATCCCGGCGCCGAGCTCTATTTCCCCGAGCTCCCCAGAGGCTACTACTACCGTATCCGTACCGAAGGTCACAACTGTATCGTATTCGACCAGAAAGGCGAAGGCAAAATCGGTCAGACAACAGCAGTCAACATGTTCGACGGTAAAACACCGTTTATTGCTTCAGGCTCTGCACCGGGTGCTGCCTATGCAGTGTATAACATGGAGCCCTGCTACGATGGCATTGTTACAGAATACAGACGCGGCTTTGCTCTTGTAAACAACCGTACTCAGATGATTATCCGCGATGAATTTGAACTTCCCAAATCCACCGACCTCTATTCCTACTATCACACACCCAAGGCAAACGAGATCACCATCAATCCCGATGGCAGATCTCTCACCATGAAAAACAAAGCAGGAGAGATGCTCAAGGTTAAATTTGTAACCGACATCAAAGATCTTGAAGTAAGTGTTGGTGAAGCTGTCAACCATCCTTCATCTCCCGTGCCCGGTCCCGATGGCCTTGACAACTCAAATCTTCAGAAGATAATTCTCCACACCGACAATGTTCAAAAAGGTACCATAACCATGGTTATCACACCTATGCTTGAAGATATGCCGGTTGTAATGCCCGAAATTCTTCCCGTTTCCGAATGGGATAAATACCTCGAAGACAACACTGCCCTCACAGGCATCTCCATCGACGGTATTCCTCTTGCAGAGTTTGAACAGGGCGTAGGTTCCTACATTTTTGAAAGTGAAAAAGTGGGCACAGTTACTGCCACAGCTGCCGAAGGTGTAGAACTTGAAATCACCCAGGCAAATGCCATGGGCCAGGCAGCTCTCATTAAAGCTACAAACAAACAGACAGGCGACACCTTTACCTACAAGGTAAGCTTCACACCTCTCACCATCCCCGGTGTGTCCTCCGGTGTAGACTTTGAAAAAATCGAAACAGAACTTATTTCTGAAGAAATCAGGCCCCCCGAGCTTTTGCACGACGGTGACATCTCAACCCGTTTCACTCAGGATGCCTATGACGGTTCGGCCAACTTCACAATCGACCTTGGTTCATCGCGCTTCCTCACCGACTTCTCCGTATCGTTCTACGGTGGTAAGTCGAGAAAGAATAAGTTTACCGTAGAATTCTCCGAAGACAAGACCAACTGGACCACAGTGTTTGACGGATTCTCACCCGGCGACACCGATGCCCTCGTTGCCTACAAAATCACTCCCGCATGGGCACGCTATATCCGCTTCACAGGATGGGGCTGCTATGCAGGTGACGAAGAAACCCCCATAAGCTCATGGAACTCCATCAACGAGCTTATATTCTCCGAACAGGTGGTCGACTTTGCCGACACCAATGGCCACTGGGCACAGAATGAAATCCTCTTCTCGCGTGAGCACAAGCTTGTAAACGGTATGGGCGACAACATGTATATGCCCGAAAACTCCGTAACAAGAGCCGAATTCTTCACCATGATGACAAGAGCAAGCAAGTTCACTGAGGTTCCCTATGAAGATGGCACCTTTGGCGATGTTAAGAAAGACGACTGGTACAGCACAGCTATAATGACTGCCAAAGACAAAGGCATCATTCCTCCCGAGATGATGGCAGATGGCAACATCTATCCAAACCAGAATCTCACAAGAGAAGAAATGTGTGCTATTGCAGTTCTTTCCTACACTGCATCAGCTCACAGACAGGTAATCTCTGCAAACATGACATCCATCTTCACCGACCTCTCCGACGGTCCATACCTTACCTACATCGACAAAGCCATAGGCCTCCGTATCACAAATGGTATGAGCGCAAATACCTTTGCTCCCAAAGCAAACATCACACGTGCTCAGGCTGCGGCAATACTCAGAAGAGTATATCTCAAAGTGTTCAATGTAGCTAACTAATACGGGTTTTCCGTCAGTCGCTTAAATTACAACATAAAAACAACTCAAAGACCTCACAAAATTTTTGTGAGGTCTTTGATTATAATCGATTTTGGATTTTTTGCCTTTTTTCGTATACTTTTGTAAAATGTTTATAAATTTATCTTTATTTTTTTGGGGCTTTGTGATATCATGTTACCACAGTTTGTATTGAAATGAAAGGAAGATGAAAATGAAAAAGCTTATATCACTTTTAATTGTCGCATCCATGCTTTTGTCACTGGCTTTGCCCGCCTTTGGTGCAGAGAGTGCAAATGGCGCAAAAACCGTTACCAAAGTTGTTGCCAAGCTCTCCGACTATCAGACAATAACGGGTGCCGGCCTCAAGGCAAGCACAGAGCAGACCAAAAGCGGAAGCTTCACCACCTTGCTTGAAGGTGCGTCTCTTACAAAAACTACCACAGTCCCTGTGGTAACCTCCGATTTTTCCGAAGGCAAATACCTCGAGGTGAGCATTTTTTCACCCGAGAAAACTTCCACAGCCATCGGACTTCTTCTTATATCGGACAATGTAGGCACATCATCAAAAGACTACTACTACACCATCATAAACTGTGAGTTTCAGAACTGGAAAAAGTTTTCTTTCGCTCTCAGTGGCATGAGTACAGTCGGAACTCCTGCCGGTTTCAGCAAAATCGATGCCATTCAGCTTGTTCCCGGTTATGGCGGTGTATCGGTCAATTCCCATGCCAAGTTCTTCTTTGACGACATCTACATAACATCCGCCATGTCGGAAGATGCCAATCTGGAAGAGGTAAAAACTGAAATCGAGCCTCTGGTTGTATGGAGTGCCGAGGAAAACGGTACGGGCGAGATTTTGGAAATCGACGGAAAAAAATGCGTTAAATGGGGCCCCGGCAAAGAGTCTCTCGTAAACAATTCCCCTGCCAAAAGAATCAACATGGATCCCAAATGGAACCTCAAAAAATACAAAAACCTCGTAATAGAAATGTTTTCCGAGAAAAACACAGGCAATGTATTTTGTGTAACCATGTATGGCTCCGACAACCCGGAAACCCCCAAACAAGACTTCTACTGGACCAAATTCCCCTCCAACTGGGAAGGTGAGTGGAGACAGGTGGAAATCCCCATTCAGGGCGGCGATGGCAATGCCGGCGGCTTCTCCCATTCTCACTCACCCGATTTTGTTCCCACCGAAGGTGAATTTTTCGGTGTTGGCGGTCAGGGCCTCCACGGTGACAACTTTGTAGAAGACACCGTAGTGTACCTCAGCAAAATCTACTTTGCAGGCGATGCAAATGCAAAAGACCCCATAAACCCCGCAGGCGATCTCATATATGAAGACAACTTCGACCCCGAAACACAGACAGACTATGTTGCTATGGTCAAGGCAAAACACCCCAGAAAGCACCACCCACGTCTCCTTGTGACCGATGAAATCCTTGCAAGAATTAAAAAATATAAAGACATCGATCCCTTTGTAAAAGCGGCATATAACGCAGTAAAAAGAAATGCCGACAATTATCTCACAGAGCCACCACCACCACCCACCAGTACCATGTTGTCAGGAAGCGTATCGATGAACCGTAACCATCTTGAAGATGTTACCGAGGCTTGCGGCCTTATGTATCTTCTCACAGGCGACAAAAAATATCCTGAACGTATTTGGGAAGAGATTGTGACCATTATCGATGCCGATGTTGACTGGGTAAAATCGGCCAACGGTACAGGTCTTGACTCAGGTCACCTTTCAAATGCCATAGCACTTGCCTATGACTGGTGCTATGACTACTGGACCAAAGACCAGAAGCAGTACATGCGTAACGGTGTTATGAAATATGCCCTCTACAATGCAGGACTCATCCGCAACGGCGGCGGCTACCTCGGCATGGCAAACAACGTTGTTGCAGCTATCTCCAAGGGTTATATGACAGCATGTCTTGCATGGTGTGATGAACCCGGCTATGAAAACTATGCCAATGAATATATCAACTCCGTTATAAAATATGTGCCCGGCGCACTTCTCTATCAGTATGTGCCCGACGGTATGTATTCTGAAGGTATAGGCTACTGGTGGTATTCTGTAACCATGTTCTCCTATATGCTCACTGCTATGCAGACAGCCATAGGCACCGATGGAGGTCTTGGCGACCACGAAGGTTTCTCAAAAACTGCATATATGCCTTTCTACATCAGAGGTCCTAAAGGCGCATTCGACTTCTCCGACTCCACCAAAACCTCACAGCAATACGGTTCACCCGTATACTTCTACCTTGCCGAGCGCTATGGTGTTGATGCTTCAAGAGCATTCCGCCTTAGCACCTACGAAAAAACCACCGACCTCGACATGCTCGACCTCGTATGGTACAACCCCGAAACTCAGGCAGCAGCCGACTGGCGCACAGGACTGAAGCGAGATTTCGTCGTGTCAGGCCTTGAACCCATCGTGTCTTTGCGTTCAAGCTACGATCCCGATGCCTACTATATTGCAGGTAAGGGTGGCAACTCACGTACAGGTCACGACCAGTATGACGCAGGCTCGTTTGTTATCGATGCTCTCGGCGTAAGATGGATTGAAGACACAGGCCCTGAGGTATATGAATACGACACCCCCTCATACTACCGTTACCGTGAAAGACCTGAAGGTAACAACTGTCTCTTTGTAGATCCCACACGTGGTTGGAAAGAGGGCGCAGGTCAGACACCCGGTAAAAACTCCTATGACACCATGTCCACCGTCACAGCCTCCGGCTCCAACGACGGTGCCGCCTACGGTGTTGTAGACAATGCTCCTTCCTACAAGGAAACCCTTTCAAAATATGAAAGAGGCTTTGCACTTGTAAACAACCGTACTCAGTTTATAGTGCGTGACGAAATTGAAACTCTCGCTCCCTATGAGCTCTATTCCTACTATCACACCTCTAAAGGTTTCACCGTCACAGAGGGCGAAGACAAAAACAGCTTTGTTATGAAAGCCAAAGACGGTCAGCTTTGTAAGGTGCACTTCTTCTCCGACATCCCCGGCTTTGATGTGGGTGTTATGGATGCGGTTCATCATGAGGCATCTCCGAAACCGGGTCCCAATAATGTTCCTCACGCTGACAACTCAGGCTTCCAGAAATTGTATTTCCATGCCAATAAGGTGACAAAAGGTCACATCACAGCAGTGTTCACACCTATGATGGAAGATGCAGAGGTAGACCTTCCCGAAATTTATTCGTTTACTGAATGGAATAAATACCTCGAAGATTCGGCATCTCTCACATCCATCTCCATCGACGGAGTTCCTCTTTCCGATTTCAATGCGGGCGTAGGTTCCTATAAGTTTGAAACCGAAAAGGTTGGTGTGGTTACTGCCACAGCCGGTGCAGATGTAGATGTAGAAATCACTCAGGCAACCAAAATAGGCGAAACTGCCCATATCAAAGCAACCAACAAAGAAAGCGGCAAATCCTTTACCTACTCGGTAACCTTTGCTCCCTATACCATCCCCGGCATCAGCAACGGTTTTGACATTGTATCCATCGAAGCACCCTACATCCCCGAGCCCAACAACCCACCCAAAAATGTGCTCGACGGTAACCTTTCCACCCGTTTCGCAGCCGACAGTACCGACGGTTCTGCTCAGTTCATTGTAGACCTCGGTTCCTCAAGGCGCATCAAAGGCTTCTCCATTTCGTTCTACAACGGTCACACCCGTAAGAACAAGTTTGCAATGGAGGTTTCTCAGGACAAAGAAAACTGGACAGAAGTGTTCTTCGGATGCACCTCAGGCACCACCGATGCCCTCGTTGCCTACGACTTCGAGCCCACCGATGCCCGTTATGTCCGCTACAAAGGCTATGGCTGCTATGCTGCCGACGAGATTACAGTTGTAAACACATTTAACTCCATCACCGAATTTGCAGTATATGGCGATGCCGACGACTTTAGTGACACCCAGGGACACTGGGCGCAGAATGAAATCTACTTTGCCAAAAACTACTCTCTTGTAAACGGTATGGGCAACAACATGTACATGCCCGAAAACAGTGTAACAAGAGCAGAGTTTATCACCATGATGGTAAGAGGGTGCGGATTTATGGAATATCCCTATGAAGATGGCACCTTCGCAGATGTTGCCTCTTCCGACTGGTTCAGCACAAATGTTATGACAGCCAAAGAAAAAGGCATCATCCCACCCGAGATGGTTTCCGATGGCAACTTCTATCCGTCAGCTCAGCTCACCAGAGAGGAAATGTGCGCTATTGCAACACTTGCGTTCTCATCATCCACCCACAGAGACATTCCCGTTGCAGGCACCACATCCATCTTCACCGACCTCTCCGACGGACCTTACCTTTCCTACATTGACAAGGCAATAGGCCTCCGTATCACAAACGGTATGAGCGCCGATACCTTTGCACCCAAGGCAAACATCACACGTGCTCAGGCTGCTGCAATACTCAGACGCGTATTCCTTAAGGTGTTTAACACAAATAACTAAAACGATGTGAATCAATCACAGCTTAAAAAGTCACTTTGCCAGATTGGGCAGAGTGGCTTTTTTGTGTTATTTTATTTGACAAAAACAATATAACCTGTTACAATGACATTGCATACGTAATGGAGAGCACTTGTTACAGGACAGGTGCTCTTTTTTTATCTTCAAAAGGCGTATGTATTTATGTTGAAAAGTTTTGTCAAAATGTTGTTTGGGTTGTTTTACTATTGATAAAATATAAACCGCATGATATAATAGAAGTAATAAAAAAGCAACCGATTGGTTAGTTTTGTAAACAAAAAGGAGAAAGGAAGAAGAAAATGAAAAAATCAATTTCACTTTTAGTTGCACTAACCATGCTTTTGTCTCTGGCTCTTCCCGCACTAAGAGTGCAGGATGCATCGGCAAACTCGGCATTCCCCAAAGTGGTTGCCGCACTTTCCGATCATGCAGTCATTTCAAAAGCAGGACTCAAATCATCCAACGAATACAAAAAGAGTGGTGCATTTACTGCTCTGCTTGAGGGTGCGACCCTTAAAAAAACTACCACTGTCGAGGTGGCAGAAACCGACCTTTCAGATGCTGAATTTATTGAGTTCTATGTTCAGAGCCCGGTTTCAACTGCCACAGCTTTTGGTCTCACCTTTATTTCCGACAACCCTGCCACACCAAGTGTTGACTACTACTATGTTCTCGTGCCTTGTAACTTCCAGGGCTGGAAGCATTTTTCTTTCCGCATGATAAGCCTCAGAAAAAGCGGCACACCAAAAGGTCTTGACTCCATCGAAAAAATGCAGATCATCCCCGGTCTCGACAGCTCAAAGGTCGACCCCACTGCAAAAATTTTCATCGATGATATTTGCATCACAGATAAGCAGTCTGAAGATGCCAATAAAGAAGAAGAACCACCAAAGATTGAACCCTACATCATCTATGATCCCGCCGAGGGCAAGCTTCCCCCAAAGACAACAGGTTGTGAGCTCGTTGAATTTGATGGTAAAAAAGTCCTCAAGTGGGGCCCCGGCGACGAAGTGCTCAGAAAAGGCTTTGGCCAACCTACTTTCCCCGGTGCAGACATTATGAAAAAATACAAGGATATTGTAATTGAAGTATATTCTGTCAAAAACACAGGCAACTCCTTCCTTTTCAGATTTTATGGCGGCACCCGTTTCTATACTGCCACATGGCGTTCCGACTGGGAAGGTGAATGGAGAGACATAAGACTTGCCATCTCAGGCGGTCAGACAGGTTATGGTGACTTCAGAAAGGCAGACAGCTCTACACAAAAAGTTGACTTTGAAATATACGAATCCACATTATTCACTCTTACCACTCCTCCAAGCCCCTCCACTCCTTTCTTCCCCGACACCGAGGTATATATAGGCAAAGTCTATCTGGATGGCAATGCTCAGGCACAAACCGTAGCCAACCCCACAGGTGAAATAATCTATCCTGATGAATATGATCCCGACACAATGACTGACTATGTGTCTATGGTCAAAGAAAAACACCCCGACAAACACCATCCTCGTATCATCATCACCGACGAACTTTTAGACCGCATCAAAAAATATAAAGATACCGATCCCTTTATGAAAAAGGCGTATAAAATAGTTGAGGACAAGGCAAATAACTTCCTTAAACAGCCTCCTCAGCCGCCCTATCATGCCAATTCAGTCGGTACCACACATCAGTTTAACCGTACTTTAGAAGATGTTGCAAAATATTGCGGTATGATGTATCTTCTCACAGGCGACACCAAATATGCCGACCGCGTATGGGAAGAAGCTCTCAACATGGCAAATTCCGACAAACTCTGGACCTCCACATCCACAGGTCTTGACTCTGCCCACCTTGCATGCGGTATGGGTATTGCCTACGACTGGTGCTATGACTACTGGACAAGAGAGCAAAAACTTATTATGCGAAACGCCATGATGGAGCATGCCCTTGGCGTAGCTTCCGGCATCAGAAAAGGCGTAGGATATATGGGTTTCCGCAACAATGTTGTTGCAGCCAACTCCAAGGGTTACATGACAGCTTTCCTTGCCATCTGCGATGAAGAAGGCTACGAAAACATTTCAAACGAATTTATCAATAATGTTATAAGCTATGTTCCCATATATCTCTATCCTCAGTTTGTGCCCGATGGTAACTATGCCGAAGGTCTTGGCTATTGGGGCTATACCGTCAGATCTCTTGTGTGGATGTTTGATGCAATGAATACTTGTATCGGCACCGACGGAGGCCTTTCCGACGATCCTGCCATTAAAACAACAAGTCTGTGGCCTTTTGGTATAAGGGGTCCTCAGGGTGCATTCGACCATTCCGATGCCAACATCAATGCTCTTCAGGAAGGTGATGCAGCTTACCACTATCTCAGCGAACGTTACGACCTTCCTTCACTCAGAGCATATCGTCTTGGCACCTACGAAAAATACGAAGGCCTTGCTGTTGAGGATCTTCTTTGGTACAATCCCAAGGCCAATGCTCAGCTCGACTGGCGTGAAGGTCTCACCAATGACTATTTCTATGATGGACTCGAACCTACCGTAACCTTCCGCTCAAGCTACGAGCCCGATGCTCTCTTCATTGCTGGCAAGGGTGGTAACAGAATGACAGGTCACGACCAATCCGACGCAGGTACATATGTAATAGATGCTCTCGGCGTAAGATGGATTTGTGATACAGGTGCAGGTGTCTACAACAATAATGCTCCTGATGAATGTTACTATCGTAACAGAGCAGAAGCCCACAACTGTATCGATTTCAATCCCGAAGACGGCGGCGGTGAGGGTGGCGGTCAGACTATGCCCATAAACAATCAGTCCACACTTTGCCCCATAGTAGATGAAGGCAAAGCCGACGGTGCAGCCTTTGGTGTATTTGACTTAAAACCTTCCTATCAGGAAGATGTCATAGACTATAAACGTGGTATAGGCCTCATTACTAACCGTACACAGTTTATAGTGCGTGATGAATTCAAAGGAGTAAAATCATCTGAAATTTATTCCTATTTCCACACAGCTAAAGACAATGCAATCACAATCAATCCCGATGGTAAGTCGCTTACAATGAAAACTAAAAACGGTCAAGTTTGTAAGGTAAACTTTATCACCGACATTAAAGACTTTGAAGTAGGCATTATGGAAGCTGTTCCTCATGCGGCATCACCCGTGCCCGCTCCCGACAAAGTTCAGGACAGACCTGCATCCACCATTCACAAATTCTACATCCATGCCCATAACGTAAAAGATGCTGCCATCACAGCTGTATTCACCCCCATGGTAGAGGATAAGGAAGCAGAACTTCCCAAAATTCTCCCCCTCTCAGAATGGGATAAATATCTTGAAAACTCAACTGCCCTCACAGGCATTTCCATCGATGGTGTTCCTCTTGCAGAGTTCAGCCCCGGCACAGGTTCCTACAATGTTGAAACAGAAAAAGTGGGCACAGTTACAGCCACTGCTCCCGATGGGGTAGAACTTTCCGTCACTCAGGCAAATGCCCTTGGCGAAGCAGCACTCATCAAAGCAACCAACAAAAACACAGGCGCTTCCTTCACCTACAAGGTTAACTTTGTATCCTATGCCATTCCCGGCATCAGCACAGGTGTTACTTTTGCATCGGTTGATCCTCACCACATACCCGAGCCTCAGAACGGTCCTGCTCACTTAAACGATGGCGACATGACAACCCGTTTTGCAATAGATGGCTATGACGGTGAAGCCAATTTCACGATAGACACAGGCGCAGTAAGATATGTAACAGGTGTTTCCATTGCTTTCTACGGTGGCAGCGCAAGAAAGAACAAATTTAAGCTTGAAGTGTCAGAAGACAATGCAAACTGGACACAGGTGTTCGAAGGTTTCTCACCCGGCAATACCGATCAGCTCCTTGCCTACGAGATTACTCCCTCATGGGCGCGCTACATCCGTTTCACAGGCTACGGTGCATATGCAGGTGACGAAGAAACTCAGGCAAGTAAGTGGAATTCTATTTCCGAGTTTGTTATTCAGGAAGAGATGGTTGACTTTTCAGACACCACCGGCCACTGGGCACAGCCCGACATCTTCTTTGGACGTATGTATAGCCTTATAAACGGTATGGGCGACAATATGTACATGCCCGAAAACTCCGTAACAAGAGCCGAGTTTATCACCATGATGACTAGAGCGTGCAAATTCCCCGAAGTTGCCTATGAAGACAGCACATTTGGTGATGTAAAGAAAACTGACTGGTTCAGCACAAATGTTGCCACAGCACTCGACAAAGGCATCATTCCTTCAGAGATGACCAAAGATGGCAATTTCTATCCAAATCAGAAGCTCACAAGAGAAGAAATGTGTGCCATAGCAGCTCTTGCATATTCTGCAGCTGTTCGCAGAGAGGTGGTTTGCGCAGGTGTAACAGGCACATTTACCGACCTTTCCGACGGTCCGTATCTCACCTACATCGACAAGGCAATAGGCCTTCGTCTCACAAATGGTATGAGTGAGAAC
>JAZNBF010000028.1:0-5353 GCA_045586905.1 Clostridia bacterium
TAGGTTTTTGCTATCCATATTATTCTTTATAATTTGTATGAATTTAAAAATTTGCACACAAAAAAAAGAGCTTTGTTCAGCAATAGAATAATATCACAAGGGAAAAGAAAAGTCAATACAAAAATTTTAAATGATGCAAATAATTTGAAATCTTATGTAATATACACAAAAATAGGCAACACATATGTCCTGGCGTTTGGAAAGCCACTACATATACGTTGCCTGTTTTCTACATTATACTATATATGATATGTTTATTTCAGCAACAGTTTTGTGAATCTGACGAAAGCCATAAAATAACGATGATTGCAATTACAATCCACCATATATTTGAGCCTCCGAATATTCCGTTGTTATAGCCTGAATTACATCCGCAGCAATCGCTCATGTTGAATTTGCTCCCTTCAATGATTTTTACTCATACCATTTGCCCGTCTGCACTTATGCGCATTCGTGCTCAGTTTGTGGGGGAGCTCAGCAGCCGCAGTCTGTATCCATGTGGTTACAGCCATCATCGTTTTTCATGAAAAGTAAAATTACCAAGATGATAAACCAGAGTATTGTGCTGTTGCCTTCGCCGCAGCAGCTGTTGTTACCAAAAAAGTTTAACATAGCTTATTACCTCCTAAAATTAATATCAATTGCAGCAACCTGTTTCGTTCTGATCGCAGCAGCCAAAGAGTAACAGGAATACGAGAATGAAGAAAAGTATTCCGTCGTTTGAACCAAATACGCCCTTACCAAACATCTGTTTACACCTCCGCTTTTCAGGTTCATTGTTATAATATGACATCTCCCCTGTTTTGGTTACTCAAAAATCTTTGCCGATACACATTGACTATTGCAGATATATAATATATAATAATGTAGATATTTTTTGAGAGGATAAAGATTATGGAAAATTTACACTACGGAAAACTCATAAAAGCTGCCAGAAAATCCAGAAATATGTCTCAGTCTGTTCTCGGCAGTAAAATAGGCGTTGGTAAAACTGCAATATCCAACTATGAAAAATCGGAAAAAGAACCACCGAGAAATATGCTTCCGATAATAGCTCAGGCCCTTTCGTATGAAAAAGAGGATATGATAAATATTTTTACGAAAAAGGATAATGCGAATGTTATCATACCCCACGAGATTCAGCCTCTTATGATGACTCATGTGCCATATGACAAGGACGGAAATACCGATTATTTAATCAGCAATCCCGACGAATACAGACGCAGTTCATTTTCAGTGCCGGGAGATGTTTTGCCGGACAAAAACCAATATGTATGTTTTAAAGCAAATGATAATTCAATGCAAAGTGACGGAATAAGCAAAAACGACCATCTGTTTGTAAAGCTGACAGGAGACATTCCCGAAAAATCAATTGTCCTTTTCAAAAATAAGATTAGCGGGAGCTACTATGTAAGAAGATATTTCCGCGACGGTCACATTGTATCTATGATGCCATCGGTACCTGAGAAAGGTTTTTCTCCGATACGCTATGATGAAAGAGACAACGACTATGAAATAATGGGTATTGTGGAAAAGATTTTAACAAATATTAAATGATTGTAACATTTCATTCGCGATTTTAACCGTTTTTAAACGCATGTCAGTTCCCGATCGCATAAATTGACGATAAATCGTTCATAATTTTGTTGAATGTCACCAATAATACTCATATTAAACTATGCACCTTTCGCAAGATTGTTACCGAATTGTTAAAAAAGTTTGACAAAATGTTATATTCATGATATAATTAACCCTGTTAGTGAATCGGATTTCCGCATTTGGAACTCCGAAAAAATTAACGGAGGTTTTTTAAAAGATGAAAAATTTATTCAAAGTCATCTTGACAACAGCTTTGCTTCTGCTCGTTTTTTCAGTATGTGCAAGCGCTGACGGAGAAATAGCTTATACCACCGCAGATGTTTTAAATGTTCGCTCACAACCAAGTACAGCTTCTGAAGTTATAGGCCAGTATACATATGGTACAAATGTTGATATCACCGACAGAGTTGATGTTTGGTATCAGATAAGATATCAGAGCGGATATGCATATGTTCACAGTGACTATGTCGCTTTCAACTATGCGCAAACTCCCGACCAGTATATTGCAGGTCAGAGCATTGTGGAAACAGCCAAGCAATACATCGGCACTCCATATGTGTATGGCGGAATGTCACCTTCGGGCTTTGACTGCTCCGGCTTTGTCAAATATGTGTATGCACTCCACGGAGTATCTTTAAACCGTGTAGCAAATGACCAGGCAAGTGATGGCACATGGGTAGCAAGAGAAAATCTTCAGCCCGGCGACATCATATGCTTTTCAAGCAGACCCGGTGGCTCTTACATCAGCCATGTGGGCATATATGTGGGTAACAATCAGTTTATACACTCACCCCGCAGTGGCTACACCGTTACCATCGAAAACCTCGACGGTAGCTATGGCACAAGATATTCAGCCGCAAGAAGAATATTTTAACAATCAAAACAGCTGTCACATAACAGTGGCTGCTGTTTTTTGTTTGCAAAGGGTTATTGTAAAAATTCTTCAAAATATAAAAAAGTTATAATGCTCATAAAATCTATTTTTGCCAAAAAACATTTTTTGTGTTGACTTGACATGGTTTTTTTATTATACTATAAGGTAATATATAATTAAGCAAGTTGAAAGGAGTATTATATGGCTGATAAAATTGCATATGAAGGTCTTACCTTTGATGATGTGCTCTTGATCCCTCAAAAATCTGATGTTACACCTGACATGGTAAGTCTGAAAACTAATCTCACGAAAAAAATCAAGCTCAATGTTCCTATTATGAGTGCTGCGATGGACACAGTTACCGAATCGTCGATGGCTATTGCCATTGCCAGAGAAGGCGGCATAGGTGTTGTTCATAAAAACATGACCATAGAACAGCAGGCAACAGAAGTGGACAAGGTGAAACGTTCTGAACACGGTGTTATCACAGATCCGTTTCAGCTCTCGCCCGAAAACACTTTGCAGGATGCTGATGAGCTCATGGGCAAATATAAAATTTCGGGTGTACCCGTTACTGAAAATGGCGTTTTGGTCGGAATTATCACAAACCGTGATTTAAGATTTGAAACAGACTACTCAAAACCCATTTCTTCTGCTATGACAAGAGAAAATCTTGTGACTGCTCCCGAAGGCACAACCCTTGACGAAGCTCAGGAAATACTACGCAAATACAAAATAGAAAAGCTCCCGATTGTTGGCTCAAAGGGCGAACTTAAAGGTCTTATTACCATTAAAGACATTGAAAAATCGGTGAAATATCCCAACTCTGCGAAAGATGAAAAAGGCAGACTTCTGTGTGCTGCCGCCATCGGTATTACGCAGGATGTGCTGCAAAGAGTAGATGCTCTAGTTAAGGCAAATGTTGATGTGCTTGTGCTCGACTCTGCTCACGGACATTCACAAAACATCATCGACTGCCTCAAGAAAATCAAAGCAAATTTCCCCGATGTGGAAGTCATTGCAGGAAACATTGCCACAGCTGAAGCTGCCGAAGAGCTTATCAAAGCAGGTGCAGATGCTGTTAAGGTGGGCATTGGGCCGGGTTCCATATGCACAACCCGTGTTGTTGCAGGTGTGGGTGTGCCACAGATTACTGCAATCTGCAATGTTGCAAAGCTTGCAAAAAAATATGGTGTGCCCGTTATAGCTGACGGTGGCATAAAATACAGCGGCGACATTGCCAAGGCTATTTGTGCAGGTGCCGATGTTATCATGGTTGGATCTCTTCTGGCAGGCTGCGAAGAAAGCCCCGGCGAAAGTGAAATATATGAAGGCAGACGCTTTAAGGTATACAGAGGCATGGGTTCTATTGCAGCTATGGAACAGGGCTCAAAGGACAGATATTTCCAGACAGGCTCCAAAAAGCTTGTGCCCGAGGGTGTTGAAGGACGAGTTCCTTACAAAGGCCCCGTTTGTGACACAGTGTTCCAGCTCATTGGCGGTCTTCGTTCTTCAATGGGATATTGCGGCACTCCTACAATTCCTCTTCTTAAGGAAAAAGGCAAATTTGTAAGGATAACAAACGCAGGACTTATTGAAAGTCATCCCCACGATATTTCCATCACTAAAGAAGCTCCAAATTATAGCAAGAGTTTTTAAATATTAAAAAGGACGGAAATGAAAATGAAAAATTTAATAAAAATTGTGACCTATATCACTGTTTTGACAATGGTTGTTTTATCTTTTGCAGGCTGCTCTCTTGTAAAGAACATGGACGACATCAACGCCCGCGAAAAGCAGAATGAAGCAATAAAAGCGGCCGAAGCTCAGATGAAAGAAATTGTCATGACAGTAAACGGTGACATTGAAATCAGCGGCGGATATTACGGTTGGTTTTTCACAAACGAATATAACAACCAGTATTATATGGCTTCACAGGCTCTTCAGGCAGACAGCTCTGCTTCAAGCTCGGCAACTCCCGAGATAGACATAGAGTCTGTAAAGGAAACGGTTAAAAAATCTGTGGCCGAAACAAAGCTTGCATATGCAAAAGCCATCGAAGCAGGTCTTGAGCTTTCAAAAGAAGATAAAAGCATAATGAAACAGCAGCTCGCATCTGTTAAATCACAGCTTTCTCAGCAGGGCATAACACCCGAGCTCTACCCTCTCCTTCTCAACACAAGTGAAGCTTATCTTGAACAGATAGTTGAGGAACAGTATCTTGGCAATCTCTATTATGCAAGTCTTATGAGTGATTCTTATGCCACAACCAAGCATATTCTGGTGAAATTTGGCGACTCTGTAAGAACAAAAGACGAAGCAATCGCTATGGCAAAGGAAATCAAATCTGAGCTTGACGGCGGAAAAGATTTTGACAAGCTTATGGAAGAAAAGAGTCAGGATGCAAGAGATGCCGAAGGTAATCTTACAAACAAAGACGGAAATACATTCTCTGTTTTAAGTGGTCAGTCTGAAGTTTATACTGATGCTGCCCTTGCACTTGGTGAGGGTGAAATCAGTGATGTGGTAGTTGATGATGATGCAAAAGCATGCTACATCATCAAGAGATGCCCTCTGAACCTCTCAAGTGTAGTAACTGCCCTCTCAACAATGACCACTGATTCTGTGGAAGGTATGCTTATCTCAACAGAAAGAGAAAATCTCACAGAAGGTGCAGAAATTAAAGAAACAGACAAAATCAACTATTATACAGATGTGTATAACAAGTAAAAATAATAAAACTAAAGGTGCTGAAATATCTGTGTGATATTTCAGCACCTTTTTTGTTATATTTTCTCTTCTAAAAGAGTGGACTGGTATTTTTCCAGAATTTCGTTCTGCAAAAGAGTGCGCATATCCATGTTGATCGGATGGGCGATG
>JAZNBF010000029.1:0-7275 GCA_045586905.1 Clostridia bacterium
AAGCAGATTACACTTTCTTTAAATGCTCAGAAGCCTATACTTTTTACAGCTGTTCACGAGTCGATGCATCACCTGAGAAGCTACAATCCGCAGTTATATGCATTTTTGTCGGGCAATATACTCAGTATTTACAAAGGCAATCCAAAGGCTTTTGATGTGCTTTTTGGAGAAGTCGGGGCAAGATATGCAGGTGACATTAACGGTCTTTCAGCTGAAGCTCAGGTTGATTATCTTTCTGAAGAGCTTATGAGCGACCTTATGGCCGAGGTGATGTGTTCTTCAAAAGGGCTTTCTGCTCTTGCAGGAATAGACAGAAATGCTTTTCAAAAGATATATGACTCTGTAATTAGTGTTTTTGATTATATGACAGGCAGATATGAAAAGCTTGCCACAGAGCACGGTGCTGAGATGCAGGATGCGATTGATGTTATCCTGGAAGAAAAGAAAGCTTTTATTGATATGTATGCTCGTGGGGTTGAGGAGTATGCAGAGTTTGGGGGGAGTGAACATTCCCAAGCTCCTTTCAAAAAACTTTCTCGCAATAGTTCTGAATATAATTACGATGATTTTGACAATTCTCCTGTTTTGAATTTATCGTATGACAATGAGCTTTCGAAAATGATTGGAGATCTTACCGGTTCTGCCAAATACAAGAAAATTTCTCGGTTTATTCTTGATGTATTATCGGAGCAACCTTTGGTTTTAAAGGATGGAATAAATGCCATTGTTGACAAAAGCGATGCTACTCATATTGCTCGTGGTTCTGGCGATAAAAAAACTGCTTATATTTCCGGGATAAAACAGCTCATTGAAAATGCAGTTCCTTATGCTGAAGATATAAATGTTATACATAATAAGTTTAACAGTTTTCGCTATTATCGTTTTGTTGTAAATTTAGGGAATGATACTTTTCCTTTATATCTCAATGTCGGTTTGGGGAAGAATGACCAACAGTATCATTTATATGATATAACAAAAAAATACAGAGAAACTGCCCATCGACTATCTGGTGTCGATGTGGGGCGGGTCAATAATGACTTGCGCCATGAAAACAGTTTTTCTGTATCTGATAATATTATACCAAATGAATCAGATGTTGTCAAGAATAAGCTCTCCCGTCAATCTGTCGCAGATCCTTCAGAACTATCCGATGTTCAGCTTGGCATTATAGCAGACATTACAAGAAGAGCTGCAGAAAAATACGGAATACGACAGCTGAGCCAGGAAGAGATGAAGAGTGTATCGCTTAAGCAATCGGACATCGATGCAAGGCTTCGAAGGCAGTTTCGATTTGACGATGTAAATCAGCCTACGGTGTTTAAGGACACCAACCACAATTCGCTTCATTTATCGGATGCTGTTATATTTACATCGGGCGAAGGTGCGAATGTAAATTATGGTACCGGCAGAATACTTGGTTTTGACAATGGCGGAAATGTGACAATTGCAGTAGACTCCGGCGCATATGGCTCTCAGGTGACTGTGCCACAGAGCAAGGTGACATTTGTAGCTCATAACAATGCAGAGACCGTATCGAGAGATTATACATCAGCAAATCTTTCATATGAAAGAGCTAAAACTGCTTTTGATAATTTTGGAAAATCGGGCGATGTGAGAGCGCTTGGCACCTTCGGGTTTAATGAAGCTCAGCATTATCTATTTGACTCATCAGAAAAGCTTTTTGCGCTTTCCAAAATGATGTCACTCCATAATGACGGTACTGACTACGGTACAGGCATTGGCGCAAGCAGAAACAACGATGCTGAGTGGGGTGAATTTGATTCGTTTGATTATTCTTCCATGAGCTATCGTGACCTGCTTTTGCAGTATTATGATGCTGTGAGAAACACCAACCTTGCAAAAGATGTGTCTGACCTGTATATTGCCCTCGGGAAAGAGACTCTTGACATAGAGAAAATGGTTGCAAACCTCAAGGATGTTGACAGTTTAAATCCTTTCAGGAAATCGAGTTCAATCGGAAACGGAAGTTATATGTTTAACGATGTGTACCGTAACTTTGAAAGGGTTTTTGGGAACTATTATGATGTGGTGAAGCCTTATCTTGACAACTTAGACCGTTCGAAGGGTGATTATGCAAGAAATCTCATTGACAAAGCAACACTACTCAGCGATATATGTGCAAAGTATAATTTCAAGCCCGGAGATGATTTTGACAGGGCTGTGCAGATGTATGGCGAGGGAAGTGTGCACATCAACCTCAGAAAGCCAAAGGACAGAAAGCTATTTAAAAGGCTTGGCCATAGTGAAGCAAACTTTAATTTCAGCAAAGAATTTGATGTGCCGATTGATGATGTGTCGCTTATAAAGCTTGTGGGTGAGGATCGTGTTGGAGCTGTCAAGGAATGTGCCAAAGAATTCAGACAGCTGTATGATGAATATCTTGTGAGAGTAAATGAAACAATTGCAAGAATTTATCCCGGACAGGAAGACAGGCTGATAAAGCCAAAGGAGAACTATTACAGACATTTTAAAGAGACGGTTGACACTCTTGTCTCTATCATGCATCAGCTTGCAGAAAAGTCTGAGATAGATCCTGTGCTATCGGGTATATCGCAAAGGACAAAGCCTAAGAAAAGCTTTGAGAGTTATATGCAAACACGTGAGGGCGAAGAGACTGATTATTCAGCTATAAAAGGATTTGTGGATTACATACAGCAGGCTGAATACACTATATGCATAAATCCTCACATAAAGGTGTTCAGAGAGCTGAGGCAGAACCTTGCAAGTCACAAATCGGAGCAGGGAAGCGGTAATTTAAATTCATTTCTTAACTATGTAGATACTTTTGCAAATCATCTTGCGAAAAAAACTACGGGTTTTGACAGAATCCTGACCGACTTTATGGGCACAAGCGGGCGAAGCATTCTCAAAAATATCGGTCTTTTAAATAACCGTATAATGCAGAACAATATTGTCGGCAATGCATCTGTTGCTCTAAAGCAGGTGCTGAACCTTCCTAACGGTATTGTATATCTGCAGAAGCCATCGCTTCTTATAAAATCCACTCTCGGTCTTTTCAAGGCTCTGACAGCTGATGAAAAGCTTATGTCAAAGTATGACAAACAGATGAGCGAAAGCAATTATCTTGCAGAGCGATTTGTAGACAAATATCTATATAAGAAAAAGAGCGGTGCCAGGAAGATTGCCGAAAGAATTACATCTGTGGGTGATGAATTTGCAGTGAGAGCTTTGTGGCTTGCTTCTTATGAGGATGCTGTGAGACTCGGTGTGCCAAACCCCGCTATTTATGCAGACGACATTGCAAGAAAATGCTCTGCAGGAAGAGGAATAGGCGAAAAGCCGATGGCTTTTACTCAGCAGACAACAAAGCTGATTTTACCTTATCTTTTAGAGGGTAACAACAACTGGAATGTATGGAGAGACCTTTTTAAAAACACTGCCAAAGACAAGAAAAATACCGGGCATGAATTTGACGACAGAAATTCATATCTTTACTACAACAATCAAAAGGGCGCGGGTAAATCTATGTGCTCGAGGTCATACAGACTTGCACTTCTTCTGATGGTTGCAACAGGTGTTGGTGATTTATTTGAAAAGCTCCTTGGCACAAGACCTATGTTTGACCCGATCAATGATTACCGAAAAGCATTTGAACAGGCTACAAAAGACAACAAGGATTTTGATTTTAAAGATTTCACCAATGCCCTTATAAACGGAAGTGTGAACACTGCAAAAGATTTCAGTGAACACAGAAATTTCGGATGGGTATATTCGACTGTTTCGTCTTTTCTCTCTGATGACCCGTTAAAATCTAACGATTCTATTATGACAAGTGTGCCTTTGGGTTCTGCTGTCACAAATTTTGTTAAATCTATGGTAAAAGGTGATTTTATCGGTGCTGGTCTGGAGGCAGGTACAAGCTTTCTTATGCCTTTTGGCGGTGCGCAGGTTAAGAAAAGTGTGAAGGGTCTTTTAGATGTTGCAAATGGTGGTAAATATAATAACACTGCTACTGCAATGCTTGGAGGTTCACCTGCAGGCGGACTGAGGTATGAGATAGAAAAGTCGCCTTCGAACTTCATAAAAGGCGGACTTTTTGGGACTAATTCTCTCCCGGAATCACAAAAGTACTGGAATGAAAGGGAAGCGGAAAAAGCAATTGATGTGTTTAAAGAAGACGAAAATGCTTTTAAAGCTTTTCAGGCTGATTTCAGATCCGGGAAAGATGAATATCACAAAGCGCTCTCGAGACTTCAGGACAAGACAGGAAGTGACAATGTTTTACCGTATGCTGAAATTCTGGCATCTTATGAGTATGAGTCACCTGCAGGTGAAACTGTTACCTTTGAGCTTGAGCCTGAGGAAAGGAAGAGACTTCAGGATGAGATTAACAATAAGCTTGATGCTAAGTTCAGAGAGGTAACCTCTTCACAGTCATTCAAGCTTGCAGATGACAAGGGCAGAATTGCACTCCTTAACAAGCAAAGGAATAAAATAGTCGATGCATTTGAAAATGACATCATAAATACTCACAAATATGAGACATATATCAAAGACTACCGTGCCGAGCATGGCGACGATGAGGTGATGAAGCTTTTTGATGCCACAAAGGATTATTCGGTGCTTCCGACGTCTGATGTCGGCCGGACAAAAGAATACACTCTTGACGGCAAAAAATACAGCTTTGAGCTTACTGATGAGCAAATGAAATATTATTCCGGTCTTATGAGTGATGAAATTGAGAAGGAATATGCGCTCACGGTTGGCAAAGACGGTTGGCAATACAAATCGAACACAACCAGGAAAGAGCTTTTAGCAAAGGCGAAAAGCAAGGCTACTGAGCGTGTGGGTACCTACATTAAATGGGACCGTGTGTATGGTGATGCGATGAAAGAGTTTGATGCTGAGCATGGTGAGGACAACCCTGTGAGACAGGCTTACGAGTATTCGCACGACGCGACTGTGTATCCTTATCGGGTGCTTGAGGACACCATTGAATTTACCAAAGACAAAAAGAAGTGGGTTTACACTATTTCAAAAGAGCCGAATTCGTATCATGATCAGGTTGAGTTTGAATTTTTGTCTGATTTTGTAAACAAGGGATATACTGACTGGTATGTAAACTTTGCTATTGGTACCGGGTATCTTGACGGTAAGTCGCCTGAAGAAATTTATAAGACTCTTACTGCCAACAAAAAAGATGTCGGAAAAGCTCTGAATTCTGCTCTTAAAGAGTATGTTATAGGACGCGCTAAAACACATCCACACCAACTTGAAATAGAACAGGAGTGATAAAAATGACCTTCAGAAGTATTATCGGAAAATGTGATTCTCTTCTACCCAACAGTTTTTCTGCTGACGAGAAGATGGAGTTCTGTGATGAGCTTTCTGCGCTCATCCACATAGGTTACATAAAACAAGAAAAAAATGCCATATTAGGCAGCGACAATTCGCTGCCTGATGGCATTACGCCCGACAGGGTGAGGGCTGTATATTATGACGGTGAAAAGCAATATGGCGAAAGCGTGCAGGCACTGCTTGCCGGCGCAGGTGACAAAAGTGTGAGTGTTGATTATCTTGATGTACCCACGTGCACGCTCGATGATTCGCTCCCTGTGAGCGCACCGTTTGACAAGCTCTTTCTTTACTGGTTATGTGCTAAGGTATGTCTTCATACTGACGATGTAGAAGGATATCAGAACTACATGGCACTATATAACTCAATGCTTTTGGAGTTTAAAAAGCTATATGCCGGCACGGAATCGGTCGGCAGAACTCAATTTAAAAATTTATGGTAAAGGAGATGATTTATTGTGAAATATCATGAGGTAAAGCTTAATGTGTCGGACACTGAGACACTGAAGCCTGAAATTGCATTAAAGCAGTTTGATTTCGGTTCGGATGCTTTAAGGGTGCTTTTTTATGACGGTGCAGATGCATATGATCCGTCGCTCGATTTTGATGCGTGCACGTGCAGGGTGATACGACCTGACCGTGAGCTTGATGAAAACTTTTTGTGGCGTGAAGATGATGATGCAATTGGTGATTTCCCTTCAAATGATGAGGGCATACATTACATTGATGTGCCTGTGAGCCTGATGATGTCATTTGTTGCCGGTGAGGTGGCAATAGAGCTTTCGTTTATAAAATTTAATGCCGGTGAAATCGTGGCAAGGAAAACTTTAGCCAGGATAGTTATATCTGTGTATGCTTCGATATCTTCATACAATGTGATTGAGAAAAAGCAGATAGATATGCTCACTCACATTTTATCTGTGGCTGAGAGCCTGAAGGTGAGCTGCAATGTTGACGAGTATGTCAGATTTATTGAAAAAGCAATTACCGATGAGCTTGAAAGAGTTAACAATGAAGTTCTCAGAGATGACTCTGAAAGATTGCGCGCTGAAAATGAGGAAGAGAGAAAAAATGTCGAAGCCTTGAGGATTGAAGCTGAAGCGGAAAGAGCTCTTGCAGAACTTGAGAGAGCTGAAGCTGAGTCGGACCGTGCTGACAATGAAAGTGCCAGGGCTGAAGCTGAGGAAGTCAGATATAACAGTGAAACGGACCGACGGGTTGCTGAAGCAAGCAGAATTTCACACGAAGAAACGAGAGCAGAGGCAGAAAATGTGCGCATATCCAATGAGAATTTACGTGTTGCTGCAGAGCTTGACCGAAAAGCTGCTGAAGAGGCCAGGATTGCGTATATCAATTCGGTAATTGCTTCAAAGCTTGCAGAGCTTGTAGGCAGTGCACCTGAATCTCTCGACACTCTTTCTGAGCTTTCAAAGGCTCTTGGCGATGATCCGAATTTTGCGACGACTGTTTCGGCGCTTATAGGTCAGAAGGTAGACAAGGTGGATGGCAAAGGCCTTAGTGCCAATGATTTTACCAATCTTGAGAAACACAAGCTTTCCGGCATCGAGGACGGTGCCAAGGTGAATGTGAAGTCTGACTGGGAATGCGAGGATTCGGGTTCTGATGCATACATAAGGAATAAGCCGGTGCTTTCTGATGTGGCTCTGAGCGGTAGTTATAACGACTTAAAAGACATGCCTCATATACCGAGTATTGCTGGGTTGGCAAGCATGGAGTATGTGGATGAAAAGCTTGGGGAGATTGATGCATCACTTGATAAGATTATTGTTAAATATGAATTGGGTGGTGACATTTAATGACAACAGGCGAAAAATTTGAAAAGGTTGCAGATGCAGTTTATAAAAAAGGTGCTTCGGATTTTGGCACACCTTTTGATGTGACAGGCACAAGCCTTGTGACAATTGACAAGGTTCACCC
>JAZNBF010000030.1:0-3632 GCA_045586905.1 Clostridia bacterium
AAGATGATTTTGTGTATAACACGTGGTTTCCAGAATTGTTCAAGATTATTTTTGCAGGCTTAAGCACAACTTCTTCGGGTTGAAAAGCAGATGCAGTGTCACCGAGCTGAGTTGCGGAAAAATAGTTTTTTATATCAGAAAAAAAATTATAGCCATCGGGCCATAATTTTTCATTGAACCATTTATTCACAGTTAATACAATACTGCTGATTACTAACAGAACCAGCAGTATTGACTTTAATCGTTCAATTTTCATCGAAGGAACACCCCGCTAATTAACGGAAAATGTTGGTAACTCCTATTCCATTTGCTTTGAATTTGGCGTTAACATTATTCATGTAGCCTCTGTTGAGCAAGGAGATTTCGAGTTTTACAACCTCGTATGTAACGCTTGAAGAGTTTGCAACAACCATTATACTGTTGAGACCATCTTTGAGTGTTATCTGTTGAACATATAAACCACTGCTGCCAACATAGGACTCGAGTTTTTCGCCATAGGCATTGCGCAGAACTTCATACTTGCCTGTTGCTGAGTTATATGCATAGAGAGTTACTTTGGTACCTCTCACTGCCACAGCTGAAATAACACAATTACGATTTGTTGTGGTAGAAACTATGGTTTCGGGATTTCTGATGTCGATGAGGTAGTCAACTGTGCCGGAGTAATATGCAGGTAAAGAATTGCTGCTTGCATAAGTACATACAACCGAAGCAATTGACATGATAACTATAAGAACAATTGAAGTGATAAATTTAGACATGTTTTTCATATTTTACACCTCCATCCATATTCTATGCTTTTATTATACAAGCTTTATGTTACAGTAATATTACAGTAGCTTTAAATTAGTATAACATATCATTCTCTTTTTTCTGAAGCAGGATTGGTTTTAGGTCTTTTTTTGACAGGTAATTTGATCATAACCTCTGTGCCTGAACCAACAACACTCTTAATAGAAATGCTGCCACCATGTGCTTCAACTATTTCTTTTGCTATGGCAAGACCGAGACCTGTGCCGCCCATTTCACGAGAGCGAGCCTTGTCTACCCTATAAAATCTCTCGAATATATGTTCAATGTCTTTTTTGGGTATGCCGATGCCAGTGTCTTTGACTTTTATTGCCACAGAATTAAACATGTAGACCGTAGAGACGAAAATTGTACCGTTTTGAGGTGTGTATTTGATGGCATTGGTGATAACGTTTGTAATCACCTGCTCTATACGGTCGACACTGCCATGGACAAGAGGAAGCTTGTTTGTGGGTTCATAGACAAGAGTTTGTTTTTTGTTTTCGGCAGTACGGGTAAGCCTTGATACGATGTCTTGTATGAGCATGTCCACATCAAAATCTTCCATTGGCATATCTTTTATTCCATGGTCAAGACTCGACAGAAAAAGTAAATCTTTAACAAGGCGGGTCATGCGATCGGTTTCACTGTTTATAACACCGAGAAAGTTTGAAAAAACATCTTTGTCAACTTCTCCGTCTGATATAATATCCTGCAAAGTCTCGGTGTAGCTTTTTACAGTTGTGAGAGGGGTACGGAGTTCGTGGGAAACATTCGCAACAAAATCTTTACGGAGCTTATCGAGCTTTTCGCGCTCGGTGATATCACGGAGAACAACCACCACGCCGCCCGATTTTTCTTCGGTTTTAAACGGAGCAAAATATGCGCTGATTTCTTTGTCGGCACGCTTCAAAACCCTCTCAACGGTCTGATAGTGTTTAAAATAAAGAATCTGACCGATGCTGATTTCAGACTTGTCAAAAACATCTTCGAAAGACAAACTGTCTTTGTCTTCAAGATTCATAAGCGCTTTTGCAGCAGGATTGATATGAATAACAGTGCCTGAAATATCAAAAGCTATAACACCATCGGTCATGCATTGGACTATTGTTTCAACCTTGTCTTTTTCGCTCTGGATGGCATTGAGAGTGGTTTTAAGCTCTGTTGCCATAGAGTTGAAGGTTTCTGTGAGCTGACCGATTTCGTCGGGTGATTTGACATCAATAGTATAGTCAAAATCGCCCGATGCCATTCGCTTTGATTTTTGCGTGAGCGATTTTATGGGAGTGATTATAGTGATTGAAAGAAGAATAGCAAAAATGAGAGAAATCACAATGCCGAGAAGAAGAGCCTGAATGATTATTGTGAAAACATTGTTGAGTACTGTGTTGCTTTCTTCTTTGGAATCTTTGATGTATATTATATAATCTACGCCTTCACCATCTGAAATGGGAACGGCATAGTCCATGTAGCTGTATGAGGAGTCAACCTCGTCGCCCACTTCACCGTTCATGGCTGTTATGATGTTTGGCGACAATTCGAGGGACTGAGCAAGCTCGGAATTGGAAAACATACCATCAATGGCTTTGCCATTTTTACCGTCGAGAATATAGCAGTTGCGATATGAATCGATGCCAAGCTGACCGAAATAGGCACTGACGCTGTCATATATCTTTGCCACTCCGTTTTCAGCTGCAATGTCGGAACGGAGGGTGGATATATATTCACGGGTAAAAACCTCTGTATTGATTTTGTGAAACTCATCGTGATAGTAGCGGTCGGTTGTGTCGGTCATAAAAGTGCCTATGAGTATGATGACCGAAATGGTGAGAAGGACAAACATCGCTCCTATTTTCAGACTAATACTTTTAAACATAGATTATGCTCCAAAATAATATCCAACGCCGCGTTTTGTGATGATGTAGGCAGGGAGACTCGGGTTGTCTTCGATTTTTTCGCGGAGACGCCTGATGGTAACATCTACCGTGCGGACATCACCGTAAAATTCATAGTCCCACACCTTGTTGAGAAGCTGCTCACGGGTGAAAATTTTTCCTTTTCGTGTTACAAGGAATTTTAACAATTCAAATTCACGGAAGGTGAGAGAAATGACTTCACCTTTTTTGCGGACTTCATATTTTTCTATGTCGATGTTTAAATCACCAAAGGTGAGAATCTCACCTGAGTTATCTGTTTTTTGTGTTGTCTGGGTACGACGGAGATTGGCCTTTACTCTTGCCATAAGTTCGCGAAGGCTGAACGGTTTGGTCATGTAGTCATCGGCTCCAAGCTCAAGTCCCAAAACCTTGTCGACTTCTTCTTCACGGGCTGTGAGCATAATTATGGGGATAGATGACTTTTCGCGGATGGTTTTGCACACACTGAAACCGTCCATTTTGGGAAGCATTACATCGAGTAAAATAAGGTCGGGTTCCTGAGAAAACGCCATTTCTGCCGCAGTTTCGCCATCATATGCACAAACTACTTTATAACCATTTTTTTCGAGATTTATTCTGAGTATTTCTACAATAGGCTTTTCATCATCTACAACAAGAATTTTGTATTCCATAGCTACGGGAACTTACCCTGACACCTCCATTGATAATAAAATACATAATTATATTTAATTTTAACACAAATATAAAAGTTAGTCAAGTTAGCAAATTTATGTGCTTTGTTTATTGCTCACAAACGATGATTGCAGATTGACAGATAAATTTATTTAAAATTTTTGTTTAATGCTATTGACAAAACTTTCATTTTGATGTATTATATCATAGTGCTTAAAAGCACACGCCTATTGGATAATCATTTTATGCGCCTATAGCTCAGCAGGATAGAGC
>JAZNBF010000031.1:0-3088 GCA_045586905.1 Clostridia bacterium
GATCCGAATCTCAAAAGAAATAATCCTCCAAAAAGAAAAGCCGACCCCTCAATGTTTGACATTGCAGGCATGAAAAAGGCAGGCAAAAGAATTGCAAGAGAAATCATCGATGTATATGAAGAAGGTATCGACGAGCCTCAGAGTGACGTCACATTTGAGCACAGAGTGATTGACATGCAACTCCCGCTCCGACGCGCAACCCTTACCGATGAAATCAATGCCAAAAGGGCAATCCGCGAATACATCGATGCCAAGGAAGAAAGCGAGCTCGATTTCAACGATGTTGCAAATCTTCAGATTCACCTCGGCATTTTAAAAAGAATAAAAATCCAGGAAAAATGTGACATCGTGGCAACAGAATCGCACATCATCCGTCTTGGCAGCATTGCCATTGCAACCAATCCTTTCGAACTCTTCCTCGACTATGGCAATCAGATAAAGGCAAGAAGTAACTCCGAGCAGACCTTCATCATACAGCTTGCCAATGGCACCGATGGCTATCTCCCCACCGAAAAAGCTGAGAAAAACGGTCATTACAGTGCATTTATCGCAAGTGGACTTGTAGGTCATGTGGGCGGCGAACAGCTTGTGAGAGAAACACTTTCCAATATAAATGAAATGTTCCCATTAGATTAAACTTTTCAAAAGCAGACACTTTGAATTCGGTGTCTGCTTTTTCTATTTAATTCTTATCGTGATATTTTCTGTCTTATTTATAAAACTTTTGATAGCATAACTGCGCTCTCTGTGAACAAAATAAATTTGAACAAAAAGATTGTATAGAGGGCAAAAAAATGAAAAATAACAAATTCAGATTATCGCTGATTTTTTCGTCTTCAATATTATTGTTTGTCACACTTGGTGTATTTATTCTTTCCATGCTCATTCCCGAAACGGTGCTTATGTCCGACACGGGAGACGGTGAAAGCTTCATCCCCGAGGGAAGCAGCTGGCTTTGCAGGGTGAGGGAAGAGCCAACGGGTGAGGTGTGGCAAAACAGTGCCGACAAAATAGATGAGATCTCCCATGACAGCTACAATGCCACAGTGTATCTTGCAGGAGTTTTTCCTTTTAAAACCGTTGAGGTCAAAAGAGGGATGGATGCCTCACTTGTGCGCCTCGGAGGTCAGTCTGTGGGCATCAGCCTCAGCATAGATGGCATTTTGGTTGTAGGTCTGTCCGATGTCACCACGCCGGGTGGCAGTGCATCACCTGCAAAGGATGCAGGTATTAAAAAGGGCGACATAATAAAAAGAATAGACGGTAAAATTGTGACAGACATAACAGATGTGTCCGACATCGTGAGAAAAGCAGGCAAAGAGCTTGTCATAGAGGGAAAGCGTGGCGACTCGGAGCATACATGGAAAGTCACACCTGTCAAAGACACATCTTCTCAGCAAAAACTAGGGCTCTGGATAAGGGATTCTGTGTCGGGCATAGGCACTCTCACCTATGTGACCGACCATAGCTTCGGCGCTCTGGGTCATCCCATTTCCGACATCGACACGGGAAGCTTTGTAGAGTCTTCAAACGGAAGCATATATTCTGCATCCATTGTGGGAGTAGACAAAGGACAGAAGGGCGTGCCCGGTTCTCTCTCGGGCATTTTCACTTCAAAAAAGCTCGGCGAAATATCTCAAAACACTCCGTGCGGCGTTTTCGGCAGTTGCGATAGTTTTCAAGGAGGGAAACTGGTAGAGACAGCACCAAAAGAAGAAATCAGATGCACCGATGCCACCATATTGTGTGATGTGGGTGGTGGAGTGGAAGAATTTGAAATCGAAATCGTGCGTGTAATCCTTTCGGGCGAGGCAACAAAGGGAATGGTCATTCACATCACTGATGACCGTCTCATTGAAAAAACCGGAGGAATTGTGCAGGGGATGAGTGGCAGTCCTTTAATTCAGAATGGAAAACTGATAGGTGCTGTTACGCATGTTTTTGTCAATGACCCCACAAGAGGGTATGGAATTTTTATTGAAAATATGCTTGCAGAAGCAGAGAAAATTAAATAATAGTTAAAACGCTTGTTTGCATTGTCAATCAGGCGTTTTTAATATATTTAATTAATATGATTTGTTAACTTTTAACAAAAATAGCCCATTTGCATATATTTTCACAAAACAAAACCAAGAAACCGTTGATATGAGTGGGTTTGACATCATTTCGTTTTTTGCATAAAACCATAAAAAACAAAATTTTATTTATGTTACAATTATTATATCGGACATATTTACAAAATGATTTAAAGGAGATATAATAAATATGGGTAAATGCAAAAAGAATAACTATGATGTGTTTCACTCATTTCTGATAGAAAACGTAGATTATGACGGCTATATTGAATTGCCTGTAATAAAAACAAGCGATAAATTGCCGGAAAAGGTTGTAACATTTTCAAAAGCAATGTCAAAATCATGGTCAGATTTCGACTGTTGGATTGTGTTTTATGAGCACGATAAAGAATTTGAAAGGCTTTGGAATAACCCAAAACAGTATTTGGACAAGCTGAAGAAATTTAAAGGTGTTATCTCACCGGATTTCAGTTTATACCGAAATATGCCACTTGTGATGCAGATGTGGAATACATATCGTGGCAGAGCTTTAGCTGTGTGGTTGCAGAACAATGATGTTGAAATCATCCCCAATGTAAGATTTGGAGATGAAAGAACATTTTCTTTCTGCTTTGACGGGATAGAAGAAAATAAAACTGTTGCAGTAGGTACACATGGTTGTATCAAACGCAAAGAAGATAAAATTTTCTTCAAAATTGGTCTTGCCCGAATGGTGCAAAGGCTGTCACCTAAAACCATAATAGTTTATGGCAGTGCACCTGACAGTATCTTCAAGCCCTATAAGGATATGGGTATCAACATCATAGCTTTTGAAAGTGAATTTTCAAAGTCCAGAAAGCAGGTGACTGCTTAATGGGTGGAGGTATATCAGGAGATTTTGGAAACACCAAAGGTAGCAGCTTAGATGCACTGAGCAATCTGCTAACTGCCGCATCGCTCATTCCCGGGTTAGATACTTTTACAAATTTGGCGTCTATACCTGTTGACCTTGCAAGAGGCGATTTCCTTTCAGC
>JAZNBF010000032.1:0-4003 GCA_045586905.1 Clostridia bacterium
TAAGAAAGCTCGTGAACTCGGTGCAGAAGGTATCGGTCTTTGCCGTACAGAGCACATGTTCTTCGAAGCAGACAGAATCGCTGCATTCCGTGAAATGATCTGCGCTGACACTGTTGAAGAAAGAGAAGTAGCTCTCGAGAAAATTCTTCCCTATCAGCAGGGCGACTTTGAAAAGCTCTACGAAGCTCTCGAAGGCAATCCTGTAACCATCAGATTCCTCGATCCACCTCTCCATGAGTTCGTTCCCACAGAGGAAGCTGACATTGCTGCTCTTGCAAAAGCACAGGGCAAAACTGTTGAAGACATCAAAGCTATCATCGCTTCTCTCCACGAGTTCAACCCCATGATGGGCCACCGTGGTTGCCGTCTTGCAGTAACATATCCTGAAATTGCAAAAATGCAGACCAAAGCTGTTATCCGTGCAGCTATCAACATCAAAAAAGCTCATCCCGATTGGAACCTCGTTCCCGAGATCATGATCCCCCTCGTTGGCGATATCAAAGAGCTCAAATATGTTAAAAACGATGTTGTTGCCACAGCTGACGCAGAAATCGCTGCAGCAGGCATCGACCTCAAATATGAAGTTGGCACAATGATCGAAATCCCCAGAGCTGCTCTTACAGCTGATGACATCGCAAAAGAAGCTGAATTCTTCTGCTTTGGTACAAATGACCTCACACAGATGACCTATGGTTTCTCCCGTGACGATGCAGGCAAATTCCTCGATGCTTACTACGATGCAAAGATTTTCGAAAACGATCCCTTTGCAAAACTCGACCAGACCGGCGTAGGCAAACTTATGGAACTCGCTGTTGAACTCGGTAAAAAGGTTCGTCCCGAAATGCACTGTGGTATCTGCGGTGAACATGGTGGTGACCCTGTATCTGTTGAGTTCTGTCACCAGATTGGTCTCGATTATGTTTCCTGTTCACCTTTCCGTGTGCCGATCGCTCGTCTTGCAGCAGCACAGGCAGCAATCAAGGAAATGTAATCTTACCGACTGCATGTTTTGAATCAAACTAAAAAAATTACTATGAGCCTTGCAAACATTTGTTTGCAAGGCTCATTTTTATGATTTGGCTGTGTTATAGTTTATATGTGTTTTTGTTGACAAAACAAGTAGGGAATATTATAATAACTAATTGATGTAAATATCTTGAAAGGATGTATAGTTATGGCACAAAAAAGAGTTTATGTAGATAAAACAGAGGTTTTATTTTTTGTTCCTGCCAAAAACAAAATAGTAAGACACAGCCTTACGGCAAGTAATATAGTCCGTATTCAGTTCGATAATACTACAACAAAAATTCTCGGATTTATAAAAAGTGAAACAGAAACAATAACTGTTGTTTCCGGCAAACTGGCATCCCCCATAGTATATAAAAGAAATGAGAATAAAAAGTATTTTGATGAATACAAACGCGAGCTTGAAAATTTTGCAAAACAAAACTATGTAACATTTATAGATAACACAAAAGAATCGGCAGAATAAAAAGCATGTGTCATCCTCACCGGACAACCGGTGGGGATTTTTTCTTGATTTATGTCGTATAATGGTCTATAATTATTTCATACAGAATTTTATTTCATAAAATTCTCAAGAGCTCACGCTCTTCTGTGCTCTTAAGGCACTGCAACAATTGATGTCTGAATTGCTGACTTGTTTTATTATTGTACACAAACGAAATTTGAAAAAGGGGTAGATACAAATGAATGCAGGCGTTGTTTTAAAAGCTTTAAAGACAGCCGGAAGCTGGGTGCTCAGTAACACCAATGTCAGTTACGATCCTGCCGATATAATGGCAAAGCTGAAGTTTACGAAGAAAGATGATGAACTGGCAAAACATTTGCTCGAAGTGGATGAAAAGTTGAATCAGTTAGGCTCAGCTACTTTGGAATTAGACGAGAAGCTTGCCGATGAAACCGCTTCGTTGCATAACAAACTGAGTATTCTTAATAAACAAATGCAAAACATGAAGATTATTACATATATATCAGCATGCATTGCAATTGTTGCTGTAATTCTTGCTTTGGTATTTTAAACACACAAAAAACGACATCACAGATGTTTTCTGTGATGTCGTTTTCGTATATAAAAATTTTTAATTGTTATTTTTCTTCTTGTACTGCTTGTATTTGTTGACCGTGGTCAATATAAATACAATAATAATTACTGCTATAATAAGCTTAAAAACAGCAGAATCGGTAAAATCTGTAATTTTGTTTTTGAGGTGTGTCAATATGCTTCTTTCCACATCAGAATATGCCAAAAGGTCAACCTCGCCACATTTTTTATCGTTGTAATATACAATTGCTTTTCCCATCACCTCTCCCTTTTTGATAGGTGCCATTATTTTTTCTTTTACCTCGAGGTCGATTTTAACACTATCCTTGTCATAATCGTTCGGGAGCATAACTCTGATTTTTCCGTCGTTCACAAGCAGTAGACTTGACATGTTCTTTCCGTTTGTAATTTTAACCTCCGACATAAAACGGTCGTTTTCAATAACTGTAACCGGAGTAAAATTTTCTGTGGCATATTTAATAAGATGGTTAACGTCTTCGTATGCCATGTTGTTTCCTTCAATGGTAGGTGCCTTTGCACACAAAATCAACAGGTCATTTACACTGTCAGTATATTTTGCAATCACACCGGAGTTTTCGGCATTATTCACATAACTCTTCACACCGTGCACATTTGGGTTGTAATACTCAAGAGAATAATATGTGTTCATGAATTCGTTTGTGTTAAACAAAACCCTTTTTGATTCGTGCAAGTTTGTCGGCTCAATTTCAATATAGTCCATATCTACTATTTCTGCAATTGTTTTGTCTCTCAGAGCATATTTAGTTATATAATAAAGGTCTTTAAGGGTTGTTTTTTGCCCTTCGGTTTTAAAACCTGCCGGATGCTTGAACACACTGTTTTTTGCTCCTGCTTTCTTTGCTGTACCATTCATCAGATCAACAAAGTTCTCATACGATTTTCCAACACTGTGCGCTAAAGCTATGGCACAATCGCCGGCATCATACACAAGCATTGCCCTGAGCATATCGTAAACCGATATTTCCTCGCCATATTTCAGACCAATGCTACGGTTTGAATAGTTGTAGCCTTCAAATATGTCATCTTCAACAGTAACCTTTTTATATATATCATCAGTATTTTCAATAACAGTTATAGCAGTAAGTATTTTTGCAAAGCCCGAAGGTTCAATTGCTTTATCTGCATTCTTTTCATAAAGGAAAAAATTGCTTGAGATGTCGGCAAGCAATAAATGCTCTCCCGACGGTACATACACATCTTCTGTTTTGGTATCATCGGCATTGCCGCTTTTTTGGGCCGACACGCCCAAAGGATACACACATGAAACAAAAATGTACATTATAATAGTAATAATAAAAACAAATTTTTTCATCAGAATTTTTCTCCCCTGACAGATGTTTTTCTTTATACTGTTATTATAATACCATAAAATTTAAAAATTTTCTATACTGTTTTAAATTTTTATGCATAAAATATTATAAAAAGGAAAAAACTGTATACATATAGCATGGCAAGTAAGTCGGGAAAACAAAGGCGTTTCAAAGGCTTTGATGAATTTAAAAAGGGGCTTTTTGTGAATTTTGACATATAACCGGCGTTTAAAATGAAGTTGTGTCTGTAATTGTGAATAAAAGTGAAAAAAATGTTAAATTTTTGTTGACAAACCCATCCGGCTATGCTATTATATACAAGTCGCCTGACGAAAGCGACACTTGATCTTTGAAAAATGAACAGTATAAGAGGTTCTCGAAAAGAGAATTTGAGTTGAAGCGAAATGCTAAGTCGGATCGTAGCCATGTCGTTCTGTGAGCCAAGGAGTTGTCCTAATATGTTGTCTTCCTAAGACCGCTTGGCCTCCGACTTTACAAGTCGCCTGACGAAAGCGACACTTGATCTTTGAAAAATGAACAGTATAAGAGGTTCTCGAAAAGAGAATTTGAGTTGAAGCGAAATGCT
>JAZNBF010000033.1:0-2256 GCA_045586905.1 Clostridia bacterium
ATTCTGGTGTGTGGCGAAGTGATAAGCTCTGAGGCAGTCGAAATGATGAAATACTATGGCATAAAAAAGACTATTGTAGTTAAATAAAAAAGATTTTCAATCATCAACCCCCTTACCCCCACTCTTGGGGGCAAAAACGAAATCTTTTTTGAAACAAGCAAAATTGCGCACTGTCTCGCGCAATTTCCTATGTTATAAAAAAACTCTCATATTCCGAAGCTTGTCGGGCTATGAGAGTTTTATTTGTTTGCAACAACAGATTTTTTCAGCTTTTTATACTTGAATGGTGAATACCCATACCTCTGGGCAAAAACCCTGTTGAAATATTGCACCGAGTTAAACCCGCATTCCAGAGCGATTTCGAGGGTGGTTTTGTTTGTAGAGAGGAGTATTTCCTCTGCCACCGACACCCTCACAAAGTTTATGTATTCCCAAAAAGTCTGACCAAATGCACTTTTAAAAAGCTTGCAAAAATGATATTTGCTCACGTTTATTTTTGAACTGATTTCATCTATGCTGAGATTTTTCGAAAAATTCTCTGTTGCATATTCTATGGCGGGCATAAGACGTGTGAGTTTGTGCGAAAAATCCCTGCTGTATGCATTCAGAAGATGGTTTCTTGTCATATATGCAACAATAAGGTGAATGTAACCTCTCATATATGCCTCATATCCGTCGTTGTGATTTTTGTCCTCTTCGGTTATTTTTTCAAAAAGTGCTCTCAGCTCTCCTTGTCCGTTTTCAACAATATGGCTTTTGCAGTTGTTTTTCTGTATAAATCTCAAAATGTGTGGTGTCGGCTCGCTTGTAGGGGTGTACATATCAAGATTTATCTGTATATATGTGAGCTTTGTGCCCACAGTCAGGGGAGAGAGTCTATGCATAACCTTTGAGTTTATAAGCGCTGTGTCAGATGCACCAAGGAGGAGCTTTTCATTTTCCACCGTCATTTCAAGCTCGCCCGTCTCCACACGTATTATCTCTATTTCATCATGAAAGTGATAGCTTCTGAAGCCTTTTTTTGTGTCTTTGGAAATAAGGGTTTTTATGTTCATAGCCAGAGGCATATATCCAAAATTTATATATTCTTTATTCATAATTCACCTCCGATGACAATATAGTTTATGTTTTTGACAACATATGCATAGAATGTGCCAATATTTTATGTTATGATACCATATATAAATGAAAAAAACAAGAGTAAAATCATAAAAAGGAGACAAAACTATGAGTAAAATCAAAATTGGCTGGGCAGAAGAAAAGCTTAGCTTTTCAAAACCGGTTTCACTGGTAGGACAGTTTGCAGAGCGAATTTCCGAATATGAAGAAAAACCTCTTACTGTCACTGCTTTTGCAGTGGAGTCTGAAAGTGATAATATGATAATTTGCGCTACCGACCTTGTGGGTGTTACCTATCCGCTTCTTCTGGAAATCAAAAAAAGGGTTTCTGAAATAAATAAAGACATCGACACATCCAAGCTCATCGTAAGTGCCATTCACACACACACCGGCCCTGGCTACACAGGCAGAGGTCAGCGCCGCAGCGATTTGTCAGGTGTCGGTCTAGAAAACTTTCGTGATTTACTAAGAAAAGAGCTTCCTAATGGCAAGAAGCTTGTTGAGAGAGTTGCAATTTCTCAAAATGACAGTATTATGAGTGGTGATGACCTTCTTGAAATCATCTCCTCTCAGTGTGCCAAAGCAATTGTTGACGCTTGGGAAAACAGAAGCTACGGCTCTTTTTCAAATGCTTTCGGCAGAGCAGCAGTCGGCATGTGCCGCCGTGTTGCATACAGTGACGGTACAGCTCAGATGTGGGGCGATGCCAACACAGCAGTGTTTACAGAACTCGAAGGCGGCAACGACTCAGGCATAGAGCTGATGTATGTGTTTGACTATGCCAAAAAGCTCACAGGCATAGTTGCAAACCTTGCTTGCCCTGCACAGTGCGTACAGCACCGTCTCTTCATATCTCCCGACTTCTGGGGCGAGGTTAAGGTGCTCCTCCGCAAGCATTTTGGTGATGACATTTTCCTTCTTCCCCTTTGCAGTGCTGCAGGTGATCAGTGCCCTGTTGACCTTGTAAGATGGGTAGAACCCGAGTCAGATGTCAACGATCCGAATCTCAAAAGAAATAATCCTCCAAAAAGAAAAGCCGACCCCTCAATGTTTGACATTGCAGGCATGAAAAAGGCAGGCAAAAGAATTGCAAGAGAAATCATCGATGTATATGAAGAAGGTATCGACGAGCCTCAG
>JAZNBF010000034.1:0-10657 GCA_045586905.1 Clostridia bacterium
TTCTTGTTGAAAAAATTTTTCTATTGTGATAAAATAATAATACCAAATTATTTTGGAGGATGATGTATGAGCAAAGAAAAATTTATAGAAATATATAACACATATATCCACCGTGATGGCGCTGATAAACTCCTCGCCTACCTTACAGACGGTTGTGACTTTTTTAGTGCACCTGCAAGTGCCAGATTTCATTCAAGCTACGAGGGTGGACTTTGTTCACACAGTGTGAATGTGTATGAATGTCTGAAAGACTATATGCAAAGAGCCAGAGTGGCGAATGAATACGGGCTAAGTGCAACAGATGAAAGCATAGCAATTGTGGCACTTCTGCATGACCTTTGCAAGATTAATACATACAAACCATCTACAAGAAATGTGAAAGACTCATTGGGTGTGTGGCATCAGGTGCCATCGTATTCATATGACGACTCTCTCCCCTATGGTCATGGAGAAAAATCGGTGTATATTATTTCAGGATATATGAAGCTCACACGTGAAGAAGCTTTTGCCATAAGATATCACATGGGATTTTCGGGAAATGAAGACAAAGGGAATGTGGGTTCTGCATTTGAGATGTTTCCGCTTGCTTTTGCATTGTCTACTGCAGATATGGAAGCGACATTCTTTATGGAAAAAGATGAATAAGATATATAAGCAAAGCGGGGTGTAAAGAATCAAATGATTTTTTACACCCCGCTTTTGGGGATAGAAAAAAAGATGCAGAATAAGCAAACTGAACCGAAGCAAGCATACTTGCGAGGGATACCCGAAGGCGTACAAAAGTACGCCGAGCGGTGAAGTTCGCTTAGAGCTTATAGGCTAAAAAAATGAGAAATCTGCAATTTTTGCAGATTTCTACATAATTTTGATATTTTACTGATGTTTTATACACAGAAAAAGACCATAAGTCAAGCCTATAAGCGGTCTGCGCTTTTTTTGCAGCCCCTTTTTACTGTTCCTGATTGCTTTTGGCGTATCTTTTAATTTTTTTGGTGGTTGTTTTTTCGAATTCTTCTTTTCTTACAATCACCTTACGGATGTATTTCCATGTGGGATTACGCTTATTAACCTCATCTACAACAGACTGAATAAGTGCCTGAACCTGCTCATCGGTTGCACCTTCGCCGAGAGTTTTTTCAACTTCAGCCATATCGGGATAAATCTGAGCGCGAATTTCGAATATGTCGCCTTCTTCGTGAGCATATACCATGCTTTCAAGAACATAGTCACTCTTAGAAAGGAAGGTTTCGAGCTCTTCGGGATATACATTTTTACCGTTTTTGTCGATGATAATGTTTTTCTTTCTGCCTGAAATTATAACAAAACCGTCACGGTCGATGTAGCCAAGGTCGCCTGTGTAGAACCAACCGTCTTTCAGGACTTTGGCAGTTTCCTCTTCATTTTCATAATAGCCAAGCATTACATTGGCACCTTTGCAGATAATCTCGCCTATGCCATCTTCGTTTGGATTGTCAATTTTAACCTCGAGGCAGTTGAGGGGGAGACCGGCTGCGTTATCTTTGTAGTTTATGTCACGGTTGAGTGTGACAATTGGTGAACATTCGGTAATGCCATAGCCCTGAAGGAAAAGTATGCCAAGGTCACGGAAGCCTTTTGCTACTGAAGGTTCAATAGCTGCTGCGCCACTTACAAAAAGGCGGAGATTGCCGCCGAAGGTTTCATGAACAGCTTTGAAAATTGATCTTCTTTTATCGATACCGATTTTGCGAAGAGCATTGCTGAGCTTGAGACCGATTTTGAGTTTGCCTTCCATGCCTCTTTGTTTTACAGATGCCCAGATGCGCTTATAGAGAAGTTCAAATACAGCAGGCACGCCAAGCAGCACTGTAACCTTTGCTTCGGCAAGGTTGTTTGGTATGTATTTGAGACCGTCGGAAAAAGCAAGACATGAGCCTCTGTACATTGGAGCAAGTATGCCGCAGGTGGATTCATAGGTGTGGTGAGGAGGAAGAATTGAAAGGAATGTGTCGGTAGGTTTAATGTCTACCATTGAGCACATAGCCATGAGGTTTGCACAGATATTGCGATGGCAAAGCATAACACCTTTTGACATAGCTGTGGTACCTGATGTGAAAAGAATGATTTTCATTTCTTCGGGGTCGATGACATAATCTTCAAATGAAGTGTCGCCTGAAGCTATTGCTTCGTTACCCATTGAAACAAGTGATGCTACTGTATAGTCGGCACTTTCGTCGGATGCTTCCATAGAAATCATATATTCCAGGCCTTCAATCTCTTCTTTGACTCCTTCAAGCTTTGATGCAATTTTGGGAGAGAATACAACTGCTGAAACCTTTGCAATTTTTAAAAGATTGGCAATGTCGGGTGCGGCAAGTTCACGGTCGATGGGAACAAAAACTGTGTCGCCATTGACTGCGGCAAGGTATGAAAGCACCCATTCATATCGGTTTTCACCGATAACTGCAATTCTTTTGCCACCACTGAGACCAATTTTTGAAAAGCCGGTGCCGAGTGCCCATACATCTTTTTTGAAGTCGGCATAGGTAACGCCTGTGTAGGCTTCGCCTCTTTTAAGCTTGCGAAGATAAGCGTTTTTGCCGGCATAGATATCGGCACTTTGTGTGAGCATTTCTTTGATGGTTGTGATTGGTCTTACATAATAAAGATCATTCTTTTTCATAAAATTTCTCCTAAAGATTTATTTTACTACTATGTTTACGAGCTTGCCCTTTACAACTATGCATTTTACAATTGTCTTGCCTTCGGTAAACTGTGATACTTTTTCATTTGAAAGCACTGTTTTTTCAATTTCTTCGTTGGAAAGACTTGATGCAATCATCATTTTATCTTTAACTTTACCATTTACCTGAACAACAATTTCAACCTCGTCTTTTACAAGTGCTGATTTGTCATAGGAAACCCAGGATTGCTCGTGTACACTACCACTACCACCTATCATGGACCAGAGCTCTTCTGTGATGTGGGGAACAAACGGAGCAAGCATTATTATAACAGATTTAACTGCTTCGGAAATGAGAGCATTGTTTGAACCCTTATAAGAATAGAGAGCATTGACAAGCTCCATGATTGAGCTGATGGCTGTGTTGAAATTGAAACGGATGGCAATGTCATCGGTTGCTTTTTTGATGGAAGAGTTAAGTACAAAACGGAGTTCTTTATCATCGGATGAGAGATTGGATTTGTCATAAGATGAGCCAAGATCAATCTTTGACAAATTGTCATCTACAAAGCGGAAAACTCTGTTTAAGAAACGGTATGAGCCTTCAACTGCAGTGTCACTCCATTCGAGGTCTCTCTCGGGGGGAGCAGCAAAGAGAATGAAGAGTCTTGCTGTGTCGGCACCGTATTTTGAAATGATTTCCTCGGGACTTACAACATTGCCGACAGATTTACTCATTTTGGATCCGTCTTTCAATACCATGCCCTGTGTGAGGAGATTTTCGAATGGTTCATCACATGAAACATAGCCTAAATCGTGAAGAGCTTTTGTGAAGAAACGTGCGTAGAGAAGATGGAGAATTGCATGTTCAACACCACCGATGTACTGATCGACATTCATCCAGTAATCGACTTTGTCTTTATCGAAGGGCATCTTATCGTTGTGAGGATCACAGTATCTTAAGAAATACCATGACGAGCAAACGAAGGTGTCCATTGTGTCCATATCTCTTGTGCCCATTTTGCCACATTTCGGACAAGGAGCATTTCTGAAGGATGCGCTTGTGGTTATGGGAGATTTGCCCTGACCTGTGAACTCTACATCTTCGGGAAGAATAACAGGGAGATCACACTCGGGAACGGGAACCTCGCCGCAGTCGGGGCAGTAGATGATAGGAATGGGAGCGCCCCAATATCTCTGACGGGAAATGAGCCAGTCGCGGAGACGGAAGTTGGTCTTTTTGGAGCCTATGCCCTTCTGTGCCATATATTCTATCATTTTGGGGAGAGCTTCACGGTTGTTCATACCGTTAAATTCACCTGAGTTTATCATGATGCCTTCGGCTTCGAAAGACTCGGTGAGTTCAGAACCTGACATGTCGGAACCGTCGGGGCTGATAACAACATCTATGGGGAGATTGTATTTTTTAGCAAATTCAAAGTCGCGCTGATCGTGGGCAGGAACTGCCATTACTACGCCTGTGCCATAGTCCATGAGAACATAGTTGGCAAGATAGAGAGGTACCTTTTTTCCTGTGAGAGGGTTGATGACATAGCGGCCTGTGAATACGCCTTCTTTTTCCACTTCGGTGGATGCTCTGTCGACTTCTTTGACAAACTGCATTTTGTGAATGAACTCACGACATTCTTTTTCGGTTTCACTGCCGGAAATTATTTCTTCTGCCAGAGGGCTCTCAGGAGCCATAACCATAAAGCTTACACCAAAGATTGTGTCGGGGCGGGTGGTATAGACAGTGAGAGTGGTGTCGGTTCCATCGAGTTTGAAATCAACTTCTGCGCCATGGCTTTTGCCGATCCAGTTTGCCTGCATGGTTTTAACCTTTTCGGGCCAGCCTTTAAGCTTATCGATATCGGCAAGGAGACGGTCGGCATATTTTGTGATGCTGAAGAACCACTGTTCGAGGTCTTTTTTGCCCACATCGGATTTACATCTTTCGCACTTGCCACCCACTACCTGTTCGTTGGCAAGAACTGTCTGGCAAGAAGGACACCAGTTTACATAAGATTTTTTCTTATAGGCAAGGTTATTGTTATAGAGCTTAAGGAACATCCACTGTGTCCACTTATAATAATCCTGTTTGCAGGTTGCAACTTCACGGTCCCAGTCGTAGCTTATGCCCATGCCTTTAAGCTGAGAGCGCATGTTGTCCATGTTGGAGAATGTCCAGTCTTTTGGGTTTGCGCCATGTTTTATGGCTGCATTTTCGGCAGGAAGGCCGAAAGAATCCCAACCCATTGGATGAAGAACATTGAAACCACTCATGGTTTTATAGCGGGCAACAACATCACCGATAGAATAGTTACGTACGTGGCCCATGTGGAGATTGCCCGAAGGATATGGGAACATCTCGAGGGTGTAGTATTTGGGTTTGTCGCTGTCTTCAGTTACCTTGAAGGTTTTTTCATCATCCCATTTTTTTTGCCATTTGGCTTCAATTTTAGAAAAATCGTAGTTCATATATCTTGGCTCCTTTAATTAATCTTCTGTTGTTAATGATGATATATCAACCTCTTGAGCGTCTGCCCAGAGATTTTCTATTGCATAAAAGTCTCTTGACTCTGAATTGAAAATATGAACAATAACATCTGAATAGTCCATGAGTATCCAATATGCAGTGCTCATGCCCTCTCTGCCGATGGGTTTTACATCCTTTTCGGCAAGCTTTTCTTCAATTTCTTCGGCAATAGCTTTCATCTGTGTGCCTGAATTACCCTGACAGATTATGAAATAGTCTGCCATGGTGGTGACACCTGATATGTCCAGGACCTTAATGTCGGCACCTTTTTTGGAATCTATACATTTTACTACCAGTTCCATTACTTGTTTTGAATTCATTTTTAAAAATCCTTTCCCAGAACTAACACAACATCTGCCTGATTGGAATAATCAGGATTGATATGATAATATTTGAGTTCTAAATCTTTGGCCACCACAGATGAAAGCTGACTTTGCCAGCTGCTTACGCAGTAGGTTTTGTCGGCGGTGGCAGTGGAAGCGACAACGCTACCTACAATTCTGTATCCTAACTCCTCAAGAGTATTTTCAGCTTTGGAAAGTGCCTGCCCCTGAGTTGATGAATAGTCATATATGAACACATTGATCTCTGACGGTGAAATATTTGTTATTGGTGCGTCTGAGACAAAATGCTCTGTATGGTTTTTGCCGACTGCTTCGTCGCGAGCTTTTATTTCGCTCAGGTCTGCCTCGGATATGGCAGGAGTGAAATATTCTTTGATGATTTGTGCGTTTTTACTTTCGTTGGCAATGAAATATGACACATTATTGCGATATTCGGGATACCCTGCAAGCATCATTATGTTGAGACTTTCCAGGTCCACATTGAGTAAATAAGGTGCATACTTGAGCATTTCTTCAAGAGTAAAATTGGTATCTACCATGTCACCAAGTATGGTTATGAGCTTTTGGGTGTTGATATCTCCGCCTGATTTGTAGCGCTCGGTCACCTGAGAGAAAGCCTCTTTCAGAAAGTCACTTTGAGCTTCTACTCTGCCGATATCTCCTGTGGGATAAATATAGCGGCAACGGACATACTGTTCAGCTTTGTCGCCATCAAGGAGCTGATAACCTTTTTTGAGATGAATGTGAAGATCCTGCAATGGATCGTCATAGTTCATGTCCTGAGGGATGTCATAGTATATGCCGCCGACTGCATCGATTACATCTCTGAAGCCTGTGGTTGTGACTATGGCATATTTATCGATGTCGAGATCGACAAGTGTTTCTACTTCTTCGATTGATTTTTCGACCCCTCCTGCGCCATAGGCAGAGTTTATCTTTTTGTCACCCCTCTGATTGTTTATGTATGTGTCACGGGGGATCTGAAGAACATTTATTGAATTGGCATCGAGGTTGAGCTGTGCAACCATCATTACATCGCTTCGGGTTTCTTCTTTATCGAGCCCCATAAGAAGAACATTAACATAGGTGCGCTCTGTGAGGCCGGAGAAGCTTATGCCAAAAAACGAACTGCAGCCCAAAAGATTCAATACAGAGGGCATGATGGGGAGAAAAACTATTGCAACAGAAGCAAAAAGAGCCAAAAGCCATGCAGTGGTTTTAAGATAGTATCTTAATGCAACGCTTGAACTTTTTATATTCATTCCTCTCCTTTCGCCATGTTCTGATGCAAGCTGATGTCATCAGCAGTTGCACATAAGGTTTATCTGATTTTTCTGAGATAAAAATTTCTTGTATCAATTGTGGCCGGATGAATGAGACCACCACGGTTGATTACAGAATGAATGGTATAGTCTATCTGAAGGACCAAAGCTCTGTCGATGTCTTCAAAAACGATATCTCTTATCCTCTCTACACCGTCATAGGTTCTGCCCTTTTCTATGCCATCGGCTATGTAGATTATTTTAGTAATAAGGCTCATGTCGGGTTTGCCTATGGTGTGGTAGTAGATGGCATCATAAATCTCGGGATCGGATATGCCATAATCTTTCTTTGCCATTTCAGCACCAACAAAACCATGAATGAGACCGGGTGAAGCTTTGGCAATGTCATCGACTTTTACATTATATTTTTCACAAAGGTCGAACATTTCGGAGTGGGAATAGTTTTTGGCACAATCGTGGAGCAGTGCTGCAACACGTGTTTTTTCAATGTCGGCACCATAGTGACGAGCAAGCTCTATTGCCGACTCTTCAACACCAAGTGAGTGATTGTAGCGTTTTTCTGTAAGAGCATCTTTCAGCTTTAAACGAATTTCGTCGATCGTCATTGGTATCCTCCGGATTTGTTTGACTTAATAAAGATTGTGCTTTTTGATATATGATGCCACTTTTTGAGGCAAAAGAAACTCTGTGATGTCGTTCTGATTTACAGCGCGTCTGATATCAGTCGATTTGGCGTCGCAAAGATTCATCTTGAGAGGAATCGCTTTGCCTCCTTTGAGATTGTGCATATCACACTCGGCACAAAGCTTTTCAAAATCACTGTCGTCACGAGGAGCGACAATAAAGCTGCACTCATGTATGAGAGCATCATAATTGCGCCATGTGGAAAGAGTGTGCAGACTGTCGGCTCCGATGATGAAAAAGACAGGACAATCATACATAGCTTTAAACACACGATTGGTATCGATTGTGTAGGATGGTTCTTGCCTTCTTAATTCATAGTCGGAAACCTCAAATGAGTCTATGCCATCTATGGCAAGCTTTATCATGTTGTAGCGGTGGTGAGAAGGGGCAATTATTTCTCCTTGTTTGTGAGGTGGATTGCCATTTGGAAGAAAGATAACCTTTGAAAGATTACACTCTTTTAAAGCTGCTTTTGCAACCTCAATGTGCCCTGCATGAACAGGATTGAAGGTGCCGCCAAAAACACCTATTGCGCTCTTCATTTGCTTGTCCGCCTTTTAGTGTAGCCCTGTTTCTTCTCCGTTTTATAGGGCGCTTTTGCACCGGTCGGTTTTGAAAATCTGCCGGGTTTTGAAGCTTTTGAAGTCACAGAGTTTTTATTGCTTTTTTGTGAAGATTTTTCAGCTTTTTTTGCTTTTTTTATCATTCTCTGCGTGTCGGACAGGTCGGCATCTTTGAGATCGATTGTTTTGTTTTCTCTGGATTCTTTATAGATAATAAACTTTTTGCCGATTGCCTGAACGGGCTCTGCACCTAAAAGGCGTGCAACCTCATCGCACACCTCCCGGGTGTCGAGAAAAGAATTTTCCAAAACATGAACTTTTACAAGCTCTCTTTTTTCGAGAGCATCGTCTATTTGTTTGAGTTGATTGTCATTTATGCCACCCTTGCCAATCTGAAAAATAGGCTCGAGTTTGTTTGACAGGCTTCTCAAATATGCTCTTTGTTTGCCGGTAAGCATATTTTTACACATCCTCTTTTAATATAAGTCATACACTATTTTATTATACAAAAAAACTGCTCGGATGTCAATTCAAAGTGACAATTTCGGGCAGTTTTATTTGAAAATTTTTTATTTTATATAATCAAATTCGACCTCATACATCTGTACGGGATCTCCCTCCTGAATGCCAAGCTTTTCGAGAGCTTTGATAACACCTTTTTTGCGGAGTGCATTCTGGAAATACTGAAGAGATTCGGAGTCTTCAAAATTGGTTGAGCCGAGAAGGCGCTTGAGCCATCTGCCTTCGACAATGTAGACACCGTCTTCAACCCTGCATGTAAACGGTGCTTCGTCTTCATAGGAAATGACCTGAATTTCCTCATCGTCTTCTGAGAAGAGAACGGGAATGGGAATATCGTCCAAAATGGATGCGACATAGTTCATAAGATCTGACACGCCCGAGTTTGTGGCGGCAGAGATTTTGAAAACCTTGTATCCCCTGTTTTCCATTTCGGTGCAAAAGCTTTCGTAGATGGTTTCGTCATATACGAGATCACGCTTGTTTGCTGCAACAATCTGAGTGCGGCTTGCAAGTGTGGGGTTGTACATCTCAATTTCTTTATTTATGAGGTCGAAGTCTTCTATGGGGTTTCTGCCCTCGATACCTGATGCATCGACAACATGGATGAGAAGACGCGTACGCTCAACATGGCGCAGAAATTCGTGGCCAAGACCTATGCCCTCGCTTGCACCTTCGATGATGCCGGGGATGTCTGCCATGACAAAGCTTCTGCCCAGACCTAAATCGACAACGCCGAGGTTTGGCTCAAGAGTTGTGAAATGATAGTTTGCAATTTTGGGACGGGCATCGGAGACAACAGAGAGAAGTGTGGATTTGCCGACATTAGGAAATCCTACAAGACCGACATCGGCAAGGAGCTTAAGCTCCATTATGATGTTGCGTCTTTCGCCTTCGGTGCCGCTTTTCGCAAAACGGGGAATCTGACGGGTGGCTGTGGCAAAATGACAGTTGCCCCAACCTCCGTTGCCGCCTTTGGCAGCAATAAATTTTTGACCGGGTGTGCTGAGGTCGGCAATGACACGGTTTGAGTCGGCATCTTTTATTATGGTGCCCATGGGAACCTTTACTATGAGGTCCTGACCGTTTTTGCCGCTTGATTTGGCAGCTTTTCCGTCTTCACCGTTTTCTGCTTTGTAGTGTCTGCGATAGCGGAAGTCCATGAGGGTGCTGATTTTTTCGTCTACAATAAAAATTACATCGCCGCCATGACCACCGTCGCCACCGTCGGGACCACCTGCCGCAACATATTTTTCGCGATGGAAAGAAACAAGACCGTTGCCGCCGTTTCCTGCTTCTATATAAATTTCGGCTGTATCTGCCAGCATGTGATATACCTCCTAACCGAAAGTCAAAATTTTGTGATAAATAATAAAAATCTCAAGCACAGAGGTCTGCGCTTGAGACTTGAAAGCTATTCAATGTATTATTCAGCAATCTCGTATACACTAACCTGCTTTTTGTCTTTGCCAACTCTTTCGAATTTAACTTTTCCGTTAACAACAGCAAAGAGAGTGTCGTCGCTGCCCTTTTTAACATTGATACCGGGATGGATTTTGGTACCTCTCTGTCTAACTAAGATGTTGCCGGAGAGAACATACTGACCGTCGCCTTTTTTAACACCAAGTCTTTTGGACTCACTGTCACGACCGTTCTTGGTACTACCCATACCTTTTTTATGCGCAAACAACTGAATGTTTAATGCAAACATTTACTACACCTCCAATTCGGTAACAGTTATATGTGCAGGATACTGGGACTCGAGCTCTTTTATGTAAAGAGCGAAAGTATCTGTTAGGATGTTTACCCTGTCCTGCGTCTGTTTGTCTAAATCATCGGGAAGAACAAAGAAAAGATATCCGTCTTCCGTTTCATATCCGAACTTCACATTCAAAACTTTTTCGATGCCGTTGAGGCAAGCAAAAGCAACCGATGAAGCGGATGCACATACAATATCATCACCATCGCTATATTCAGCGTGGCCACTCATTTCAAGCTTTGTGATATTGTTGCCATTTTTAAAAATATCAACCCTAATCATAATTAACCGTTGATTTTTTAAGTCG
>JAZNBF010000035.1:0-12252 GCA_045586905.1 Clostridia bacterium
TGCAAAAGAATATGCTAAAAACAAATATGAGATCATCGCTATTATGCCCGGTGCAGAAAGCACAGTTGTTGAACTTGGCAACGAAGATATCGATGACATCGATGTTGATTATGTTAAATACTACACAGATGCTGAACAGTATGACACCAAGAAATATAACCTTGATGCTTCTGTAAACTCAGACGGTGTATATCTCAACTATGAAAAGTCAAACATCTCTGATCTCGAAACTGTTATCAACTCCGGTGAAGATGTGGAAATCACCCTCATCGAAAATACCGGTGACAACAGATATGATATGATCATCGCTAAACAATACAAATATGACAGAGTTGATGAAATTGAACTCGACAGAGACAGATTCACAACTGCTAAACAGGAAACATTCGTCTTTGATTTCGAAGATGAAACAAAATCTATCTCAATCGTTGACGAAAATGGCGAAGCTATGGAACTCAAAGATTTCAAAGAAAACGATGTAATCGCTTACCTCACAGAAGGTACAACAAGATCATATGACTGGATTGAAGTTATAAACCTTGGAGACAAATCTGTTACAGGTCAGGTAAATGAAGAAGCTGATGATAGTAATATTGTTCATGTTGATGGTGTAGAATATATCTATACAATCGGTGACGACGATATCAATCTCGGCGACGAAGGCGTATTCTACCTCACTAGAACAGGCAAAATCTTCCGTTTTGAAAAATCTGCTTCTGTTGCTGGTAACTATGGTTACATCCTCGGCACAGCAATCTCCAATAATGGTGGTTGGGACGATGCTTGGCAGGTTAAAATGCTCACAAAAGACAATGAAATCGTTACTTACACTGTAAGAGACAATTTTGATATTTTTGTTAACTCCGGTGCTAATGGCCAGCACAAAATTGAGGATGTAGATCAGGCTGACAGTGCTGCTGCAATCCTTTCAACACTCAAAATTAGCAACTTTGTTGGTGATGATGATGCGTTCAAAACAGAGAACGTTGCAGACAGAATCGTTACCTACCAGCTCGATCCCAACGGTCTTATAAAAGAGATCGCTCAGGTAAGAGCCTATGCTTCTGAAGGTAAAGAAGAATACAAAGCAGATGCCGAAAAGCTCTTTGAGTATTTTGAGACAGATACCGTTATCTTCAACCTCACAGGTAACAAAGAAACATCCGCTTTTGTTACAGATGCATCCTCACTCATTGATGGTAACAAATACGCTGGTTACTATGTAAAAACCAAAGGTGAAGTTAACTGTCTTATCATCACAGCCGGTGATGCTGCTATCGACTTTACTCAGGATCTTGCTATCGTTACTGCTGTAACAACTACAAAAGTTAACGAAGAAGATGCTAAGAAAGTTAGATACTATGTATCCAGTGAAGAAACTGTTAAAGAACTCATAATTATTGATGATGTTTCTGAAGCTTTGGGATGTAGCATTGACGATGTCAAAGTTGGTGCAATAATGATGTTCACAGCTGATGCTGATAACATTGCTTCTGCTTATGCTGTTGTAGCTAATACAACACTTGAAGGTGCTACACCAGGTATTGCTGGCTCTAAGCCTTTCACAACTAACGATGCTCTTATCGACGGTATCTCTTCCGATGCAAACTCCCCATATTACACAGAGGATGTAGATTTTGCATTTGGTTACATCAAAGAAAAAGATAGCGTAAATAAAGGTCCAGTAATCAAAGATGGCGATGTTACTACTGATGATTTAATACTCCTTGGTTCAACCAACAAATACACAATCAATGACAATGCTGATAAATTCAAAGTGTTTGTTGGTGATTGGCAGGCTCTCAACTCTGTTGACACATATGATGCTCGTAATGATAGTGCCCTTGAAGGAAAAGGCAACTACTACTTCGCTAAGATAGTTGATGATAAAGTAGTTGACTTCATCACATTCGCTACACCTTATCAGATTGACTAATTAATTCTTAAGTTCTCTGACTTAATCAATTAAAGGAAAGAACCACGGACAATAGTCCGTGGTTCTTTTTGTGTAAAAAGATATGTTTCATATGTGATTATTATAACCAGTTTCTTCCTATTATATATAGCAAACAAAAACCCCTTACAACAGTTTTTTATGTTGTAAGGGGTTTAAATTTTGATTAAATGTCAAAATACTTTACTGCTGCTTCAAACATCTTCATATCATAATCGCCTTCGACATTTTTGTAGAGATTGTCGCCTATTCTTTCGGAATGTCCCATCTTACCAAATACTCTGCCATCGGCTGAGGTGATACCCTCAATGGCGAGAACTGAGCCATTGGGATTGAAACGGATGTCATTTGTGGGATTACCGTCGAGGTCTACATACTGTGTGGCAACCTGTCCGTTTGATGCAAGTTTCATTGCAAGTTCTTCGGAGCAGAAGAATTTGCCTTCACCATGAGAGATTGCTACATTATATACATCCCCTACTTTTGTGTTGGAAAGCCAGGGTGAAAGATTGGACGCGATGCGTGTGCGGACAATGCGCGACTGATGGCGGGCAATTGTGTTGAAGGTGAGTGTGGGAGAATTTTCGTCGGTGTCGATTATCTCACCGTAGGGCACAAGGCCAAGCTTTATAATTGCCTGGAAACCATTACAGATACCTGCCATAAGACCGTCTCGGTTTTTGAGAAGTTCATTTACAGCATCTTTAACAAGTGGATTACGGAAGAAGGCTGTGATGAATTTGCCTGAGCCTTCGGGTTCGTCACCACCGGAGAAACCACCGGGAATGAAGATTATCTGAGACTCGTTAATCTTTTTGGCAATGCTCTCTACTGAATCAACAACGCCCTGTGAGGTGAGGTTGTTGATGACAACAATCTCAGGCTCGGCGCCAGCTTTTAAAAGGCGCTTTGCAGTGTCATATTCGCAGTTTGTGCCGGGGAATACGGGAATGAGCACCTTTGGCTTTGCTATGCCGATTTTGGGAGCTTTCTTTATGCCGCCTTCGAAAGATACCTTTTCGATGTTTTTCTGCTCGGTTTTGATGTTGCAACTGAACACGGGCTCAAGCTTATCTTCATATATCTTCTGAATCTGCTCAAGGCAAACCTTTTCACCATTAGCTTCTATTATATATGCATCCTGAGTGGTACCAAGAAGTGTGGCACCGTCGATGGCTTCTGTGGCTTCCAGAATGAATGAGCCATAGTTATAGCCAAAGATGAGTTCATCGGAAAGACCATCTTCAAAGCGGAAACCGATTTTGTTACCAAAGGTCATTTTCATTATGCCCTCTGCTATGCCACCGTAGGTGGGTGTGTAGGCAGAGATGACTTTGCCATCTGCGATAAGCTTTGTAACCTTATCGAAAACCTCTCTGTGAGATGCAGCATCGGGAAGATTGTCGGATGTGTAGGAAGGTGCAAGGTGATATACCTTAGAGCCTGATTTTTTGAACTCGGGAGAAATGATTTTCTTTGCATCGCCAACTGTGATTGCAAAGGAAACGAGTGTGGGTGGAACATCGATATCTTCAAAGCTGCCACTCATAGAGTCTTTGCCGCCAACTGATGCTACGCCATAGTCGAGCTGAGCAGAGAATGCACCGAGGAGTGCACCGAGAGGCTGTCCCCAACGTTTGGGATCGGTTGTGGGTTTTTTGAAATATTCCTGGAAAGTGAGATAGCAATCGTCAAGGGGTGCGCCTGTGGCAACGAGCTTGGAGATGGACTCGGATACTGCAAGGTAGGCACCATGATATGGACTCTTTTCTGTGATGAATGGGTTATAACCCCAAGCCATAACAGAGGTGGTGTCGGTAAACTTTTTCTCTACGGGAATTTTGGCAGCCATTGCCTGATTAGGCGTCATTTGATATTTACCACCAAAAGGCATAAGGACTGTGCCTGCACCGATGGTGGAGTCGAAACGTTCGCTAAGGCCACGTTTTGAGCAAATGTTGAGGTCGCCTGCAAGGGCTTCAAGTTTTTCTTTGAATGTGCCTTCGGGAAGGTCTTTGGCATAGTCAGAGCCTTTTTCAACAGATATGTCGATGTGTTTTTCGGCACCGTTTGAATTTAAAAATTCTCTGGAAAGGTCTACTATCTTTCTGCCATCGTGATTCATAACAAGGCGAGGTTCTTCGGTAACTGTGGCAACAACTGTTGCCTCGAGATTTTCACTGTCGGCAAGAGCTTTGAATTTGTCGACATCGCAAGGTGCTACAACAACAGCCATTCTTTCCTGCGATTCGCTTATTGCAAGCTCGGTGCCATCGAGACCGTCATATTTTTTGGGAACTGCGTTGAGGTTTATGAGGAGGCCATCAGCAAGTTCACCAATGGCAACAGACACACCACCTGCGCCAAAGTCGTTGCAACGTTTGATGAGGGTGGAGGCTTCTTTGTTTCTGAAAAGTCGCTGAAGTTTTCTTTCTTCAGGGGCATTGCCCTTCTGAACTTCGGCACCACAGTTTTCGAGAGATTCTACACTGTGTGATTTGGATGAACCGGTGGCTCCACCACAACCGTCACGGCCTGTGCGACCACCGAGAAGGATTACGATGTCGCCCGGCATGGGTCTTTCACGACGGACATTTTCCTCGGGTGCTGCGCCTACTACTGCACCGATTTCCATGCGTTTTGCAACGTATCCATCGTGGTAGATTTCGTCTACCTGACCTGTGGCAAGACCTATCTGATTGCCGTAGGAGCTATAACCTGCAGCAGCAGTTGTAACAATTTTACGCTGAGGGAGTTTGCCGGGGATGGTGTCGGAAAGTGAGCGAAGAGGATCGGCCGCACCTGTCACACGCATTGCCTGATATACATAGGCTCTGCCCGAGAGAGGATCACGGATAGCACCACCAATGCAGGTTGCCGCACCACCGAAAGGTTCGATTTCTGTGGGGTGATTGTGTGTTTCGTTTTTGAAGAGGAGAAGCCATTTTTGCTTTTCGCCTTCAACATCGACATCTATTTTTACTGTGCATGCATTGATTTCTTCAGATTCGTCGAGCTTGTCGAGCTTGCCGGAAGAGCGAAGATATCTCACTGCCATGGTTGCAACATCCATAAGGTTGACAGGCTTTGTGCGGCCAAGTTCTTTGCGTGTGGCAAGATAGCGGTCGAAAGCTTTTTGAATGAGCTCGTCTTCAAAGCTTACATTGTCGATGGTTGTGAGGAATGTGGTGTGACGACAATGGTCAGACCAGTATGTATCTATCATTTTGAGCTCGGTGATGGTGGGATCTCTTCTTTCGGATATGAAATAGCTCTGGCAGAATTTGAGGTCGTCAAAATCCATTGCAAAGCCCATTTCGGAAAGGAAAGCTTTAAGCTGGTCATCATTCATGCCGATGAAGCCTTCGATTGTTTTTACAGGCTCGGGTGTGCCTGCTTCATTTGCTAAAGATGCAAATGTGTCGAGAGTTGCAAGTCGACTTTCAACAGGGTTTATAACATACTTCTGAATGGCTGCCACATCTTCGGAAGAAAGTGAGCCACTGAGAATATACACCTTAGCTGTGCGAACTGTGGGACGGTCGCCCATGGACATGAGCTGAATACACTGTGCGGCAGAGTCGGCTCTCTGGTCGAACTGACCGGGGAGGTATTCTACTGCAAAAACTGTGCCATCGGTCTGGGGGAGAGTGTCGTATATATCATCGAGCTGAGGCTCGGAGAAAACAGTGCGCTTAGCCTTTTCGAAAAGGTCGGGCGAGATGTTTTCTACATCGTATCTGTTTAAAATGCGAACACCGGTGAGAGCAGTTATGCTCAAAAACGAATTGACCTCAGAAAGAAGACCACGAGCTTCGTTTTGTTGTCCACTCTTTTTTTCGGAGTAAATTCTATATACCAAGTTTGTTCATCCTTTCAAAATAGAGAGTGCCTTCTGGCCTATGTCTTTTCTCATGTATTTGTTGGCAAAGCTGAATTTTTCGGTTGCTTTGTATGCTTTGGCAAGAGCCTCTTCCAAAGTGGGAGCTGTGGCACACACGCCTGCAACTCTGCCACCCGAGGTGACGAGCTTACCGTCTTTGAGGGCTGTGCCTGCGTGATATACAAAAGAGCCATCATCCATTTTGTCCTGAGTGATTTCTATGCCCTTGTCATATGCCTTGGGGTAGCCATCGGATGCAACAACCACACACGCTGCAGAATCTTTGGAAAATCTGACTTCACATTCTGAGAGTGTGCCATCGGAGGTGGCTATCATAATGTCTAAAAGGTCGGACTCGAGAAGCGGAAGAACAACCTGAGTTTCGGGATCGCCAAAGCGACAGTTATATTCTATAACCTTAGGACCTTTTGGTGTGAGCATGAGACCGAAATAAAGGCAACCTTTGAAGGTGCGATTTTCACTGTTCATGGCCTCAATGGTGGGGATGAAGATGGTTTTCATACATTCTTCGGCAATATCGTCTGTGTAGCAGGGGTTGGGAGCAATTGTGCCCATACCACCTGTGTTGAGGCCTGTGTCGCCATCGCCTACGCGCTTATGGTCCATGGAGGAAACCATGGGGACTACTGTTTTGCCATCGGTGAAGCAGAGGACGGAAACCTCGGGGCCTGTGAGAAATTCCTCTACAACAATGCTATTGCCCGATTTGCCAAAGACCTTATCTTCCATTATCATCATGACAGCATCTTTTGCCTCGGCAAAATCCTGTGCTATGATAACGCCTTTGCCAAGTGCAAGACCGTCGGCCTTTATTACAACGGGGAAGTCACCTTTTTCGATGTAGGCAATTGCCTCGTCGGGACTGGTGAAAACTTCATAGCCTGCTGTGGGGATGTTGTATTTTTTCATGAGGTTTTTGGAAAAAACCTTACTGCCTTCAATGATAGCAGCTTTTGCCTCGGGGCCGAAGCATTTGATGCCGATGGCATTGAGTGCATCAACTGCACCGAGCACAAGCGGATCGTCGGGTGCAACAACTGCAAAGTCGACGGAATGTGTTTTGGCAAAATCTACTATGGCATCGATATCAGTTGCCGAAACGGGAACACACTCGGCAAGCTGAGCTATGCCACCGTTGCCGGGGAGAGCATAGATTTTATCTGTTTTGGGGCTTTGGCTGAGCTTGTGAACTATTGCATGCTCACGGCCGCCTCCGCCGATTACCATTATATTCATTAGCACTGTTACCTTTCGTATGTTAGTTGGATGAGCAAACCTTTTCGACAGACAGGGGAAGTATCTTCCACTCTGCCTCTTCCATGATTCTTCTCTGGAGAGTTTCGGGGGTGTCACCCTCGAGCACTTCCACTGCCTTTTGCATGATGATTTCACCACCGTCGGTGATTTCATTCACAAAGTGAGTGGTGGCTCCACTCACCTTCACGCCTTTTTCGAGTGCCGCCTTATGAACACGGAGACCATAGAAGCCATCTCCACAAAAAGACGGGATGAGCGAGGGGTGAACATTTATTATGCGCCTTGAATAGCGCTTTACAAAGCTTTCGGACAAGATGGAGAGAAAGCCTGCAAGAACGATTATATCGATGTTGGCATTTTCGAGCTCTTTGATAAGTGTTTCTTCAAAGCCTTCGCCTTTTTTAACATAGACACCGTCAATGCCGGCATTTTTTGCACGCTCAAGTGCATAGGCACCTTCACGGTCGGAAATGACAAGGCTTATCTTGCCTGACTTTATGATGCCACTACGCTGAGCATCGATGAGAGCCTGAAGATTGGTGCCGCCGCCACTTACAAGAACTGCAATGTTTTTTAGCATAACTGCACCCCACCGTCGCCTTTTACGATTTCTCCGATGATGTAGGCAGATTTTACAGCGCCGAGAACCTTGTCGGCATCGTCTTTGCCTACAACGATGCTCATGCCAACGCCCATATTGTAGGTGTTGAACATGTCTCTTTCGGGGATGTTACCAAGAGACTGAAGCATGTTGAACACGGGGAGGATTTTAACTGCGCTTTTTTCTATTTTTGCGCTGAAATCGGAAGGAATGCTGCGTGGAATATTCTCATAGAAACCGCCGCCTGTGATGTGAGATACAGCTTTGATGCGGGCAACTGCATCGATGGCAGCAATGTCTTTCACATAAATTTTTGTAGGTGTGAGGAGTTCTTCGCCGATTGTTTTGCCGAGCTCGTCACTGTATACACCAAGGTCACGGTTTTCAACATCAAAGACCTTACGCACGAGGGAGAAACCGTTGGAGTGAACGCCTGATGAAGGAAGAGCGATGATAACATCACCCTCTTTGATTTCTTTATTGTCATAGACTTTTTTCTTATCTACAATACCAACTGCAAAGCCTGCAAGGTCATATTCGTCTATTGGATAGAAGCCGGGCATTTCGGCAGTTTCGCCACCGATGAGAGCTGCACCTGACTGCACACAGCCTACAGCTACGCCTGATACGATAGCGGCAATCTTTTCGGGAACGTTTTTGCCACAGGCAATATAGTCGAGGAAGAAGAGTGGTTTTGCACCACAGCAGATAACATCGTTGACACACATAGCCACACAGTCGATGCCGACGGTGTCGTGCTTGTCCATAAGGAAAGCAATTTTGAGCTTGGTGCCTACACCATCGGTGCCACTTACGAGCACCGGTTCGGACATGCCTGCAAGGTTTGGCATGAAGAGACCGCCAAAACCGCCGATGTCGGATACAACGCCACTTGTTTCGGTGCGTGCGATGTGCTCTTTCATAAGTTTTACTGCATTGTAGCCGGCAGTGATGTCAACACCGGCAGATTTATAACTTTCGCTAAAGCTTTTGTCCATTGTTGTTACCTCCGAAATTAAAATTGAGCTTTGACAGCTTTGTCTTTTTCGATGACTTCGTTTGTCATTTTTTCTCTCATGGCAGAAAGCTTCTGAGAGAGTTCATCGTCGGACAGTGCAATCATCTGAGCAGCTAAAATTGCTGCATTGGCACTGCCATCTATCGCAACTGTTGCAACGGGTATGCCTGAGGGCATCTGAACTGTGGCAAGGAGTGCATCCATACCGTCGAGCACCGATGCCTTAATCGGGATGCCGATGACGGGCAGAGTGGTGTTTGCCGCAAGAACGCCTGCAAGATGTGCAGCTTTGCCTGCGGCGGCAATGATAACGCCAAAACCATTGTCTTTGGCAGATGAGGAAAATTCTATTGCCTGCATGGGTGTGCGATGGGCACTGATTACCCTGACCTCACATGGAATGCCGAGTTCTTTGAGCTTGTCTATGGCAGGAGTGAGCTTTGGAAGATCGCTGTCACTGCCCATAACTATTGCAACTTTTTTCATAGTGGTATCCTTTCAGAAGAAAATATTTATAATTATTGTAAGTATAGCATAAAAAGGTGATATTTTCAATAGTCAATATCAATAAGTAATAACAGATATTGCTATACCCTTCTTGACAAAATATGCTTTTTTGGTGTATTATGTATGATGTATTGATATGTTTTAGAAAGGGTTGAAACAAATGTTAAACACAGAAAAGACAATGGAAAAAATCATTGCCCTTTGTAAAGGCAGAGGCTTTGTATATTCCGGCTCGGAAATTTACGGTGGTCTTGCCAACACATGGGATTATGGTCCTTTGGGTGTTGAATTTAAAAACAATGTAAAAAAAGCCTGGTGGAAAAAATTCATTCAGGAATCTCCATACAATGTAGGTCTTGATGCTGCAATCCTTATGAACCCGGAAGTCTGGGTTGCATCAGGTCATGTAGGAGGATTCAGCGATCCTCTTATGGACTGCAAAGAGTGCAAAACCCGTCACAGAGCCGACAAACTCATTGAAGAATGGCATTTTGAAAAAGGTGAAAGCATTACAGTTGACGGTTGGTCAAATGAAAAAATGCTCGCCTACATCAACGAAAACAACATCGTATGCCCCAAATGCGGCAAACACAACTACACTGACATAAGAAAATTCAACCTTATGTTTAAAACATTCCAGGGTGTTACAGAGGACTCTACATCAGAGCTTTTCCTTCGTCCTGAAACTGCTCAGGGTATCTTTGTAAACTTTAAAAATGTGCAGAGAACATCGAGAAAGAAAATTCCCTTTGGCATAGGTCAAGTGGGTAAATCGTTCAGAAACGAAATCACTCCCGGTAACTTCACATTCAGAACAAGAGAATTTGAACAGATGGAGCTTGAATTTTTCTGCAAGCCCGGCGAAGACCTCGAATGGTTTACATACTGGAAAGACTACTGCAAAAACTGGCTCCTTTCTCTCGGCGTAGCTGAAGAAAACATCAAAATGAGAGACCACTCTCCCGAAGAGCTTTCTCATTACAGCAATGCTACAACCGACATCGAATTTATGTTCCCATTTGGTTGGGGCGAGCTTTGGGGCATTGCAGACCGTACAGACTTTGACTTAAAGCAGCACTCAGAACATTCGGGCGAAAAAATGGAATATATTGATCCTGTTACAAACGAAAGATATGTCCCCTACTGCATTGAACCTTCACTCGGTGCAGACCGTGTGGCATTGGCATTCCTAGTTGAAGCATATGACGAAGAAGAGGTTGGCGAAGGCGACACAAGAGTTGTTATGAGACTTCACCCTGCACTTGCTCCTGTTAAAGCTGCTGTGCTTCCTCTTTCTAAAAAGCTCTCCGACAAAGCTTATGAGCTTTATGAAAAAATGAGCAAAAAATTCAACTGCGAATTTGACGATGCAGGCTCCATAGGCAAACGTTATCGCAGACAGGATGAGATTGGTACTCCCTGGTGCATAACTTATGACTTTGACACAGAGGAAACCGGCAATGTTACAGTGAGAAACCGTGACACAATGCAGCAGATTACTCTTAAAATTGATGAGGTTATTCCTTATATTGAAGGTCAGCTTGAGTTTTAAAATTTATAGCAAATAACAAAAAGACTTGTATGAAATTTCATACAAGTCTTTTTTGATGTTTAATATTTCTTAATATACTTCTTTAATGTCTATTGAATAACCCAACACTTCGCCGATGGAGGTGACTTTACCTTTGATTGTTATGATATCACCAACGCTTTTCTCAATTAAAAAATCTTCCTGTGTATCATTTTTAATATAACACATTGCATTTGTAAAATTCCATTCGGAAGCATTTACAGGCTCAACACCTATATAATCTCCATCACTGTCAAAGTTATCAATTTTACACTGAAATTCTATATATTTATTCTGATAGGATTTTTCTGCCTTCATTGCATTATTACTGAGTTCATCAAACATAGTCTGCAAATCAACGGTTTCATATACTATTTCTTCCTGAGCTTTATTTGGTGTGGTGCTTGTTGTGGAAGACGCATTTTCTTTGTTTCCTGATGCACTGCCAATGATTGCAATAACAATCACAACTAAAATCCAAAACCATATTTTTTTATATATGGGTTTCTTAACCTTACACCCGCAACCGGGACATACAACTGCTTTCTTATCGATTTCCTGTCCACATTTTGAACAATTTTTCATGCTTAATCACCTCGTAAAAAAATTTGTCGACATTCGTCAGTAGTATTTTATCCTACTTTATGCTATTTGTCAATACCATATGCGATTTTAGTATATAATTATTTCTGAGGTGATATTTATGAAACCATTAAAAGAAAAAATCAGTATAACTATTGACAGTGACATAATAGAAAAGATACGAACACTTGCAGAAAATGACGATCGTTCTTTATCTCAATATATAAATATTGTCTTAAAATCTCATTTGAATAAAAAAAGTACTATCTCTGATGATTGATATCTTATCAAAAATAAAAAAGACAGATTCCAGTGAAAAATCTGTCTTTTTTTAATTTTACTGTTTTATGATAATGATTAGATAACTGTTATTCCTGATGCCGGGCTCGAAAAAAACCCATATTATAAAAATTTCGAACCTTTAAGTTGTCGATGGTGCCAATGCACCATCGCATGCGAAACACTTGCGGTGCCCGAAAGAAAAGCTATGCACTAAATGGCATAGCTTTCTTTTCGACCGCTGCGACACAGCCGCCTCCTTTCATCTTCCACCGGAAGCAGTCGGCGGCTGTGCTACCGACGAGCATTAGCTCAGTTGGAGAAAGCGCATGACTTATAATTACGCAGTCTTTGGCTCAGGCTCTGCCTGAGCAGTAAAAAAAACAGACCACCTTGTGGTGGTCTGCTTTTTTTACTCCTGATGCCGGGCTCGAATAAAAAAACCCATATTATAAAAAATTCGAACCTTTAAGTTGTCGATGGTGCCAATGCACCATCGCATGCGAAACACTTGCGGTGCCCGAAAGAAAAGCTATGCACTAAATGGCATAGCTTTCTTTTCGACCGCTGCGACACAGCC
>JAZNBF010000036.1:0-34856 GCA_045586905.1 Clostridia bacterium
ACCACCCCCAAACCTTATCCCACCGCCACCGGAAGACCCGCCGCCACCAGAAGACCCGCCGCCACCGGAAGAGCCGCCGCCACCGGAAGAGCCTCCACCACCGGAAGAGCCTTCGCTACCGGAAGAGCCTTCGCTACCGGAAGAACTGCCGCCTTCAGATGAGTTCCCACCGGAACTGCTTCCACTGTTATCACCGGTGTTACCGGAGCTGCCCTCGTTGGTGTTGTTATCATCTTCTCCACTGTCAGATGTGCCAAAGACATTGTCTTTTTCATCAACATATCCGTCACGGTTAAAGTCTGATGCCGGATTATATCCCTCAGAAGCAAATAATTCTTCATATGCTTCTTTATCTGCATCTGTGATTTCCCCGTCTTTGTTTACATCGCCCGGCACAAAATCTTCATTGGTGATAACAAGAACTTCATCAAAGCTCACATCGGTCACCTTATATGATTTGTAGCCAATGCCGGAAATTTCAACGGTATATTTGTTTCCTTTAATCACAGTGTTTGTCACAGTAAACTCTGCCTTCGAACCACTGTCTCTGTTAGAAGCGTTCAAATTGGTTTTTGTTATATTGCCATTTGACTGATCTGTGATTGTCAACGTCACACCCGATTCGTCACTTGCAACAAAATCAGGCACTTTGTCCATTTTTACTTTAACAGTTGCTTCAAGGCCTTCTTTTGCGCTGGTTGCTGCCTGCTCAGTCAAACTGCTTGTTCCTATCGCATAAACAGAACCGTTTTCTGTCAGGCAGTAGGAGTGTTCATTGTCAACCGACACCGTCACGCTGCCGCCTGTTGATTTATGAAATGTAAGAATAAACACCGGTGTAGTGTCACGAAACGAAACAGCTTCGCTTAGTGCAAAACCAACGGTAAGCTTATTGCCTATCTTTGCATCTGCCGGTGCATCATTTTCCACAAGGAAATTAACTCCTTCATAATCAAGTGTTCCCGAAACGTCAAATGCCACCTGCACTGCTGTTACATTTGAAACACTGCCTTTAACACTCACCTGTATTTTAGCATCACCTGTTTTTGTTGAGATGTCGCTGTTTGTCACAGGTTCCAGAACTACTCTGATGTTATTTGCAGCCATAACCGGAGATATAGCAAACATGCTCGTCACCATAGCTGCTGCTATAATTAAAGAGCCGATCCTGCGCTTTAGTTTAAAATACATTGTTTGTTTTCCTCCCTTTTCCCGAAAAGTTTTTATGTAAATTGGAATTACATATGTTATTGTTCTATATCAAGAAGAATTACTATTTTTTTGTGTAGATTATCGAGCAGCATCTGTGTCTTGTCTCTGTCGTCCCATATAACATAATCAATAACAAAAGCAATGATCGAATAGATAAAAATTTCAGCCTGCAGATGTGAACAACCAAAAATCCCAATTAGTTTTTCAGCATATCTTTCATACCACAGTCTGAAATCAAGGGCCTTGCCTCTCATGCGGTCACCAAAGATGGGACTTGTAGTAATCTGTATTGCAAGACGGAGCTCATACTTGTATTTCTCAACCTCATCTAAAAGTGTATCAAAATACTTGCGTATGTCATTTGTGTGCCTGAGGGTATAGTCCAGAAGCGCATCAACAACCTTTGCAATTCCATACTTTCCCGCACTTATCCAGATGTCGTCTTTGTTTTCAAACCAATAGTAGAGGCTGCTTTGAGCGAGCTTTGTCTCCTTACACAGTTCTCCTATGGATGCATGTGATAAACCTGTTTTCAAAAGATATTCCCAAGTTGTATGAACGATTGCATTCTTTTTTTCGGACGCATTAAAACGGTCCACTTTCATTCAACCCTTTCATTCATTTTGATAAATATCACCTGAGGCTAACAACTTGTAATGCTCGTTACAAACGAGGTGAAAAAAATAAGCCTTGCAACATAATCGAAATTATGTAGTAAAGCAATCTCCACATAATCGAAATTATGTTGCAAGGCATTTAAAATCTGACAACAAAAGGGACTAACTATCACATGAAATTTTCATACTTTTCAGAAAAACAGCATAATTTTAAGACCGGTCATGGTTAGTTTTACAAAACCGGTCTGTTTCCTGATGTCTTTTTTAATGCATAATGATGAATTTTTGTAAAATGGCTGTAAATCATTGACAAACTCTCCTAAGCATGATAAAATATGTACGCTTTGTAATATTGATTTTGGCTATAAACTATCACATAATTTCGATTATGTGGTATTTTTTTTGCCTTGAAAAACTATATCTGTAAAAGCCCCAGATGTTGAATTTGTCTTCGGTGTATGTCACCTGTTTCCATTGTGTATATTCGCGTGGTGTTGACACTTGAATGTCCCAAAATATCTGCAAGTCTCACTATGTCTTTTTGAAGTGAATAGAATGTTCGTGCAAAAAGATGTCTTAAATTATGAGGAAACACTTTTTCTTTTGATACTCCCGCACTTTCGCAAAGAGCTTTCATCATTTTCCATATAGTACTTCTGTCAAGTGGTTTTCCTGTTTTTGTAACAAACACAGAACCGCTTGTTATTTTTTGTTTTTTTGCATAATCTATCAGCATTTTGCAAAGCTCTTTAGGCAATATAACAATTCTCATCTTACCCTTGCAATTGATAGTTGCTTTTCTCTGTTTTATTGCCTCAATGGTTACATGTTGTAATTCCGACACTCTGATTCCGCTTGCACAGATAGTTTGCATCAGGAGGTATAGCTTTTCATTTCTTTTTTCCTTTGCGGCATTAAGCAGCTTTTCGTATTCTGCCTTTGAAAGCTCTTTGTCCTTTTGAGCAAAAATCTGTTTCTGAATTTTGAGCATCTTGACCTTCAGCTCATGCCAGTTGTTAAATTCAAAGAAACTGTTGAGTGAAGATAAAATAGAATTAACAGATGCAGGAGCAAAATTATTTATGAGATATTCTTTATAATCAAGTACCCTCCTTTTGTTAAGCTCCGTTTCCGAAACCCATTTCCAAAAAGCTCTGATGTCACGCATGTATTTTTCCTGCGTGGCATAAGCTTTTTCTTCGTTAATCAAAAAATCGTTAAACTTTTCAATTAATTCACCTGTCATAATTTTCATTTCATACAACTTCCTTTCTGTACCTATTATTATATCACAGACATAATAATATTTGCATGAAGCTGTCAAAAAAAATTTACAGATTATTTACAAAATAAATCAACGTAGTGTTCATCAGGTTGTCTTTTTGTTGTATTTTGTGTATTATATCGTCTAAAATTATAACATATAACAATGACTTGTCAACTGTTTTTGGTAAATTTCTTGACGAAAATGACATTGTATTGTACAATATTGGCTAAGGAAGTGTTTTTCATGGATCAGTACAAAGACCTTATTCGCAGAAGAATAAAAGAAAAATTTAAAACAATCGATAATTTTTCCAAACACACCGGTATTCCTCGTACAACGATAAATTTCATCTTAAAAAACGGGATTTCCGTTTCAAGCTTTGGTATGGTAAGCACAATTTTAAAAGAGCTTGATATACATTCTGTCAATGAACATCCTGTCGTCTTTGACGATAAGCTTGGGGACCTTATCAGCATCTACACATCGCTCGACGAATTCGGTAAGCATGCAGTTGTCTCGGTGGCAGAAACCGAGTACAGACGCATGCGCCCAAATTATCTGAAGGAAGCTATCGTAGCCGCATATGGAAGCATAACTTCGGGTAAACCTCTCACAGATGAAGAAAAAACAATCATGGACATAGTTGACAAAATAAAAAAGGATAACAATGAATAATAACTCCCCCAAGAATAAAGCTCTCAAAACACTTGTAAAATACAAATGCTACTCGCTCAATAATCTTGCCGATATAAAACGCATCATCGAAGCTCATAACTATACGATCATCGAGTACAAAAAGCATACAAATTCCACTCATGTATCTGAACTTATAAAAAAGCTGAAGATTGAACATGAAATCCAGCATAACAATTCCTTTTTTTTGTATATAAAAACTAATCTTCGTTTTGTTTTTATAAATGCAGAGCTTTCTGATGAAGACAAGTGTTCTCTTTTGCGCCACGAGCTTGGACACATATGTGATGCTGAACTTATAAATGGCGATTCAGATTATTCCGAAATAAAAAAAGAAGAATTTGCAAATGAATTCTCTTTATACACCAAAAACCCCGGTCCTTTTTTCAAATTACGGATTTTCGTGGCAAAGAAGTGGAAACTGCTGATTTCTGTCCTGGCATTGACAGCCTGTGTTGCAGGTATATTATTTGCAGTAAAACCCATGCTCTCTCCATCGCCCGAATCTGCATCGACAGATGTATCGTCTGTCTCTGTTTCCGATGGCACATTTTATGTAACATCATATGGCAAAAAATATCATCACAGGCAGTGCATCATTGTGCGTTACAGAACCAACCTGACCTTATTGAAGCTTGACGAAGCGTTAAGCAAAGGTTACACACCGTGTAAGATATGTAACATTGGGTGATTGTTTTTTAATGATTTTATAAAAAGAAAACCCCGAAAAAGTACACTTACTTTTTAGGGATTTTCTTTTTACCTAAAACTATTGTTTATTTGCAGTTTCCACCTGAGCAGGGTTTAAATGACTCACAGTCTGTGCATTTAACTTCTGTGGGGTTCATTTCGTGTGTGCCCACAGTGATTTTTTCAAGTGAACAATAGTTTTCCTGACCGCAGTGATATGCACACTGCTTTACTGTACAACCGATAGATCTGTTTGGATTACAACTCATAAAACTTAACCTCCGTTCCTCTATTATTTTGTCCCCGTAATCTTTTTATATTCATTTTTTATAGCTGACTTCATTTTCAATTTTTTCATTTTTAAAAAATGCATCAAGGTTTTCAAGTGTTACCTCGGCAATGTTTTCGAGAGCCTCATTTGTGAGAAAAGCCTGGTGCGAGGTTATGATAACATTTGGCATAGAAAGAAGTATTGCCAGATTTTCATCTCTTGAGGGGATATCCGACAAATCTTCAAAAAACATATCGCCCTCTTCCTCATACACATCGAGTGCCGCAAATCCCACCTTGCCCGATTTAAGCCCGTCAATAAGTGCATCGCTGTCAATAAGAGCACCACGGGATGTGTTTATGATGCACACTCCGTCTTGCATTTTTTCGATTGTTTCTTTGTTTATGATATGTCTGTTTTCCTTTGTGAGCGGACAGTGCAGAGATATAATGTGCGAACGGGTGCAAAGCTCTTCAAAACTTACATACGAAAGCTCATCTGATGAGGGGTAGGGGTCATATGCTATTACCTCCATGCCAAAGCCTTTGCAAATTTTTGCAAACACTCTGCCTATTTTACCTGTTCCGACCACTCCCACCGTCTTGCCGTGAAGATCAAATCCTGTCATACCCGCGAGTGAAAAGTTAAAATCCCTTGTCCTGATGTATGCCTTGTGAAGCTTTCTGTTTATGCAAAGAAGCATCCCAATGCTATGCTCGGCTATGGCATATGGCGAATATGCAGGCACTCTTGCTACCCTCACCCTGTCCTTTGCCGCTTTAAAATCAATGTTGTTATAGCCTGCACATCTCATGGCTATAAAATGAATTCCGAGCTCATCGAGAGTATCTATGACATCTTTATTTATATCATCATTTACAAAGGCGCACACAGCTCTGCATCCCTTTGCCATATAAGCTGTCTCAGGTGTCAGCTTCACTTCGATAAATTTAATTTTTATTCCGTATTTTCCGCATTTTTCTTCAAACCATTTTCTGTCATAAGGCTTTGTGTCAAAAAAAGCGACACTTGTCATTTTATCACTCTCCCTTGTGTTATTTTAACCAAAATACCAAAAGGCATTCGCTTGACACGGGTGTTACTTTAATATATAATATTCTTCGTATTTTTTAAAAAGGAAAATTTTATTATGATATCTAAAGTAAATGAAAAAAAAGAATTCTGGCGACTTCTCTTCTCACTCGCCATGCCAATTGCATTTCAGCATCTTCTGGTTAACTCACTTACCTTCATCGACACCCTCTTTATGAGTCAGCTCGGCGATGTGGCACTTTCTGCCTCGGGCATGGCAACTCAGTGGAACTGGCTCCTGAGCATGATAAGCTTTGGCATATGCTCTGGCGCGGCAATTTTCATTGCACAATACTGGGGCAGTAAAGAACATGAAGGCATCAAAAAAACATATAGTGTAGCCTTTGTATCGGCCTGTGTTATTTCCGTTATTTTTTCCATTCTTGCAATGGCTTTTCCTGTTCAGATCATATCTGTTTTCAATCGTGACAAGGCTGTCATAAAGGCCGGCACCGACTACCTTTCTGTTGTTGCCTTTGCCTATCCTGCCACAGTTCTCACAAGTGTTCAGGGCACAGTTCTTCGCTCCACCGAAAAGGTAAAGCTTCCCATGGTTGTGTCGGGTGTATCTGTTGTAGCAAACATATTCTTAGACTATGCTCTCATTTTTGGTAAATTCGGTCTTCCCGAGATGGGCATACGGGGTGCCGCTCTTGCCACTGCCATTTCAGCATGGCTTGGCTATGCAGTGCTTCTTGTAGTATCTTTTTGTCAGAAAAATGTTCTCATAGTACCTATTGGGCAGTTTTTAAGCATAAAGCTTTCCGATTTCAAAACCTTTATGAGCCGCGCTTTCCCCGTTATTCTCAATGAATTCATGTGGGGACTGGGCACAGTGTGTGCCAATGCGATTTTTTCAAACACCGGCTACGAAAACTATGCCGCATGCACTATACTTCGCACAGTAGAGAGTCTTTGTATGATACTCTTTATCGGCATAAATGACGGTGGCGCAGTAATAGTCGGCAAAACAATAGGAGAGGGCAAACACGACATCGCCTACAAGCGCGCAAAACGCCTCACTGTTCTTACTCCCATCCTGAGCGCAGTGATTGCAATCTTTGCAATTTCTTTCAGAGATAATGTAATTTATCTTTTCAACATGAGTGGCAACATCACTTCAAAAACGGTGGAGATTGCGCGTATTCTCATTGTCATCTATTCACTCGAGCTTATACTTCGCAATATGCCCTACACCCTGGTCTGCTCAGTTTTCCGTGCAGGTGGCGACTCTGTCACCGGTGCCAAATTCGACCTTATCTGTCTGTGGCTTGTGGCTATTCCTGTCACCTTCATAGTCGCATTTTTCACAGATGTTTCCTTCCCGCTTCTGTTCTTTATTTCCTACATTGTCGAAGACTTGCCCAAGTCGACACTTTGTCTTTTGCATTTCAGAAGCAAGAAATGGATAAAACCCGTTTAAAACAAAAACGCTGTTTGCTTAATGGCAAACAGCGTTTTTCTATTTTTGGCGCATCAGCCTTATTTTCGTTTCCCTGCACCGATTTTACAGAGAAATTCCTCGCTTAAAGCAAGGTTATAATTTTCCACATAATATATTTCTTCCGTGGTCCACTCATACTCTCCGTCGCAATAACACAGAGGTGTGTGATCTATTTCTTTTGAGTTTATAGCATCGGTAAACTTTTCATCAGCTTTTTTAATTATCTCGCCCGACTTCAGATATGCCAGAATTTTCTCCTTGCTCTTATTCTCATGAGGGGAAATGGCAAACACTATCGACGGACTTTTTTCGCTATGTGTTATTTCTCTTACATCGGCAATTTTTTTCATGGTCTCGTTTTCCTTTGTGTTATGTTTATTCTATAATATCACACACATCACGCCAAATCAACAAAGTTTCACTCTTTGTTTGTAATCTGCTTGCCCGTGTGGTCAATTGTGTAATTGTCTTTCATTATTATTTCCGACACGGGCACAATTTTGTATCCGTCATCGGTCAGGGTTTTAAGTATCATAGGCAGAGCCTCGGGCGTGTTTTTTGCGGCGTTGTGAAAGAGCACAATTGCCCCGGGGTGTATGTTGCCCGTCACCCTTGAATATATTTGCTGCGCCGAAAGGTCCTTCCAGTCGAGACTGTCCACCGACCATTGCATTGTGTAATGACCGCATTTTGCAACCTCTTCTATAACCTCCTTGTTGTAATCTCCATACGGTGGTCTGAAGAGATATGGTTCCACACCCGTTATTGCCTTTATTTTGGCGTCGCACTGGTCAATCTCTTTTTGCATCGCCTCTTTTGATATTTGTGTCATATGTGGGTGCGTATCTGAATGATTCATAATCTCATGCCCTGCATCACTGAGCTCTTTTACCGATTCGGGATATTTGTCCACCCAGCTTCCCACCACAAAAAAAGTTGTCTTAACATTGTACTCGTCAAGAATTCTTATAAGCTCGCCCGTGTCCTCGTTGCCCCATGCCGCATCAAAGCTTATGGCACACACCTTTTCTTCTCCTTTGTCCACACAATATATGGGCAGACCTTTAAGATCGGAATTTTCATTAAACACCATGAGTGAAATATCCCGGTTTGCAAAAATTATAGCGGCAGCAGCTATAAAAGTTATTGCATAAAATAAAATACTGCTTTTTTTCAGCACAAAAATTTTCATCGCTCAGCACCTCTTTCATATCAAATATATTAAGCTTTGACATTTATTATTACTGCCTGAAAATAGAGAGCTGCGTGCTGAATTTTTATTGCAAAAATTGTTGCCAAAATTCGATAAAAGTGTTATAATCTGTATTATTATCGTTAAAGGTGGTCATACAAATGAATAAAGTATCAGCTTTTCTAAAGAAAAAAGGTGTGTCACTTTCTGCAAAAACCTATTTTGTAGATGCATTTTCTGCAATGGCGATGGGCCTTTTTGCATCACTCCTCATTGGCACAATCTTTGCAACCATTGCCACACAAACCGGCATTGAGTTTTTTAATGAGATGAGTAATTATGCTAAGGCAGTACAAGGCTCTGCAATGGCACTTGCCATCGGTGTAAGCCTTGGTGCAAACGGACTTGTTCTCTTTTCGCTTTGTGCAGTCGGTCATTGTGCCAATGGATTTGGCGGACCTCTGGGTGTTTTTGTCATCTCTCTCGTAGCCTGCGAAATAGGCAAGCTCGTATCCAAAGAAACCAAAATAGACATTCTTGTCACTCCCACAGTCATCATAGCTGTGGGCACAGCTCTTTCACTTCTCATCGGCCCTGCTATTTCCTACATAATGGAAGCCTGTGGAACTGCAATAATGAGCTTTACCGAGCTTCAGCCATTTTGGATGGGCATCCTGGTGTCTGTCACTGTTGGTATAGCACTCACTCTTCCCATAAGCTCTGCCGCAATCTGTGCCTCCATCGGACTTGTCGGTCTTGCAGGTGGTGCGGCAACAGCAGGCTGCTGTGCTCAGATGGTAGGCTTTGCAGTTATGAGCTTCAAAGAAAACCGTTGGGGTGGACTTGTTGCTCAGGGGCTCGGCACATCAATGCTTCAGATGGGAAATATTTGCAAAAATCCACGCATCTGGCTCCCTCCAACAATTGCCTCTGCCATCACAGGCCCGATAGCCACCTGTGTTTTCAAATTGCAAATTGCCGCAGATAACCCCGTAGCTTCAGGCATGGGCACCTGTGGCATGGTTGGCCCCATAGGCATAATGTCTGAATCGGGATTTGGCTCAGCTTTCGACTGGGCAGGTCTTGTGCTTGTGTGCATAGTCCTTCCTGCAATTCTCACACCTGCCATCGCATTTGTATTCAGAAAAATCGGCTGGATAAAAGATGGCGACCTCAAATTAGAGCTGTAATTTTCTTCCCCGAAAGGAGTTTTATATAATGAAAATAGAAACCAAATGTATCCAATCAGGCTACACCCCCGAAAACGGTGAGGCCCGAGTTTTACCAATCTATCAGAGCACCACATGGAAATATGGCTCAACCGAGCAAATGGGCAAGCTCTTCGACCTCGAAGAAAGCGGCTATTTCTACACCCGTCTTGCTAACCCCACAAACGATGCAGTTGCCGCTAAAATTGCCGACCTTGAAGGCGGCGTTGCAGCTATGCTCACATCATCAGGACAGGCTGCTTGCTTCTATTCCATATTCAACATCTGCAACGCAGGCGACCATTTCGTTTGCTCCTCAAGTGTGTATGGCGGCACCTTCAACCTTTTTGGTGTTACAATGAAAAAGCTCGGCATCGATGTAACCTTTGTCGATCCCGACAGTGACGAAGAGACTCTCCATGCAGCATTCAAAGAAAACACCAAGGCAATGTTTGGTGAAACCATAGCCAATCCTGCCCTCGTTGTTCTCGACATAGAAAAGTGGGCAAATATTGCTCACAGTCATAACGTTCCCCTCATCATCGACAACACCTTTGCCACACCCATAAACTGTCGTCCTTTTGAATGGGGTGCCGACATCGTAGTTCACTCCACCACAAAATACATGGACGGTCATGCCACAAGTGTTGGCGGCGCAGTTGTCGACAGCGGAAACTTCGATTGGGAAAAAGCAGGCAAATTCCCTGGTCTCACCACTCCCGATGAGTCATATCACGGCATAACCTACACCGAAAAATTCGGCAAAGCTGCCTACATCACCAAGCTCACAGCTCAGGTTATGAGAGACCTCGGCTCCATTCCCTCACCCCACAACGCATTTCTTTTAAATCTTGGTCTCGAAACTCTCTTTCTCCGCATGGAGCGTCACTGCTTCAATGCTCAGAAGGTTGCCGAGTATCTCGAGGGTAGCGATAAAATTTCATGGGTCAAATTCTGCGGCCTCAAAGGCGACAAATACTATGACCTTGCTCAGAAATATCTGCCGAACGGTTCATGTGGCGTTATTTCCTTCGGAGTCAAGGGTGGCAGAGAAGCAGCTGTCAAATTTATGGATAGCTTAAAGCTTGCCGCCATCGTAACTCATGTTGCCGATGCCCGCACATCAGTTCTCCATCCTGCAAGCCACACCCACCGTCAGTTAAATGATGCCGAGCTTGAGGCAGCAGGTGTAACACCCGACCTCATCAGATTCTCTGTCGGCATAGAAAATGTAGACGATATCATTGCTGACATTGAACAGGCTCTCGCTAATATATAAGAGGTATATAATGCAAAAGAAAAATCAACTGATCGGCACTTTCTTTTTACTAAGTGCAGCAATACTTTGGGGATTTTCGTTCGTCTTTCAGAATGAGGGCGTCGACATCATCGACCCATATGCATTTAACGGCATAAGAAGTCTTGTTGGTGCAGTGGCACTTTTGCCTGTTATTTTTATCATCACCCTTATTTCCAAGAAAAACGGCACCTATAAAAAACCTACAAAAGCTGATACCAGACAGCTCCTTGTAGCAGGTTTCTGGTGTGGTCTCGCACTCTGCATTGCAGGAACACTTCAGACTCTCGGCATAAAACAAGGTGCGGGTGAATCCGGCTTTATCACCACCATCTACATTGTATTTGTGCCCATTCTCAGTGTGTTTCTTCACCAGAAAATTGAACGCAGAGTATGGCTCTCGGTCATGCTTTGCTTTGTAGGTCTCTATCTTCTTTGCGGAAGCTTTGCACTTAATGTCAATCAGATCTATCTCCTTCTTTGTGCATTTTTCTTTGCTATTCACATTTTAGTTGTGGATCATTTTGCTCCAAAGGTTGACGGTGTCAAACTTTCGGCACTTCAGTTTCTTGTTGTCGGCATAATCGACTGTGCTATAATGCTTTTTGTCGACATTCCCACACTCTCCGAGGTGGCACAGTGCTTCTGGCCCAACATTTTCTACATGGGTGTTGTGTCGTGCTCCATTGCCTACACCTTTCAGATTATCGGTCAGAAATACATCATTCCCACACTCGGCTCACTTCTCATGAGTCTTGAGTCTGTTTTTGCTGTAATTGGTGGATGGCTGCTTCAGGGCGATGCACTCTCAAAATATCAGATAATCGGATGCGCTGTCATCTTTGTGGCAATAATAATAGTACAGCTTCCATCAAAAGTAAAAATAACAAAGCAAACGGGACTGTAAAATTACAGCCCCGTTTTGCTCATGGACAGAAAAAAAGATGCAGAATAATCAAACTGAACCGTAGCAAGCGAAGCTTGCAAGGGGCGCCCGAAGGCGTACAAAGGTACGTCGAGAGGTGAGGTTTGATTAGAGCAAACAGGTGAAAAAATGAAAAAAACAGTCCTAGGTATCCTTGCCCATGTCGACTCGGGCAAAACCACACTTTCAGAAGGTATGCTCTACACATCGGGGCATATTAATAGGCTTGGCCGTGTTGATCATGGCGACGCCTTTTTGGATACCGACAAAATAGAAAGAGAACGAGGCATCACCATATTTTCAAAGCAGGCAGTTTTCAGCTTCAATGGTGCCAACATCACCCTCATCGACACCCCCGGCCACACCGATTTTTCCGCCGAGGCAGAGCGTTCTCTTTCTGTGCTTGACTATGCAGTACTTGTCATAAGCGCCACCGATGGTGTGCAAAGTCACACACGCACTCTGTGGAACTTCCTCACTCACTATGGTGTGCCCACCTTTATATTTATAAACAAAATGGACATATGCCATCGCACAAAAGACGAGATATTATCCGACCTTTCTGCCAATCTGCACGATATGTGCATAAGCTTTGAAACAAAAGATGAAACCTTTTTTGAATCACTTTCTTTTGCCACCGATGAACTTATGGATGAATATCTCGAAAAAGGTGAAATTTCCGATTCTTCCATAGCCGATGCAATAAAGCAACGGGCAGTTTTCCCTTGCTTTTTTGGCTCTGCCCTCAGAAATGATGGCATAAAAGAGCTTCTTGAGGGCATAACCACCTATGGCAAAGATACTGTCTATCCTTCATCCTTCGGTGCCAAGGTTTTCAAAATATCTGAAGATGACAGAGGCAATCGCCTCACTCACATAAAAATCACAGGTGGCACACTGCACGTCAAAGATGTTATAACCATCAAAGGAAAAGAAGAAAAAATAAACGAAATCCGCATATATTCAGGAGACAAATTTGCTTCTGCACAACAGGCAGAAGCCGGAGTCGTATGTGCTGTTACGGGCATCACCTCGGCAATGTGCGGCGATACAATAGGTGATGATGAAACGGTAAATGTCTTTCTTTCCGAGCCTGTTTTCAGCTATTCTGTACGCTTGCCCGATGGTACAAACTTTGCCGAGGCTCTCGCAATTTTCCGAAAGCTTGAACAGGAAGATACTCAGCTGAAGGTTTCATTAAACGGTAATCCTCAGAAGATAAATATCCGCATTATGGGCAAAATTCAGCTTGAAGTCCTCAGGCGTGTCCTTTCCGACAGATTTTCGCTCGATGTTGAGTTTGAAAAGGGCACCATTGTCTATAAAGAAGCTCCTGCGTCTGTGGTCGAAGGAGTGGGCCACTATGAGCCGCTTCGCCATTATAGCGAGGTGCACCTCCTCATAGAGCCTGCCAAAAGAGGAAGCGGACTCACATTCCTTTCCAGATGCTCCGAAGATACTCTTGCGCGTAACTGGCAAAGACTGATTCTTACCCATCTCAACGAAAAAACTCACCTCGGCACTCTTACAGGCTCCCAACTCACCGATGCAAAAATAACTCTTGTCTCCGGCAGAGCCGACAAAAATCACACCGATGGTGGTGATTTTCGTCAAGCCACCTACCGTGCTGTCCGTCAGGGACTTATGCAGGCAGAGATGACACTGCTCGAGCCATATTATAGCTTCGTACTGGATGTTCCCACCTCATCCACAGGCAGAGCACTCACCGATCTCGACAAAATGGGTGCAGGCTTTTCTTCTCCCGAGGTGGTGGGCGACATCACACGCATCACCGGTAAGGCTCCGGTGTCTGCCATCATGGACTATCATCAGTCCGTCATAGCCTACACCAAAGGCAACGGTCGCCTTTCTTTGCAGTTTTCAGGCTACGACATCTGTCACAATGCCGACGAGGTTGTCACTGCCATTGGCTACGATCCCTGCGCCGACCTTGAAAACTCGCCCGATTCGGTTTTTTGCTCTCATGGTGCTGCTATAAGTGTAAAATGGGATGAAGTGTTTGACTATATGCATCTTCCTCTCATAGCCGGTGAACCGGAAGATGTTATTCCAGAGCGTGAAGTAAGACAAAGCGGACCCATAAAGTACACCGACGAAGAGCTTTTGGCGATTTTTGAGCGCACCTATGGCAAGGTAAAAGAAAAACGCTCCAAATCTCATTCGGCAGAGCGCACAGCCAAGCCTTATAAGGGTAAAGAAATTGTTTTTGGGCCCGAGTATCTTCTCATAGATGGCTACAACATCATCCATGCATGGGATGAACTTCGCACCGTTTTTGCTTCCAGTCCCGACACAGCGCGTCAGATTCTTATAAACAGACTGTGTAACTATGCCGCAATGAAGCAAAACAATGTCATTTTGGTCTTTGATGCCTACAAGGTAAAGGGCAATGTGAGAGAAATAGAAAAAGTCAACAACATAACCATTGTCTACACCAAAGAGGCAGAAACTGCCGACACCTACATCGAAAAAACCTCAAAAGAGCTTTCCAAAACCTATCGTGTAAGAGTTGCCACATCCGATAGCCTTGAGCAGATGATAATCTTCGGCAACGGTGCAGTGAGAGTAACAAGCGAAGAATTCCAAAAAGAAGTTTCCGACACCGAAAGACAGATGCGTGATTTAATCAATAACTTGACAAGCCACGAAAACTGATATATGATTAATGTAATAAGAATTACGGAGGCGTAACCAATGAAAAAATTTTTGTCAGAATTCAAAGAATTTGCCATTAAAGGCAACATGCTTGACCTTGCTGTCGGCGTAATTATAGGTGCTGCATTCAACACCATCGTAAAATCACTTGTCGATGATATCATAATGCCAATCATCGGAGTGCTCATAGGTGGTCACGATTTCACGGCTCTCGCCATAAAATTCGGCGAAGAGACCGTCAACTATGGCAACCTCATTCAGAATGTTGTCAATTTCCTCATCACTGCTTTTTGCCTTTTTGTTGTTGTTAAAGGCATCAACACACTCAAAAGGAAAAAGGAAACCGAAGAGGTTGTAGAGGAGAAAGCACCCGAAAAAAGCGAAGATATCGTGCTTTTAGAGCAAATCAAAGAAGCTCTTGTCGAAATCAAAAACAAATAACATAAAAAACCGGAGATGAAATTCTCCGGTTTTTTCATGAGTTGATTTATTTTTGTTTTTATGGTATGATTTATACAGGTCACATCAAAAAAGGAGGCTGCAAAGTGCACATACCGTCTCACATTTCATCAGTTTTAGATATTCTCTACTCCCATGGCTTTGAAGGCTACCTTGTAGGTGGCTCGGTTCGTGATGCAATGATGGGACAGTGCCCCGACGATTTCGACATTGCCACAAATGCAACTCCCGATCAGATGCTCGAGTGCTTCAAAGACCATCGCATAATAGAAACAGGTCTTAAGCATGGCACGGTAACAGTTGTCTCCGACGGTGAAAATGTAGAAATCACCACCTATCGCATAGACGGTGCATATCTCGACAATCGCCGCCCTTCCGATGTCACCTTCACTCGCTCACTTGAAGAGGACCTTTCAAGGCGCGATTTCACCATAAATGCCTTTGCCTACAATGCCAAAGACGGTCTTGTCGATATGTTTGGTGGCATGGACGATTTGAAAAATGAGCTCATTCGCTGTGTGGGTAACCCCGACAAGCGCTTTGGCGAAGATGCCCTTCGCATAATGAGAGCACTGAGATTTTCCTCTACTCTCGGATTTGATATTCATGAAGATACATCGGTTTCAATCTTAAAAAACAGACATCTTCTTTCAAACATCTCTTCTGAGCGTATATATTCCGAACTCAAAAAGCTCATCTGTGGCATGGGTGCAAGCTTAGTTATCACAAAATATGCAGATGTGTTCTTTGCGCTCTTCCCCTACATTTCAAAAGATACAGAACTTTTCATATCCAATGCACAAAGCCTGACAGACCTCGCTCCCTGCCACACCACCCGTCTTGCATCGCTCCTTTGGGGTTATGATGCTGATACAGTGTCAGCTTTTATGAGGTTTTTAAAATGTGACAATGATACCCTTAACTCAGTCAAAACTCTTTGCGCATATCACCAAAAAGCCATCTCCACCGATGCAATTTCGGTGCGAAGACTTATGTCTCTGCTTGATGACGATGCCATTTTGTCTCTTGCTGAGATTTGTCACATTCACAATCCCGACTTTTTATACGAAGATTTCATTGCCACATTCCACGAACAAAAACAAAAGAATTTTTGTGTGAGAATTTCCGACCTCGCAGTAAGCGGAAACGATCTCATCGCCTTCGGAATACCAAAAGGACAAAAAATAGGGGAGATGCTCAGGATGATATTGGATGCTGTGATAGAAGAAAAATGCGAAAACAGCTTTTTGTCTATAATAGCCTTTTGTGCAAAAAATAAATAATTATCGTTTTTTATAATTTTAAAATTAAAAATGAGCTGAACATTTATGTTCAGCTCATTTTGTTTATTGTTTCTTATTCGTTGTCGGGTCGGCATCCTCGGCCATGTTAATATCGGCAGAAGGTCCTATTTCGTCTTCGTAACCATCTCTTATATCGCTTTGTGTAAGGTTTTTATCTATGATGTAATCACCATAAAATTTCGAACCCGACGCAAGCTCATAGTTGAACTCGTCAAGACCTTTTTCTTCACAAAGGGTTTTTTCTCCCGAAAAAAGATTTACGCCAAGACCAAGCGATTCGCTGCCCCACTTAACACCAAGCGATGCCAAAGTTGTAGGCAAAAAGTCGAGCGATGAAAAAATTCTGTTCTTCGAGTGCTCGTCTGAAAGACCTGTATTTATAAAGCAGTTGTAGCTGCGTCTGCCGCGCTCTTTTATGCTCTCATCAATGCTGTCAAAATACTTGTGGTCCATAGTAAGATGGTCGCCCGAGAGCACTATGACGGTGTCTTTGTAGAAAGGCTGCTCTTTAATCCAGTTAATAAAATTATATATCTGCTTATCAGAGCAATGAATTACATTTGCATATTGCTTGTCAAAGTTGCTTTCGCACTGCTCACATTTGTAACCGTCGGTAAAATGTGTGTCAACTGTCAGCATGGTGAAGTTGAAAGGCTTACCTTCTTTATACAAATTGGTGATTTCGGTTTTGGCATATTCAAAAAGCTTCTGGTCTTCAAAACCCCACCACACATAATAGTCAGGGGGAAGATATCCTGCCTCTTCACCGCGCTCTATGGCTGTGTGATAGTCGAATATCCGATAGTTGCCATGCTGCTCAAAGTAGTCGCGCCTTTTTGCATAGCTCGCTTTTGAACCAACCATGAGCATCTGATTATATCCTGCATTGCCGAGAATTTCGCCAATGGAATATGCACCCGGCAAAAACTTGTCATCATCACCAAAGTTTGACTTGGTAATCGGAATTGTCAGTGGTATTCCGCTTGTCTGGGCAACCATCGCTGCTGCTGTCCAAGTTGTGCCCGATACGGGGTGAGCACCACCAAGCACCTCTTTATCTGAGAAACTGATGTTTTCTTTGGCAAGCTCTGTGAGGTATGGGATATAGTTTTCTTCCATAAATCCGCCCTCTTCAACCGATGCAAAAGATGTTTCCATAGATTCGAGGAATATATAAATGAGATTCTTTTTTCTTCTTGGGAACTCATATGTCTGATCCTGCGGAGGCGTGTATTCTTCTTCATAAACCTGAGTTGTTCTCATCATACCCTTAAGATAAGAAAAAACCTCAACCTCTACCCCAAAGTACAGGATAGCACATACCACGAGAAGAGACGAAATCAAAAATCCGCGTTTGTATATAAATCTCAGCGGGCGCTCGGGAAAGTGAAACTTGTTTTTTGCAGAATGTCTGAGCACCGAGCCTTTATTGAGCAAAATAACAAAAGCAATAACATTTGTCAGCACAAATATTGAAATTGCAGTAGGCACACAGAACTCAATGCAGTTTTTCACCGCCTGCGTACTGCCATCGCTCATGGGAACCCTGGCATAATAGAGCAGATTTTCGAGATTGTTGCCCTTAAGGAACAAACCTGCCAGCGCAATGGTTGAAGCGATTGTAAATATTATAGACATATAAAATGATTTTACAAATTTTTTTGTGTCAAAAAAGCTTTGCAAAGAAGTCTTTTTTTCTTTTCTCATGTATGCAATCACTCTTTCAGAATTGTATCTTTTAGTATTTTAATTATCCTGTAAAAATGAAAATCATCCTAAGTATATCACAAACATTTTAGTTTTTCAACATACAAATAATACAAAAACAAATGAATTGATTTGCAATATTCACACTTTTTTCTCTTTTTCATATAATAAAAGCATCAGGGGTGATTATATGAAAAAGTCACAACACAATGTTGAAATAAGCAATAGCTTTTCATTTTCACATACCGATGATGAGAGCCTCATCATACTTGCAGGCAACCCGAACGTGGGCAAAAGCACACTTTTCAATGCTCTCACCGGACTCAGACAACACACAGGCAACTGGTCGGGCAAAACTGTGGCATCAGCTTTCGGAACCTACACCCACAACGGTCACAAATACATCCTCTCCGATGTTCCGGGGTGCTATTCTCTCAAAGCACATTCAGCCGATGAGGTTTGTGCAGGCAATGCAATTTGCTCGCGTGAGGCAGATGAGGTAATAGTGGTTTGCGATGCGGGAGCGCTTGAACGAAATCTCAATCTTGTGCTTCAGGTATGCGAAGCAGTCTCCAATGTCACCATGTGTATAAACATGTTTGACGAAGCAGAAAAAAGAGGCATACATATAAATTGCGACAGACTTCAAAAAGAACTCGGCATACCGGTAGTAAAAATAAACGCCCGCAAAAAGAAAGGGTTTGATGCGCTTTTTTCAAGTCTTTCTTCGGGAGAATTTACCACTCATCTCACCGTTTCCTATGGCAGGGAGATAGAAAAGGCTGTCGGCATGATGACATCTGCCCTGAGGGGACTTCCTCTTTTTGCCTCCGACCGTTATATAGCTTTGAGACTTTTGGAAAATGATAGCCTTGTGTGGCAGAAAATTAAAGACCTTTCAAAAGACAATCATCTTTTATTTGCCACTCTTACCGATGCAAGACACCGTGCAATGAACTATCTTTTTGAGTGTGGCATAGAAGAAAATGACCTTTTGGAAATCATTGCCATAAACCTTGTGCGCACTGCGGGCAGAATAGCAAAGCTGTGTGTTAAAACAGATGTCGATTCCAGGCCTCGTGCCCAGAGAATAGCCGACAGGATTTTCACAGGCAAATACACAGGCTTTGTCATAATGCTTCTTATGCTTTCAGTTATTTTCTACATAACACTGAGGGGGGCAAACTACCCAAGCGCTTTTCTTTCAAATTTTCTTCTTTCTCTGGAAGCTCCTCTTCATAAAATTCTGACATCTCTGCATCTTGCGCCAAAGCTTTGCGATATGCTTGTGTTTGGTGGCTACCGTGTTCTTGCATGGGTTGTATCTGTAATGCTTCCTCCCATGGCAATCTTTTTTCCTCTTTTTACTATTTTAGAAGATGTCGGCTATCTTCCCAGAGTCGCTTTCAATCTCGACAAATCTTTTAAAAAGTGTAATGCATGCGGCAAGCAGGCACTCACCACCTGTATGGGATTTGGGTGTAATGCTGCAGCAGTGACGGGTGCAAGAATAATAGACTCGCCAAGAGAACGTCTCATAGCCATCATTACAAATTCTTTCATACCTTGCAACGGGCGCTTTCCTTTCCTCATATGCCTCATATCTGTTTTCTTTGCATCTTCGGGCACTGCAAATATGACTTCGGCAGTTTTTCTCTCGCTTTTCGTGGTGTTTTCTGTCGTCGCGTCCATGGGCGCTTCAAAGCTTTTGTCATGTACACTTCTGAGAGGCTTGCCCTCGTCATTTGCACTTGAACTCCCGCCATACCGTCGTCCGCAGATAGGGCAGATACTTGTAAGGTCTGTTTTAGACAGAACTCTTTTTGTTCTTTTAAGGGCAGCTGTTGTGGCTTTCCCGTCGGGTATAATCATATGGCTTTTGACAAACATTTGCATTTCGGGAAGTACTTTAGCCTCATATCTCATATCTTTCCTCGCTCCCCTTGGCAAGCTTATGGGACTCGATGGTACAATGCTCACTGCATTTCTCTTAGGCATCCCTGCCAATGAAATTGTGCTGCCTCTTGCGCTTATGATGTATTCTTCGGGTGCAGAGCTCATTTCAGACTATAACTTTTCGTCAGTTTCTTCCATTCTTTCCTCGGCAGGCTGGACAAATGTTACAGCACTTTGTGCAATTGTGTTTTCACTTATGCACTGGCCGTGTTCCACCACACTCATGACGATAAAAAAAGAAAGCCAAAGCCTTAAATGGACACTTGTTTCATTCCTTTTGCCCACTATGCTCGGCATTATTGTGTGTACTGCAATAAACGTTATTGCAAAAGTTTTTTTCATTTAGAAATAAAAAAACACATATTCCCAAAAGAGGGAATATGTGTTTTTGTCTGCCGGTTAATTAACCCACAAATTTTGTTTTTGCAAGTACATTGTAAATAATCGGTGCAAAAATGGTTGTTATAATGATTTCAGGTATCATATAAGCTCCGTTATACACCACCGAATAGAATATTTCAAGTCCTGCTCCGCTCATGTTTTGCATAACCCAATCGCAAAATCCTTTAAACACTCCAATCTGCGAAAGCCCTGTTGAATCTGCAAAAAACCATTCTGCCCATGCACCGAAAAATATTGCACCGGAAATGATGTGCATAAGATATCTCAGACCAAGTGACACAACTGTTCCAAGGCAAAGCTCCGTGGTGCGTGAGCTTAGCTTCGATTTAAACAATCCGCCAAAACCAAGCGATGTGAAAGCCAGAACATAGTCAATAAGACATATAAGCACTGCGTGCGCAAAAACCATCTGGCTGTCTCCCGGCAAAAAGAATGCCGACACAGTGCCAAACCCCGTGAGGAGCTGAAGGATGGAGTAGATAAAGGCCGAAAAAAGTCCCCATCTTATGCCATACATATAGCCAATAAGCACAATCGGCAGCATAGACACTGCAGTAATAGAGCCGCCAAAAGGCAGATTGAGCACCTGTATAAGCGACAGAATAAGAGCGAAGGCCAGAAGCATCGCTGTTGTAACAATTTTTTTTGTTTTCAAAATGAACATCTCCTTTGTTTTCAAGATGTTTCAATGCGCGTGTTTTCCATTTCAAAATCCCGGGCTTTCAAAACAAAAAAGACATACCAAAACAGGTATGCCGAAAAATTGAAAATATTTTTCCTACGTTGGCATTACCCACATCAGGTTTAAGGGTCGGAGCAGCATCATGCTCCCTCTCAGCCTGCTTGCGCAAGCTCCCCTGGTGATTTGATTATATCATTTGACATTATTTTTGTCAACCCAAATTTTGTAAATAAAATTTTAAAAAAAGACTTGATTTTAATAATTTTGTGTGTTATAATACCTAATGCTTGCTGATATGCGCCGCTAGCTCAGCTGGATAGAGCGTCTGACTACGGATCAGAAGGTCAGGGATTCGAATTCTCTGCGGCGCGGATTATACGCTCCTGCATACGGAGTTGTTCAAAAAAACGATATAACCCAATGGTTATATCGTTTTTTTGTCGAAAAGATAAAAAGGGCACACAAAATCAAAAATAACCTTGATATTTTAATATATATGTAGTATAATATATTAGTCGTACAGCCGGGGAGGTAGCGGTGCCCTGTACTTGCAATCCGCTATAGCAAGGGTGATATCTTTATTGAGGGTTCCGCTTTCTAAGTAGTACCGTTTAAGTAATGTTGATGGTCGGGTCTTGCGCAATGTGCGCGTGTGAACCTGGTCAGGTGAGGAATCAAGCAGCCATAAGCATGTCAGCATATGTGCCGCGAGAGTGCCCGACTTGAGTTATCTTAAACGACAAACGCTCAGGGAGTGTAATTCGATTTAAAGATGTACGACTTTTTATTATAAAAAAGAGGTGACAATGAATGGCATACCAGGCACTATACCGCAAGTGGAGACCTATGCGTTTCGATGATGTTATCGGCCAGAGTCATATTACCGATACAATCCGCACTGAAATCACATCCGGACGTGTAGCACACGCCTACCTTTTCACAGGCACAAGAGGCACAGGCAAAACCACCACTGCTAAAATTTTAAGCCGCGCAGTCAATTGCATTTCGCCAATCGATGGCAACCCCTGCAATGAGTGCGAGGTGTGCAAAGCCATTCTTTCAGAAACCTGTCTCGATGTCCGCGAAATAGACGCTGCATCCAACACAGGCGTAGACAACATACGCGATATCATCTCTCAGATAAACTATGTGGCAACCATGGGCAAATACAAGGTATACATCATAGACGAGGTACATATGCTTTCCAAGGGTGCCTTCAATGCTCTTTTAAAAACTCTCGAAGAACCCCCCGCTCATGTGATTTTCATTCTTGCCACCACCGAGCTCCGTCAAATTCCTGCCACCATACTTTCCCGTTGTCAGCGATTTGATTTTAAAACTATTTCCATATCCGACATAGTGTCAAACATTCGCTCCGTTCTCGCAGGTGAGGGCATAGAGGCAACCGACGAAGCACTTGAGTATGTAGCATATCTCGGCGACGGTTCCATGCGAGACTCTCTCAGCATTCTCGACCAGTGTCTGTCTTTTTCCGGTGATAAACTCACTCTCGATAAGGTTACCGATGTTGTAGGCGCAGTCGACGACAAAATCCTCTATGAGCTCGCATCCGATGTAGCAAAAAATGACACAGTTTCAGCGCTTCAGCGCTTCAATAGCTGCATATCCGACGGTAAGAATTTCGACAATATTGCCACAGGACTTTTGTCTGTGTTCAGAGAAATCATCATGTATAAGGTAAGCCCGGAGGGCTACTATGTCAGCAAATACAAGAAGTCATATCTGGATTCTTTAACAAACCTTTTCGATGTTGCCACACTCACGCAGTGCATCAACACTCTTTCCGATTGCATCGCTTCCTTCAAGACTTTTTCGTCTGCACGAGTGCTTTGCGAGTGTGCGCTTATCCGTCTTACCACACCTTCTTTAAATACCGATCCTTCATCTTTGGCGGCAAGAATCAGTGCTTTGGAAAATAAGCTTGCTTCAATGTCTGCAAATGCTTTCTCAATTTCTCAATCGGTTTCTGAAAAACCGACACCTTCAGAGGAGGTTGTCACTTCGTCTTTCGCTGGCACCGAATTCCCCGAGCCACCTACCGAGATGCAAGAGTTTTCATCACCCATACCGGAGGATACGGATTCAGATAAACCAAAGTCTGAAGCAAACAGCGCCGAACCCGGTGCAGCAAAAGCTGTGAAAATGTGGGAAGATGTGAAAAAGGCGCTCGCTTCAAGTGGTAAAATAACTCTTTCTGCACTTCTTTTCAGTGCCAGAGTCAAAGAAGAAAACAATGTTTTGCACATTTGTGTTGACGACCTGAGCACACGCAGGAGCCTTAACGAAAAGACCAATCGCGATGCCATAGCAGCTGCTTTGGCAGGTGTTGTCGGCTCAGATGTCAGCTTTATCATTACCGATGGCGAGGCTGTTTCTTCATACACTCCTCAAGGCAATGACGATCTGTTCGACAGCATTAGCTCAATAGGTAAGGATTTCCCCGATAATTTCAATCTCAAATAAATTTTTAAAAACCCTTTTAAAAAGACTGCAAACCATTGACATTTCAAGGATTTTATGGTATAATTTTACATTATTTTCAGGCAATTCGGAGGTTTAACAAATGATTAAAATTGCTATAATAGGATTCGGCGTTGTCGGATCAGGTGTATATGAAATTTTGAGAGAAAACTCAAACGAAGTATCCCGATCTGCTCACACTCCGATTGACATTAAATATATTCTGGATATAAGAGACTTTTCAAGTCATCCCGAAAGTCATCTTTTCACAAATGATGTAAATGTCATTGCAGGTGACGATGAGGTGTCAATAGTTGTTGAGGCTATGGGTGGAGTAGAACCTGCCAACACCTTTACCCGTCAGATGCTTTCGGCGGGCAAAACAGTCATCACATCCAACAAAGAACTTGTTGCAACCTATGGTGACGAGCTCTTTGCAATTGCCAAAGAGCATGGTTGTGCCTACTACTACGAAGCAAGTGTTGGTGGTGGTATTCCCATCATCCGTCCAATGCGCACTTGTCTTTCTGCCAACCGTATCGATTCTGTATGCGGCGTACTCAATGGCACCACCAACTACATACTCACCAGAATGTTTAAGGGCAATGTCTCCTTCGAAGCTGCACTCAAAGAAGCTCAGGAAAAAGGCTATGCCGAAAAGGATCCCACTGCCGATGTCGATGGTTTCGACACAGGCAAAAAAATCAGCATCCTTTCTTCTATGATAAACACAGAGAAAATCAACTATGCCGACATTCACACCGAGGGCATTCGTTCCATCACACTTGCCGACACAAAGTTTGCACAGGAGTTTGGCTATGCAATCAAGCTCATCGGCAAATGCGAAAGAGTGGGCGACAAATTCAGCGTTGTTGTTGCACCTATGCTTGTCAGCACATCTTCGCCTCTTTCGGGTATCGATGATGTGTTCAATGGCATCATGGTTTCGGGCAACATGCTCGGCGATGCACTTTTCTACGGCAGAGGAGCAGGTAAACTCCCCACAGCAAGTGCAGTAGTTGCCGATATCATCGACTCTGTAAAAAATGCATCACTTCCGTTCCACGCACCCTGGACAGCATCAAAAGCCGATGTTTTAATTCCATATGAAGACATTACCACATCAATGTATGTCTGTGCAAAAGCCGATTCTGAGGCTGAGGTTATGTCTTTTGTATCCGACAAATTCGGCTCAGATGTCAGCACCTTGTCATCCGACGGATATGTTGCATTCATAACACCACCGGCAAAAATCAAAGATATCAATCAGGCTTTATCTGATATCCCGGCACAAATTGAAAACACACTAATGATACTATAACAATTTTTGGGGGTAACTATGTTCAAAGTCAGGGTACCGGCATCAACTGCAAATCTCGGTCCCGGATTTGACTGCATGGGTATAGCTTTGCAACTCTACAACACAGCCACTTTCGAAGAGATAGATTCCGGCTTTGAAATAACCATCACCGATGAGAGCAAAGCATATGTTCCAAACAATGAAACCAATCTCCTGTACAGATCTATGCAAGCTGTCTTTTCGCTGGCAGGCAAAAAACCTGACGGTATAAAGGTCACCGTATCATCCGACATTCCCGTCACAAGAGGCCTTGGCTCAAGCTCAGCCGGCATAGTGGTGGGGCTTGTTGGCGGCAATCATCTTCTGGGCGATATTTTTTCAAACGAAGACCTTTTGAAGCTTGCCTGTTCCATTGAAGGACATCCCGACAATGTCACTCCGGCACTGCTTGGCGGTTTTACAATATCATATGTCGAAAAAGACAGAATCATATATTCGCGTTCCGAGGTTTCTTCAAATCTCAGATTTGCGGCAATGATTCCCGATTTCTATCTTCAAACAAAAAAATCCCGTTCCATTCTTCCTTTGCATGTACCGATGCGTAATGCATCTTACAATATTGCCCATGCAGCCCTTCTTTCCTCGGCTCTTTCCACGGGCAACACGTCACTTCTTTCATCATGCTTCCGTGACCGTATTCATCAGCGCTACCGTTTCCCCTACATTAAAAGTGGCGAATATATCATTCGTGCTTCCAGACGGTTTGGTGCATATGGGGGCTACATCAGTGGCGCAGGTCCAACCATAATGTCGGTTGTCGACCGTGACAACACCGACTACGAACGCAACATGAATGAACTGATAAAAACTAATCTGAAAAATTGGCGTCTTGTTATGCTCGATGCAGACAACGAAGGCGCTTGTGTTCAATAAATTGGGAGGTAAATAATATGAGCTTAATAGTTCAAAAATTCGGTGGCTCATCCGTAGCCAATGCCGAAAGAGTAATGAATGTTGCCACAAGAATTACTGAAACCTACAAAAACGGTAACTCCGTAATTGTAGTTGTGTCAGCTCAGGGCGACACCACAGACGATCTTATTGAAAAAGCAAAAGAAATCAATCCAAAAGCTTCAAAGCGTGAAATGGATATGCTTCTTTCCACAGGCGAGCAGATTTCAATCTCTCTTCTTGCCATGGCAATCCAGAAGCTTGGCTATCCGGTTGTATCACTCACCGGCTGGCAAATCGGCATGAAAACCGACAGCAACTACGGAATGGCGCGTATATCCAAAATTGATGGCGAGCGTCTCCGCAAAGAAATCGATTCAAACAACATCGTCATTGTTGCAGGTTTTCAGGGCATCAACAAATATGATGACATCACCACTCTCGGCAGAGGTGGTTCCGATACATCAGCAGTGGCCATTGCCGCTGCACTTCAGGCTGATGTCTGCGAAATATACACCGACGTTGACGGTGTATACACCACAGATCCCCGCATTGTTCCAAATGCTAAAAAGCTCGACACCATTTCATACGACGAAATGCTTGAGCTTGCAAGTCTTGGCGCAAATGTACTTCATAATAGATCTGTTGAAATGGCAAAAAAATATAATGTAAATTTGGTTGTTCGTTCCAGCTTAAACAAAAATGAGGGAACAGTTGTTAAGGAGGTAAGTAAAGTGGAAAAAATGTTAGTTAGAGGTGTAGCAAGAGATAATGATGTAGCCAGAATTTCAATCTGCAACATCGAAGACAAACCCGGTATGGCTTTCAAGGTATTCTCTCTTCTTGCAAAAAATGAAATAAATGTAGATATTATTCTTCAGTCAATAGGCAGAGACGGTAAAAAAGACATCAGCTTCACTGTATCAGAGGGCAATGCTGAAAATACAGTTGAAATCCTCAATGCTAAAAAAGATGTTCTTTGTTTTGAAGAAATCAAATACAGCACAGACTATTCAAAAGTTTCAATCGTTGGTTCAGGTATGGTTAACAATCCCGGTGTTGCATCTGCAATGTTTGAAGCTCTCTACGGTGCCGATATCAACATTCATATGATTTCCACTTCCGAAATCAAAGTTTCCGTACTCATCAACAAGAAAAATGCCGACAGAGCAGTCAGCGTTATTCATGACAAATTCAACCTTGCTTAATCTGGCGGGTACACTACGGGAGGCATGCCGAGAGCGTGTCTCCTTAAGTTTTAATGGAGGCACAAATGGATTTTAAAAGCGATAAAATTTCTGATAAGATAGAAGGCCGCAATCCTGTCATAGAAGCTCTTTCTTCGGGGCGCATCATCGACAAAATTCTTGTTCAGAATGGAGAAAAACACGGATCTATACTAAAAATTCTTGCCATGGCAAAGGAAAAGCGCATAGCCATTTCATATGTAGATAAGGCAAAGCTTGACTCCATTGCAACATCCCATTCCCATCAAGGGGTTATTGCCTATGTTGCAGCCAAGGAATACGTGAGCGTTTCCGATATTTTAAACATTGCAAAAGACAGGGGCGAGCAACCTCTTATTGTAATATGTGATGAAATTACCGATCCTCACAATCTTGGTTCAATAATCCGTAGTGCCAATGCTGCAGGGGCCCATGGCATTATCATTTCCAAACATGGTGGCGTCGGTCTCAATGCCACCGTTGCCAAAACCTCGGCAGGAGCAGTAGAATTCACTCCCGTTGCCAAGGTTTCAAGCATCGCTCAGGCCATAGAACAGCTCAAGAAAGAAAATGTTTGGGTTGTAGGGGCCGACATGGATGGCGAAAACACCATCCACACCCACGATTTTGGTGGAGCACTTGCCATTGTTGTTGGCAACGAAGGCAAGGGTATTTCGCGTCTTGTAAAGGAAAGATGTGACTTCTTGGTACGCATACCAATGCTTGGCGAAATTTCATCTCTCAATGCATCTGTTGCTGCGGCACTTATGATATATGAAGCTATCCGTGCCAGAAGTATGGCAAAATAGGAGGTAAACATAATGAAAAAAGCAATAATTACAGTAGTAGGCAAAGATAAGGTGGGCATCATATACGGTGTAACCAAAATCCTTTCCGAATGCAGTATTAACATTCTCGACATTTCTCAGACTATCCTTCAGGATATGTTCACCATGATGATGATTGTAGACATTGAAAATGCAACCGGTTCTTTTGAAGAAATCTCTCTTCGTCTCGAAAATGAGGGCAAAGAGCTTGGAGTAGATATCAAAATTCAGCTCGAGAGCATTTTTGAATCAATGCACAGAATATAAGGGTGGTGCTTTCTGTGATTAATAAATTTGAACTTGAAGAAACCATGCATATGATAGACAGCGAACATCTCGACATCCGTACCATTACCATGGGCATTTCGCTTCTTGATTGTGCCGATTCCGACATTAACAAAGCAACACAAAAAATATATGATAAGATTTGCCAAAGGGCAGAAAACTTGGTTCCCACAGGCGAAACCATCGAAAAAGAGCTTGGTATTCCGATAATAAACAAAAGAATTTCCGTCACTCCAATCTCGCTTGTTGCAGGTGCTTCAAATGCATCTTCCTATGTTCCCTATGCAAAAGCACTCGATAAGGCAGGCAAAGAGGTAGGAGTCAATTTCCTTGGTGGTTTTTCAGCTCTCGTTCACAAGGGCTTCACCGAAGCAGACAAAATTCTTATCAACTCAATCCCTGAAGCTTTAGCAACAACCGACATCGTGTGTTCATCTGTAAATGTGGGCAACACAAAAGCCGGCATAAATATGGATGCAGTAAAGCTTATGGGTGACATTATTAAAAAAACTGCCGACCTCACTGCCTCCACCGATGGCTTTGGTTGTGCCAAGCTGGTTGTTTTTTGCAACAGTGTAGAAGATAATCCCTTTATGGCAGGTGCTTTCCACGGAGTAGGGGAGCCCGACTGTGTTATCAATGTAGGCGTCAGTGGACCGGGTGTTGTAAAACATGCACTTGAAAAGGTCAAAGGCGAAGATTTCGGCGTTGTTAGCGACACAATAAAGAAAACCGCATTCAAAATCACCCGTATGGGACAACTCGTTGCCATGGAAGCATCAAAGAGACTCGGCGTACCATTTGGTATAGTCGACTTGTCTTTAGCTCCCACCCCTGCAAGAGGCGACAGTGTTGCATATATATTAGAAGAAATGGGACTTGAAAAATGTGGTACCCATGGCACAACTGCAGCGCTCGCTCTTTTAAATGATGCAGTCAAAAAGGGTGGTGTGTTTGCATCATCATACGTTGGTGGTCTTAGTGGTGCATTTATTCCCGTCAGTGAAGATGCAGGCATGATCAGTGCTGCAAAATGTGGTGCACTCAGCCTCGATAAGCTCGAAGCCATGACTTGTGTGTGCTCTGTTGGTCTTGATATGATAGTTGTTCCGGGTGACACCTCTGCTTCAACTCTGTCTGCAATCATTGCCGACGAAGCTGCTATTGGTATGATAAACAACAAAACCACAGCAGTACGAATCATTCCTGCTCCCGGCAAAAAGGTTGGCGATGTGATAGAATTTGGCGGACTTTTGGGCACCGGACCCGTTATGAGCGTTAATCAGGCTTCAAGTGATGCTTTTATCGCACGTGGTGGCCGTATCCCTGCTCCCATCCATAGCCTCAGAAACTAATTGGAGAGTCTTTTTATGCTGAAAATAAAAGAAGCAATAGTTGTGGAAGGCAATTACGACAAAATAAAACTTTCCGGCATAGTTGATGCAACAATCGTTGTTACCGACGGTTTTATGATCTTTAAAAATAAAAAACTTATGAATATGCTTTCTTCTCTTGCCGATAAAAATGGCATAATAATTTTTACCGACAGTGACAGAGCAGGATTTCAGATTCGTAACTACATCAAAAATGTGCTTAAAGGAAAAAATGTCAAACATGCATACATTCCCGATGTCAAAGGCAAAGAAAAACGAAAAGACAAGCCATCAAAAGAAGGTTTTTTAGGCGTAGAGGGCATATCCGATGAGATAATCATAGAAGCTCTGAAGAGCGCATCGGCAACAGAAGACAGCACAAATTCAAATGTTCGTCTTATTACCAAAGCCGATTTGTGCATAGATGGTCTCTCTGGCAGCGCCGACAGTCATATAAAAAGAACTGCATTTTTAAAAAAGCTTGGACTACCTCAGAGGATGTCTTCAAACATGATGCTTGACGTTCTCAATTCTATATATGGATATGACGAATATAAGAAGCTCTTAGGTCAATAAAATTTGAATGACATATATAATAGGAAGAAATAAGTTCGGCAGATATCAGATAATCTTGATATCTGCCGTTTTCTTGTGCAAAAAATATGGTAATTTTATAGCTTTTCAAGGGGAAAGTGTTTTTGGGAAAACAGTATTTTTTACGAAAAATAGTTAAATTTTAAAAACGTGAACTAAATACTGATTTTAAATAACGGAGCTATGTATGCAAAAAATTGGCCTGGAATGTGATTTTCCCAAGATATAGGGCAAAAAACAACCGTTTCACACTACATATTGTCAAAAAAGCACCTATAAATTTTGGTTACAATACACAAAAAAAACTCGGAATGTAACATTTTCGTAATTTTTTATTAACAACAGAATAATATATAAAAGAGCAAAATCAAGGCCGAAATCGCAGTGTTTTAGGGATATAGACCTGCAAATGTGTCTTTTTTCAAACAAAATGCCCCACTTTGTCAAAAATGCACATAATTTTTTTGAAACAAATTTGACAAAATAATTTTGTTCGACTAAAATGTAGGCTGTTGATAAAAAATTCAACAAGGAGGTGGATGTCATTTTTATTATTAAAACCATACACAACGACAGATTCTTAAAATTCAGATGCGCTTTTTCATTTGTACTGACATTGGTTTTTCTAATGTCAATTACATCTGCATTCGCTGCTCCCTGGAGTGAACCTGTTACTATTATAGATGGTAATGTATCCCGTATTGTATATTCCGACGGAACTTTGGTAGGAGATGTACTTAATCAGGAAAACGTACAGCTTTCCGGTTCAGATATGGTATACCCTTTGTCAACCAACGCAATTCCCGATGACCGTACAATAATCATTAAGCGACTCAAGCTTGTGGATGTTGAATATGCCGGTCACACCATCTCATACTGGACCGATGCCGAAACTTACAGAGAATTTATTCTCAAAGGTACAAGCATGGCAGATATAGATGATATTTTTGATGTAAATATCGACGATAAACTTTCTCAAAACGGTAACAAAATGAAAGTTACAAAAGTTGATCATGTAACAGTGTACGAGGAAGAGCCAATTCCCTATGGCACAACTTTAGTAGAAGACAACACAGCTACCAAAGGAGAAAGAAAGCTTATTTCCAAAGGTACTAATGGTACAATGAGCAAAGCCTACGATATCGAATACCGTAATGGTGTTGAGGTATCACGCACATTTATTTCCGATACCGTTAAGGTTGAACCTGTAAATGAAGTTGTCAGCGAGGGCACCCTGCCACCGAATGTGGCTGTTGTCAACGGTCAGAGCTTCCAATATAAAAAGGTTATGACATGTCAGGCAACTGCCTACGATCTGTCTTTCGAGAGCTGCGGCAAATGGCCCGGATCACCCGGCTATGGCATAACAGCTTCAGGCACCTATGCGAAAATGGGAACCGTTGCAGTTGACCCCAGAGTAATTCCTCTTGGCACAAAAATGTTTATCGTATCCACCGACGGACGATATGTATATGGCTACTGCACAGCTGAAGACACAGGTGGTGCAATAAAGGGCAACAAGGTTGACCTTTTCTACAACACCCGTTCAGAATGTATGCAGTTTGGCAGACGAAGCGTAAAGGTATATATTCTTTAGTTTAAAATCATTAAATGACGAGCACAGCAAATGTGCCCGTCATTTTTTATGTGTTTTTATACGATTCTCTTTTTGACTTCAATATAAACAAAGAGAAAATAATAACACTCATAATTATGGATGCTGTAAATACTATGTCAGTTTTAAAGCTCATTTTCAAAACAAAAAAGCTTTTATATGTAAAAGCAAGCAGGAAGCTTACTGAAGATTGTACTATCTTACACCCGACAATTTTCGATAACGAAAATTCGTCGGGTATTACGTTTTTTATCTGCATAAGCACACAAATCCCCGACCACGAAAGCACACTGCTGATGACGCTGAATACAAGTCTTGTGTTGCCAAACTCCGACAAGGCTTTCATTGCACCTGTTATTTCGAGAATGCAGTAAACAAAAATCTTTGCATATGGCGATAGCTTTTTGCCATACACAGGCACCATTTTAAAACTAATTATGGCAATGCGGGCAACAACACAAGCCAACACCAAAAAAGCACCTATTGCAAGCATGGTGTTAATTGCATTTTGAGTACACTTGTCAAGGCTCATTCCTCTATTTTTGCACCGGACTGATCTGTATGGAGTTTTCGGAGCTTTAATTCCAAGAACTATTCCTGCCAGCATTGCCGAAACACTTTGTATCACATAAAGAGCCAGCCCGTCGCCGCTTGAGCCAAGCATATCTGCTCCCACCACCGATATAACAAACAGCGGCCCTGCGTTGTTTGTGAAGCACACAAGCCTTTCCGCTTCCTCTTTTTTTATTATCCTGTCTTTATATAGCCCGGCAGAGCACACTGCACCTGTGGGATATCCGCTTATGAGAGAACATAAATATACATTTGCACCACTTTCGCTTATGTTTAAAATCTTGTGTACAGCTTTTTTTAGTGGATTAAAAAAATCCATCACATCCGATGCAGTGACATATTGCGCCAACACAAGATATGGAAAAAGAGAAGGTATCAATACACCTGCCCATAGCTTCAGCGCCTCTCTGATTTCATTTCCGATTTCTGTGTGTGCGAAAATCATACCCAAAATTATATATCCGCATGCAACAGATTTAAACAAAGCTCCTTTTTTCTTCAAATTATTCATCTCCTCATTTCAACATATTTAAAAAACTGTGTTCATATGAATATAAATGCAAGGAAGTGAAAAAATGACCGACGACACAGTTTTACAAGCTGCCTGGAAGCTGATTTGCACAAATGACACAGTTCGTATAAACGGCACCTATTCAATAGCATCTTATGAAGAAAATATGGTTATAATAAAATGTGCCGACAAAAGTATATGCATAAGCGGAGAAAACATCCTCATTACCCTCTTTTGCAGTGACGAAATTCATATAAGCGGCACAATACTGTCAATATCATTTGCATAATATGTTAAACTGCGAGGTGGAAACTTTGATCTGGTCAGTTGTGGGGTATGTGAGGATTAAACTGTGCGGCGACAATATCCGTGCCTTTTTTGATGAATGTCTGAAAAAAGACATACCACTCAAGAATATCCTGTGTTTGAAAGGTGTATATCGGGCAGATGTGCTGAGCACCAATCTTAAAAAACTCGTTCCTGTTGCCCGTGAGTGTGATATCAAAATAGATGTTGAAGGCAGATTCGGCCTTGCGATGAAACTGTTTATCTATCGCAACCGACTTGCCTTTTTTATAGCATTTCTGACGTTATCCGCCGCCTTTTGTATCAATTCGTTTTTCATAAAAGATATTGTAATAAATGGCAACAGCTACCTGACAGACAGTCAGATAATAACACTCCTTGGGGAGTGTGGCATCCGTCAGGGCAAATTCATTCCCTCCATAAGTCCTGCCGAAATTCAGGACAGCATGCGAAAAAAATGTAATATTCTTTCGTGGATATGGGTAGATATCAAAGGCACAACTGCAAAAGTAGATGTGAGAGAAAAAATATCAAAGCCCGATTTTTTCGATCAGAATTTTGCATGCAACATCGTAGCAGAACGCGATGGGGTTATTACCGAGGCAATATCCGAAACAGGCATTCTCTACGCCCGAAGCGGCACCTTTGTACGAAAGGGAGAACTTCTGATAGGAGGGGTGTACGACTCAAACGAATATGCTCCCGTGCGCTTTGTTCATGCATCAGGCAAAATATATGCAAAAACCACCTATACCCTGCACGGAGACTTCCCGTTAAGCTTCACCTCCTACAAACTATCCGAAAAAACTAAAAATTCATATGGCATTTTATTTTCCGACAAAAAAATTGATTTTTGCCCCGTAAAAGATAAGGTCCCCATGGCAAAAATATATTCAAAAGAAAAATATTTTAAACTTTTCGGCAAATTTTCTCTCCCTTTGGGATTTACAAAATGCAAATATTGTGAGATAATAAAAACAGAATGTAAGCTGGATAAAGAAACAGCTGTACGAAGAGCTGTATGGGAGCTGACTGCAAGACTTAACTCAAAGCTTCCGTCCGATGCACGCGTCATAAACACCACAAGGGAGATTTCCGACAATCCCGATGGCACAATATCTGCCACTGTCACGCTGGAGTGCATAGAAGACATTGCATCAGAGCTGCCCATAGTTTTATCCGAATGATACGGAGGTATATCTTTTGGAAAAGGTACTGGAATTTTTAAATATCGAAAAAATCATTTCCATATTCGGTGAATTCGATAAAAATATCAACGCCATAAAAAAAGAGTTCAATGTGACTGTAACAAGTCGTGACAGTCTCATAAAAATATCAGGCGAGTCCGACAGTGTTATAAAAGCAGAAAATGTAATACTCAGTCTTTCAAAACTCCTTGACTCAGGTGAGAACATCACCGATCAGAATCTTGCCTATGCAATAGAGATGACCAAAGAAGGTGTCGATGAAAGTGTTTTATATGGCGAAGACTGCATCTGCATAACTGCCAAAGGTAAACCTCTCAAAAGTAAAACACTCGGTCAGAAAAATTATGTCGAAGCCATTAAAAACAACACGGTCACCTTTGGTATAGGTCCTGCCGGCACAGGCAAGACCTACCTTGCAATGGCTATGGCTGTAAGCGCATACAAAAAGAAGGAAATAGAAAGAATCATCCTCACAAGGCCTGCCGTTGAAGCGGGTGAAAAGCTCGGATTTC